>NZ_JCAKRX010000016.1:0-97289 GCF_059515225.1 Stenotrophomonas sp. CS3K5
TGCCTTGAACTCGCCACCGAAGCGCTCGGCACCGATCTTGGTCAGTGCGGCGGTCAGCGTGGTCTTGCCGTGGTCGACGTGACCGATGGTGCCGACATTGACGTGCGGCTTGGTGCGCTCGAACTTACCCTTGGCCATGGCTGCTTATCTCGAATTCGTCTGAGAGGTGATGCTTAAGATGGTGCTCACGAAAGGAATCGAACCTTCGACCTCTTCCTTACCAAGGAAGTGCTCTACCGACTGAGCTACGTGAGCCGAGTTTTGCATTATGACATGAACTCGATAAGATTCAAAGTTCATTCAATGGAGCGGGAGACGGGAATCGAACCCGCACCATCAGCTTGGAAGGCTGAGGTTCTACCATTGAACTACTCCCGCGCCGGGAATGTCACAACGTGAAACTGGTGGAGGGAGGTGGATTCGAACCACCGAAGGCGTAAGCCAGCAGATTTACAGTCTGCCCCCGTTGGCCGCTTGGGTATCCCTCCTTACCACCCCATTCCGTTGCCGCCGAAGCGTTGCGGTGTGTGGTGGTGAGCCGCTTATTCTGCTGATGGGACGGAGGCCTGTCAACGCTTTTTTCCATCTTTTTCACACGTTGTCGCAAACCCATTGATACGCAAGGTTATTGCCCGGGGACCGGCAGGCTCTCGCTGGCGAAAATTGCGACATGCGGGACACCGTCGGCGCCGATCCAGCCCCGATACATGCCCTGGGTGTTGAAGGGCGTGGCCATTTTTCCGTCTGCAGCGAGCACGATCGCGCCGCCGTCGCCGCCCATCTGCGGAATCGTCTCGTTGATCACGCCCTTGCCGGCCTGTTCCGGGGTCTGCCCCTGGTAGCGCATGCGGGCACAGATCTCGTGCGCGGCGGCCGTGCGGATGTAGTACTCGCCCCAGCCGGTGCCTGATACCGCGCAGCGCGCATCGGCCCATGTGCCGGCACCGATGATCGGCGAGTCACCCACCCGGCCATAGCGCTTGTTGGTCATGCCGCCGGTGGAAGTGCCTGCTGCGAGCTGCCCCTGCGCATCCAGCGCGACCGCGCCGACGGTACCGAAGTGTCTTGCGGTCTCCAGATCGGCGTGCGCCTGGCCGCTGGCCTCTTCCTTCAGTGCACGCTGCAGCTGCTGCCAGCGCTTTTCGGTGCGGAAGTAGGACGGATCGACCAACACCGTGCCCTGCTCCACTGCGAACGCCTCGGCACCCTGCCCGACCATCATCACGTGCCTGGACTTCTGCATGACCGTCTGCGCCAGCAGAATCGGGTTGCGCACCCGCTGCACGCCGGCCACCGCGCCGGCGGCCTGGGTGGCACCGTCCATGACCGCAGCATCCAGCTCGTTGCGGCCGTCATGGGTGAACACCGCCCCCTTGCCGGCATTGAAGGTGGGATCGTCCTCAAGCACGGTGATCGCCGCCGTGACGGCGGCCAGCGCCGGACGGCCGGCGGCCAGTTCGGCATGGCCCTTCAGCAGCGCGGCACGCAGCGCCTCACGCGCGGCCTTCTCTTCGGCCGGTGACAGATCCTTGCGCTCGACACCGGCACCGCCATGGATGACCAGCAGCGGCGAAGCCGCCGGCGCGGCCTGGGCCAGCAGCGGCAGGGACAACAGCGCGGACAGCGCAAGGCGCAGTTTCATCGGGTACGTCTCCAGCAGATCGAGGGAATGGATTGCAGGGTAATGCCGGCCTCTGCCCGGCAAGGGGCGCATCAGCGCAGGCGAGTTGCCGGCCAGCGACCGGCACTACCGACGGGTGAACTCAAGCTCGCCGTCATTGATGTCGGCCACCGCCTGGTAATCGGCATCGGCCTCGAAGTCATCCAGCCGCATGCGGCTGCCGCTGGCAACCACCGTCACCGGCACCGCATGGAAGCGCAATGGCTCGCCCTCGACCAGCCGGTCGGCATCGCGACCGGGGCTGACCACCCAGACCTTGCCCTCGCCATCAGCGCTGTAGACCTGGGCCTGGCCATCGGGCTCCACGCACAGGGCAGTGTCTTCGTCCACGCCGATGCCGACGATGCCGGGGTCACCACTGTCCTGCGCTGCGCGCGCCACGAACACGATCAGGCGGCCGAGCCGGTCACGCTTGTCGAAGTGGGTGTCGGTGACCACGCGCTGGAGGTAGGGCATCTGCAGGAAACCATGGTCCAGGGTGACAGCGCTGCCCATGGGATCGGCCAGTGCACCGGCCGAGGTGATGCTGCCACCATCGAGCGCGCCATAGGCATAGCCGCCCAGGATCGCCAGGCCGGCACTGGTGCCGGCGATCGGCTTGCCGGCACGCACGTGTGCATTGAGCGCACGGTTGAGCGCGGTGCCCTTCCAGAAGCGGATGTAGCGCGACTGGTCGCCACCGGCGATGAAGATGGCATCGGCCGCGGCCACCACGCGCAGCACGGCCGGATCGTCGGCGCCCCGGCGGCTGTCGAAGACCAGGGTCTGCACGGCGGTGGTGCCGCCGATGTCGTGGTACAGCCGGTCCTGCAGTTCATCGCTGCCGGAGGCGCGCAGGATCAGCACGCGGCCGTTGCCGGCCTGCCGCAACCACCACTGGAAGGCATCGGGCACCCACTCCCCACCGCCCATCAGCATCATGGCCGGGGCGCGCGGGCCGGGCCGCGGCGCGTCCAGATCGCCCACTTCGTAATACGCAAAGCCGGGACCGTGCAGGTCCTGCGCGGACGTGGCCAACGGCCAGGCCAACACCAGGACCACCAGACAGGTGATCGGGGCAAACCAGGCCTGATGGAGGCGTCGCATCTTGATCTCCCTGAACAAAATCGACCTGCAAGCGTTTTCACTCTTTGCCAGATGGACACCCAGTAGTCAAGAGCATGAAAAAGGCGTTAAATGCGCGCGCCCATTGCAGAAACATGAATGGGGGACAGGGCCCCTCCTCTGCGGGCCGGCATCATTTTTGAGAATTCCTCATGCGTAGACAGGCGATGGCGTGGTCGATCCAGCTGGCGTTGATGGGTGTGGCTGCTTCCGCGGCGGCCCAGGCACCGGCTTCCTCTTCGATTCAACAACTGGACGCGGTGCAGGTCACCGGCTCGCGCATTCCGCGTGCCCAGGTGGAAGGCCCCGCACCGATCACGGTGATCAATGCCGAGCAGATCCGCTCCAGTGGTTTCACCAGCGTGCCGGACGTGCTGCGTGCGATGACCCAGAACGGCGGTGAGACACAGAGCCAGCAGTCGTCCAGCGGCGCCGACTTCTCACCCGGCGCACAGCAGGTCGATCTGCGCGGGCTGGGCCCGAACCACACCCTGGTGCTGGTCAATGGCCGCCGCATCGCCGACTTCCCGATGCCGTTCAAGGGCCGTAGCAACTTCACCGACGTCTCCAACATCCCGCTGGGCATGATCGAGCGCATCGAAGTGCTGACCGGCAGCGCTTCGGCCATCTATGGTTCGGATGCGATCGCCGGCGTGGTCAACTTCATCCTGAAGAAGAAGGCCGACGGCACCACGGTTGACCTGCGCATGGGCACCACCACCGAAGGCGGTGGCGAGTCGTTCGACATGAGCATCGCCAGTGGATTCAGCCACGGCGGTTTCAACGCCGTGTACAGCGTCGAGCTGCAGTCGCAGACCCCGTTGTGGGCCTACCAGCGCGACATCCAGGATTCGACCCAGGACGGTCCCACCGAAGGTTCGCGCATCGGCCGTCGCGCCTACCTGCGTACCGACTACAACGATGACTACCTCGACCCGGGTGCCGCCACCTGCGATGCGCTGGCCGCGCAGAACCAGGGCAGCACCTACCACGCCTACCGGCCGCGCTACGGCTACTACTGCGGCAGCGACGCATCGATCGGCTACGGCACCATCCTCAACAAGCGCCGCGGCGCCAACGGCTATGCGTCGCTGAGCTACGACTTCGACAACGGCCAGCAGTGGTTCGCCGATGTGCAGCTGGGCTACCACACGCTGTCGCTGATGCGCGACGTCACCTCGTGGGGCCGCATGGACGCCAACGGCGATGAGTCGGGCTACTTCAACAACGAAGCCACCGGCGGGATCGAGTTCTGGCAGCGGCAGTTCTCGCCGGAGGAAATGGGTGGGCTGCGCAACGCCATGGTGCGCAGCACGCAGCGCACCTTCAGCGTGACCACTGGCTTCAAGGGCAACCTGGCCGGCAACTGGGACTACGAAGCAGCACTGAGCCATTCGCAGTACCAGTCGCGGATCAGCTGGGCGCAGATCGTCGCCGCCAAGGCCAATGACCTGTTCCTGGGCCCGCAGCTGGGCGAGGATGATGAAGGCTTCCCGATCTACAACGCCGATCCGTCGCGCCTGTACCGGCCACTGACCCGCGCCGAGTACGATTCGATCGCCGCGCGCACCACCTACACGCCGAAGTCGCGCACCGAGACGGCGGCCTTCACCCTGACCAACAGCGCACTGTTCGGCCTGCCCGGCGGTGATGCCGGATTCGCGGCCACCGTGGAAGTGGGCCAGCAGGCGTACTCGCTCAATCCCGATCCGCTGGCGACGCAGTACTACTACTACAGCTGGAAGGATTCGGACGGCAAGGGCTCGCGCAACCGCTGGGCCACCGCCGCCGAGCTGCGCATGCCGCTGCATGAGACGGTGAATCTGAGCGTGGCCGGCCGTTACGACCAGTACCGCTATTCCGGCCACACCATCGGCAAGGCGACCTGGAGCGGCGGCCTGGAATGGCGCCCGATCGATGCCCTGCTGGTGCGCGGTTCGTACGGCACCGCGTTCCGGGCGCCGGACCTGCACTACGTGTTCGCAGGCCCGGGCAACGATGAGACCAGCGCTGAAGATCTGTACACCTGCCGCCTGGAAGAGGCCAGCGACTGTGCCGACTACGAGCGCGATCTGGTCCGCAGCCGCACCGGCAACCGCCAGCTTGATCCGGAAACCAGCACCTCGTGGAGTGCCGGATTGGTCTGGTCGCCGGCCATCGGCCTGGACCTGTCGGTGGACTGGTTCGACATCGACATGCGCAACCAGGTGCAGGATATGGACGTGCGCACGATCCTGGCCAATGAAGCCAACTGCCGCCTTGGCAGCGCAGACATCAGCTCGCCGACCTGCGTCGACGCGCTCGGCCGCATCACCCGTACCGCCGACGGCCGCCTGTACGGCGTGCGCGTGGAGCCGATCAACGTGGCCCGCGAGTCCACCTCCGGCATCGACGTCGGCCTGCGCTACCGCCTGCAGACCGGTATCGGTGACTTCATCCTCAACGGCACCCATACGTGGGTGAAGAAGCACGACTTCCAGCGCTTCGCTGGCGATGTGACCGAGGACCAGTTCGCGGTCAACAGCGGCTTCGATATTCCGCGCACCAAGACCAGCCTGAGCGTGACCTGGGAGAAGGCCGCGTGGTCGGCCACGGTTTACGGCTCGCGCCTGGGCAAGCTGCCGACTTCGGACAGCTACGACCAGGTGTTCGACTGGGACAGCGGCGACAGCCCCTACATCAAGGCAACCTACCGCTACAACGCATCGGTGCAGTACCGCTTCGACGACCATTCACGCCTGTCGCTGTCGGTGGTCAACGTGTTCAACAAGATGCCGCCGAAGGACCTGACCTATACGGCCTATCCGTACTACGACGTGTCCTGGTTCGACAGCGTCGGCCGCACGATCAATCTGCAGTACACCCACAAGTTCGGTGGCAGCGCGCTGTAAGCGCAGGCTGCAACGCAGGACATGGAACGCAGGGCCCGCCATTGGCGGGCCTTGTTCGTTTCGGCGGTGGTGCGGGCCAACCAAGGCCGGTCACTACCGGGGCATGCCGGTTTTCCACACACCGCGTGGAAAGCGATGGGAACTTGGTGTGGACAAGTGGGCGCGAGCGTTGTCGCACAAGCGGTTGCAGGCGTGGTTATTTTTTGTCCAGACCCACGGTTGTTTTCCACACGCCGCGTGGAAAGCGATGGGAACTTGGTGTGGACAAGTGGGCGCGAGCGTTGCAGCGCAGGCGTTCCGGGGCGTGGTGAAAATTTGTCCACCACGTGCTGTGCCAACCAAGGTTGGTACCTACCAGACAGATGCTCCTTGGTTTTCCACACCGGGCGTGGAAAGTGGTGGGGGTTTGCTGTGGACAAGGGTTCGCGAGTCTTGCGGCGCAAGCGTTTCAACGCATGGTTATTTTTTCGCCAACAACCGACAGGGGACCAGAAACGCGGACGCCCCGCGCAAGGCGGGGCGTCCGGGGTCGATCCGTTGCCGCTGGATCAGACGTTGAAGCGGAAGTGCAGGATGTCACCTTCCTGCACGCGGTACTCCTTGCCTTCTAGGCGCAGGCGACCGGCTTCCTTGGCACCCGCTTCGCCCTTGTACTTGATGAAGTCGTCATACGCGATGGTTTCGGCGCGGATGAATCCCTTCTCGAAGTCGGTGTGGATGACGGCGGCGGCCTGCGGGGCGGTAGCGCCCTTGCGCACGGTCCACGCGCGGACTTCCTTCACGCCGGCGGTGAAGTAGGTCTGCAGACCCAGCAGGCTGTAGGCCGCGTTGATCACGCGGTTCAGGCCCGGCTCGCTCAGGCCCAGGTCGGCCAGGAAGGTATCGCGGTCTTCGTCATCGAGCTGGGACAGCTCTTCTTCGATCGCAGCCGACACCGGCACCACCTGCGCGCCTTCGGCGGCGGCGTGCGCGCGCACGGCTTCCAGGTGCGGGTTGTTCTCGAAGCCGTCCTCAAGCACGTTGGCGATGTACATCACCGGCTTGAGGGTCAGCAGGAACAGGTCGCGCACCAGCGCCTTCTCTTCCTCGTCCAGGCCGACCGAACGACCGGACCTGCCGTCGGCCAGCGCGGCCTGCAGCTTGACCAGCACCGGCTTGCGCGCGGCCGCATCCTTGTCGCCACCCTTGGCTGCGCGCTCGGCACGGTTCAGTGCCTTCTCGACGCTGTCCAGGTCGGCCAACGCCAGTTCGGTATCGATGGTTTCGATATCCGAGATCGGGTCGACCTTGTTATTGACGTGGATGACGTCGGCGTTCTCGAAGCAACGCACCACGTGGGTGATCGCATCGACTTCACGGATGTGTGCCAGGAACTTGTTGCCCAGGCCTTCACCGCTGGCGGCACCGGCCACCAGGCCGGCGATGTCGACGAACTCGACCGCGGTCGGGATGACCTTCTGCGGGTTGATGATCGCCGCCAGCTCGTTCAGGCGCGGATCCGGCACCGGCACGATGCCGACGTTCGGCTCGATGGTGCAGAACGGGAAGTTCGCCGCGGCGATACCCGCCTTGGTCAGCGCGTTGAACAGGGTCGACTTGCCGACGTTGGGCAGGCCGACGATGCCGCATTTGATACCCATGGGTGACAGCTCTCTGGGGTGAAAGTGATTGGAGAAACAGCGCGCGCGCTGCTTGGCCAATCCATCTCGGTGTCGATCATTGTGTGCCAACCAAGGTTGGCACCTACCCAAAGCGGGTTATTTCGGGGTGTGCAGCCGCTTCATCGCTTCGCTGAAATCGCCCTGCACGGCCAGCGGCAGCACGTCGATCGCATCGTCGATGGCGCGCGCGATCAGCACGTCGTCTTCCTTGGACGGGCGACCGAGCACCCAGCCCACCACGCGGTCCTTGTGGCCGGGATGGCCGATGCCCACGCGCAGGCGGTGGAACTTGCCATGGCCGAGCAGGCGGATGGTGTCGCGCAGGCCGTTCTGGCCGCCGTGGCCGCCGTCGAACTTCAACCGCGCCACGCCGGGCGCCAGATCCAGTTCGTCGTGGGCCAGCAGGGTTTCCTCCGGCTCGATCTTCCAGAACCGCTGTGCGGCGGTGACCGACTTGCCGCTGAGGTTCATGAAGGTGGCGGGCTTGAGCAGCCACACCGTCTGCCCGGCAATCTCGACCTTGGCGGTCTCGCCGAACAGTTTGCTGTCCACATTCCATCGCGCACCGGCTTTTTCCGCCAGGGCCTCAACGAAATGAAACCCGGCATTGTGCCGGGTCCGGGCGTGTTCCGATCCGGGGTTGCCCAGACCGACGATCAGTCGCAGTCCTGCCATGGCTCCTTCCAGCACGGTGCCTGCCCGAAGGCAGGCACCGTAGCGGTATTACTCGGCAGCCGCTTCTTCGTCGGCCGCGTCGGCCTTGCCGGCCTTGGCGGTGACGATGGCGTCGTCGTGGTCCTTGCCCAGCGCCAGGGCCGGGATTTCCACGCCCTTCGGCAGCTTGATGTTGGACAGGTACACCACGTCACCGGCCTTCAGCTCGCCCAGGTCGACTTCGATCGACTCCGGCAGGTCCTTCGGCAGGCAGGTGATGGTCACTTCCTTCAGTTCGTGGGTGACCACGACGTCGGCAGCCTTGCCGGCCGGCGAGGTGTCTTCGTTGACGAAGTGCAGCGGGACCGAAGCGGTCAGGGTTTCGTTCTCGTTCACGCGCTGGAAGTCCAGGTGCATGATCAGCTGCTTGTACGGGTGGCGCTGCATGTCACGCAGCAGGACCTTCTGCACCTGGCCGTCCAGGTTCAGGTCCAGGATCGAGGCATAGAACCACTCGTTCTGCTGGGCCAGCCAGATTTCGTTGTGGTCCAGGCTGATGGCGACCGGCTCGGCGTTGCCACCGTACACGATGGCCGGGATCACACCGGCGTGACGCAGGCGGCGGCTCGCACCCTTACGCTGCAGTTCACGCTTGGTGACCTTGATTTCATGGGTCTTCGACATTTTCGACTACTCAGGTTGTTGCCGCGCCTTGCGGCGTGGCGGTTGAAGATGCTTCCGCGACCAGAAGCATCCGGGGTATGCCCCCACCGTTGCCGGCAGGGGCGAAAAACTCAATCGACGTACAGCGAGCTGACCGACTCGCCGAAGGCGATGCGGCGCATCGTTTCGGCCAGCATTTCCGCCACGCTCAGCTGGCGGATCTTGCTGCACACGCGCGCGGCGTCCTTCAGCGGGATGGTGTCGGTCACCACCAGTTCGTCCAGCTGCGAGTTGGTGATGTTGTCCACCGCCGGGCCCGACAGCACCGCGTGGGTGCAGTAGGCGGCGACCTTGAGCGCACCGCGCGCCTTCAGGGCAGCGGCAGCGGCGCACAGGGTGCCAGCGGTATCGACGATGTCATCGACCATCACGCAGGTCTTGCCTTCGACGTCACCGATGATGTTCATCACGGTGGAGACGTTGGCACGCGGGCGGCGCTTGTCGATGATCGCCAGGTCGGCGTCATCCAGGCGCTTGGCCACGGCACGGGCGCGGACCACACCGCCCACGTCCGGCGACACCACGATCAGGTTCTCGGTGCCGTAGGCGCGCCAGATGTCGGCCAGCAGCAGCGGGGACGCATACACGTTGTCCACCGGAATATCGAAGAAGCCCTGGATCTGGTCGGCGTGCAGGTCGACGGTCAGCACGCGGTCAGCGCCAGCGGTGCTGAACATCTTCGCCGCCAGCTTGGCGGTGATCGGCACGCGTGAGGAACGCATGCGGCGATCCTGGCGCGAGTAGCCGAAGTACGGCACCACGGCGGTCACGCTGGCCACCGATGCGCGCTTGAGCGCGTCGATCAGCACCAGCAGTTCCATCAGGTTTTCCGCGCTCGGCGCGCAGGTCGGCTGGATCACGAACACGTCCTGCTTGCGGACGTTCTCTTCGATTTCCACCTGCACCTCGCCATCGGAGAAGTGCGAGACCAGCGCCTTGCCCGGGCGAACCCCCAGTTCCTTGCAGATGTTCTGCGCCAGACGTTTGTTGGCGTTGCCGGAAAAGACCAGCAGGTTCGGGGACTCTTGCATCATGATTGTCTCGGGCGGGGACGAGTGGCGGGGATCCGGAGTCGGCAAGGACCCCGGTGGACCCTTGCTGCTGACAACACCGCGGTTGTTTCCACGTCCCGCGCGGGCGATGCGCTGGAAGGCGCGGACACAGCCGCTATTGGCAGGGGCGGTAGGATTCGAACCTACGAATGCCAGGATCAAAACCTGGTGCCTTGGGCCTCTTGGCGACGCCCCTGCATTGATAAATCAGTGTTGCTCGAGTGCATCCAGCAGTGGCGAACGCGCAACGCCCGCAGCCACCCTTGCCCGCAACTCCTTCGGCAACTTCGACCGTCCCTGCTCTGCGGCAGCCTGCGATGCGAACTCGACGAAACAACCACTTCCCGAACCGGTCAGTCGCGCCGGGCCAATGTCGCTCAACGCTGCAAGCGCTGCATCAACGGCAGGCTCACGGCGGCGCAGCACTGGTTCGAACGCGTTCCCGACCAGGGTCCCGGAAGCGAAGTCGTCTATTTTCGCCACTGGGCTGTCGCGCGTCAAATCCGGGTCTGCAAACAGGGCCGGCGTGGGAACATGGACGCCCGGCTCGACCACCACATACCAGGCCGGGGCGAGCGTGATCGGACGCAGGCGCTCGCCCACGCCTTCGGCCCAGGCGTTGTGGCCACGCACGAACACCGGCACGTCCGCACCCAACCGAAGGCCCAGGGCAGCCAGCGCATCTTCGTCCAGGCCGGCCCGCCAGAGCCGGTTCAGCGCCACCAGCACGGTGGCGGCATCCGATGAGCCGCCACCGAAGCCACCGCCGGCAGAAACATGTTTTTCGACGATGATGTCCGCACCTTGCGCGACATTTGCGACATCTTTCAGCAATCGCGCGGCGCGAACCGCGAGATCGTCAGCTTCGGCCACGCCAACCAAGCCCTCGCCCTGCCGGCGCACCTGGCCGTCTTCACGCAGGCGCAGGCCGATGCGGTCACCCCAGTCGAGCAGGCGGAATACGGTCTGCAGCTCGTGGTAGCCATCAGCGCGGCGCCCGATGATATGCAGGAACAGGTTCAGCTTGGCCGGGGCCGGCCACCAGGACCAGCCCGCACCCTCGACCACCGCATTCATGGAGCGCCCTGCCCCCACTGGTCCACCAGCAGTCGCACCTTGGCATCGCCCCGGCTGGCCTCGATCCGGCGCGGCAACGCCGGACGCGCTGCGTCGGCCGGGTACCAGTCCAGGTACTGCACCTGCCAGCCCATCTGCTGCATGCGGCGCGGCCGGCCTTCGCCGTCGCGTTCGACCGCCTGCGCGCCACTATCGGCGCCAGCGGCCACCAGGCCGCGGATCCAGTCAGGCAACGGGTTGACCGGAATGTCCCACCCGGTGGCGTCGAGCAGCAGCTGCTGGGCGTCCTCGCCCTCGCGTGTGCCGTCTGCCAGCCCTTCCAGGCGCCCACCTCCGGACTGGGTATCGCCGCTCAGCTTCCAGCTCTGTCGGGTCACCGGTGCGCTCAGTTCGACCACGTAGTGTCGGCCCTGCTGCTTCCAGTCGATGCGACCGCTGCCGCCGTCCTTGCCCTTGCTGACCGCCACCCGGCCCTGGAAGGCCCAGTCCGGCTGTGCGTGCAGCGCGGCCACGCGCGCCGCTTCGGCCTGCGCCGCCTCGGCCGAAACCGTTTCGACCACGGCTGGCGGCGCTGTCTTCTGGGTGCCCACGCTGGTACAGGCGGAAACGGCCAGGGTCGCGGCCGCCAACAGCAGCGGCCGGATCAGGGAAACACTCATGGATTGAACTTCTCGCGGGCGCGCAGCAGCGCGCGGTTCTCGGGATCGAGCTTGGCGGCTTCTTCAAAGAAGTGGCGGGCTTCGTCGTGCTTGCCCAGCACCCACAGCACTTCGCCGACATGGGCGGCGATCTCCGGGTCCTTGGCCAGGGTCCAGGCGCGGCGCAGCTGCACCAGCGCCTCCTCCTTGCGGCCCAGGCGATACAGCACCCAGCCATAGCTGTCGACGATGGCCGCATTGTCCGGCTCGGCCACACGTGCGCGGTCGATCAGCTCCAGCGCCTCCTGCAGGCGCCCGGTGCGGTCGGCCAGGGTGTAACCGAGTGCATTCAGCGCCGGTACGTTTTCCGGGTCGGTCACCAGGATCTTGCGCAGGTCGGCCTCGGCGCGCGGGATGTCATCGCGGCGCTCCCAGGTGAGCGCGCGCGCATACAGCAGGCCGTTGTCATCCGGGAAGGCGGCCAGGCCGCGGGCCAGCGCGTCCAGCTCACCGGCGCTGTCGTCGCCGCGCTGGCGCAGCTCGGCTTCCAGCAGGTAGGCGTCGCGGCGCACATCGTCATCGACAACCGCATCGGACTGGATCGCGTGCACTTCATCCAGCGCCAGCGGCAGGCGCCCGGCCAGGGCCTGGGCGTTGGCTGCGCGCAGGCGCGCCTCGCTCAGCTCATCGCCACCGGGCACGCTGTGGTACCACTGCACCGCCTCGGGATAGCGCTTGAGGTATTCGGCGATCTTGCCCAGCAGCAGGCGCTGCGCCGGATCCGGCTTGGCCGCCTGCCGCGACAGCTCGTTGTACAGATTGGACAGGGCGGCCTTGTCGCCCTGCTTGGCCAGCAGCGAGGCGCGCATGCCCCAGGTCTGCACGTCCTGCGGGCCGAACGCCAGCACGCGCTCGGCCGCGGAGGGCTGGCCGAGGCTGTCGTAGGCGATGGCCACCGCATTGCGCAGTTCCGGGTCCTGGCGGGTCCTGGGCTCGACGTCGTGCAGCAGCGACAACGCCTTGCCGGTCTCCCCGGCCTGCTGCAGCTGGCTGGCACGCAGCAGCGCCACGCGCGGTTCTTCGGGGAAGCGCTTGACCACTTCGTCGATCATGCGCCGCGCCAGTTCGGGCTTGTCCATGCGCAGGGCAAGGCGGCCGAACTCCTGCCAGGCCTCGATCTTCGGCGGAATGGCGTTGGCGTCGACCAGTTCGCCCAGCACCTGCGCAGGCACCGCCGGATCGCGACCGCCGCCGATCAGCGCGGCCAGGGCGAACTTCCAGCCGCGCTCATCGGGGTCGGCCAGCAGCCCCTGCAGCTCGGTGCGGGCGGCCTTCACATCGCCCTGGCGCATGGCCAGCGCACCGGCGGCACTGCGCATCGTCAACGAGCGCGGCGCGCGCTGTTGCCACAGGGCCAGGCCCTTGGCAGCACTGGCATCATCGTTGGCCAGCATGGAAATGCGGGTGGCACGCTCGGCCAGGCCGGCATCGCCGCCGGTCTGCTGGGCCGCCTGCAGGTACCAGCGCGCGGCCTCGGCCAGCTTGCCGGCCTGCAGCGCGAACTCACCGGCCATCACCGGTTCCAGCGCCAGTTCCTCCGTGGCCGGGACCCGTACGGGAGCCTTGGCCGGCACCGCCGCCAGGGCCTGGCCGCAGGCCAGGGACAGCAGCAGAACACTGGGGATGCGAATCAATGCGGGCATCGTCGGCATCGGGGCCTTAAAATGTCGTCCAATGGCCAGCAGCTTATCGCAAGCAACTGAACAATGACCCTGTGGGTGCTCGGACTGAATCACCAGACCGCACCGGTGGAGCTGCGCGAGCGCGCGGCCTTCGCCGGTGAGGCGCTGCCGCGCGCGCTGGGTTCGCTGCGCGACACCCCGCAGATTGCCGAGGCGGTGCTGCTGTCCACCTGCAACCGCACCGAACTGTACGCCGTGGCCGATTCGGCACAGGCGCTGGACCGGTGGCTGCACAGCCAGGCCGGCGACCTGCAGGGCTACCTGTACCAGCACGCCGATGCCGAGGCGGTACGCCACCTGTTCCGGGTCGCCACCGGGCTGGACTCGATGGTGCTGGGCGAGCCGCAGATCCTGGGCCAGGTGAAGGATGCCTGGTCCACCGCGCGCGACCACGGCCTGCTGGGCCAGCGCCTGGACCGGCTGTTCCAGCAGACCTTCTCGGTGGCCAAGCGCGCCCGCACCGACACCCAGGTGGGTGCCAACCCGGTATCGGTGGCCTCGGCGGCGGTGCGCCTGGCGCAGAACGCCTTCGCGCGCCTGGACGATTCCACGGTACTGCTGGTCGGTGCCGGCGAGACCATTGAACTGGCCGCGCGCCACCTCAGTGAAGGCAAGGTGCGCCGGCTGCTGATCGCCAACCGCACCCTCGCCCACGCCCAGGAGCTGGCCACCCGCCACGGCGGCGTGGCCTTGCCGCTGACCGAGCTGGACCGCCACCTGGCCGAGGCCGACGTGGTGTTCTCGGCCACCGCCGCGCGCGAACCGGTGATCCACCGCGAGATGGTGGCCAAGGCGCTGCGCGCGCGCCGGCACAAGCCGATGCTGCTGTTCGACCTGGCCGTGCCGCGTGACATCGAATCGGAGGTCGGCACGCTCAACGATGCCTTCCTGTACACCGTCGATGACCTGGAACGCGCGGTGGAAGACAACCGCCGCGGCCGTCGCGAGGCCGCCGCCGAAGCCGAGGCGATCATCGACCTGCAGGTGTCGCGCTTCGTCGAGACCCAGCAGGCCAGCGCCCACCAGGCCCCGCTGCGACAGCTGCGCGCGTTCGGCGAGGCCACCCGCGCCGAGCTGCTGGAGCGCGCGCGCCAGCAGCTGGCCAACGGCAAGCCGGCCGATGAAGTGCTGGAACTGCTGGCCCACGGCCTGACCAACCGCCTGCTGCACCCGCCCACCGCTGCGTTGCGCGCGGCCGCATTGAGCGGCGATGCCGACCTGACCCGCGCCGCGCAGCGCCTGTTCCCGGCCACGCCGGGTTACCACCATCCCTCCGTGAGACCCGATGACGCCGACCCTGCGCCGTAAGCTGGAAGCGCTGGCCGAGCGCCGCGAAGAACTGGAACGCCTGCTCGCCGAACCCGATGTGGTCGCCGACAACACCCGTTTCCGCGACCTTTCGCGCGAATTCGCCCAACTTGAACCGGTCGCCACCGCACTCGCCGACGAAGCCCGTGCCAAGGCCGACCTGGCCGCCGCCGAAGGCATGCGCGCCGACCCCGATCTGCGCGAGCTGGCCGACGAGGAAATCACCTCCGCACAGGCCCGCCTGCAGGCGCTGGAACAGGAACTGGCACTGCTGCTGGTGCCGCGCGACCCGCGCGATGAAGGCAACCTGTTCCTGGAAGTGCGCGCCGGCACCGGCGGCGACGAAGCGGCGATCTTCGCCGGCGACCTGTTCCGCATGTACGCCCGCTATGCCGAGCGCCAGGGCTGGAAGGTCGAGATCGAATCGGACAACCCCGGCGAGCATGGCGGCTACAAGGAAGTGGTGGCGCGCGTGGTCGGCCGCGGTGCGTTCTCGCGGCTGAAGTTCGAATCGGGCACCCACCGCGTGCAGCGTGTGCCGGCCACCGAATCGCAGGGTCGCATCCACACCTCTGCCGCCACGGTGGCGATCATTCCCGAAGCCGACGAAGTCGATGACATCGTCATCAACCCGGCCGACCTGAAGGTGGATACCTTCCGTTCGTCCGGCGCCGGCGGCCAGCACGTCAACAAGACCGAATCGGCGATCCGCATCACCCACGTGCCCACCGGCGTGGTGGTGGAGTGCCAGACCGAGCGCAGCCAGCACGCCAACCGCGACAAGGCGATGAAGCGCCTGAAGGCGCAGCTGCTCGATGCCGAGCGCCAGCGCCAGGACGCGGCGCAGGCCGAATCGCGACGCCTGCAGGTCGGCAGCGGCGACCGCAGCCAGCGCATCCGCACCTACAACTTCCCGCAGGGCCGGATCACCGACCATCGTGTCGAAGGCCTGACCCTGTACGACCTGCCCAACATCCTGGCCGGCGACCTCGACCCGCTGCTGCAGCGGCTCAGCCACGAGCACCAGGTCGACGCTCTGGCCCAGCTGTCGGCGGGCTGACCCGATGTCGGCCTGGCAGCAGCGGCAGCACCTGCAGCAGGCGATCGCACGCCAGCCCGGCGACTTCGTCGCCTGGGTGATGCTGGCCGACCTGGAACTGGAAGCCGGCGACATCGCTGCCGGCGAACAGGCCGCGCGACGCGCGCTGCAACTGCGCCCGAACCATCCCGAAGCGCTGGCGCGGCTGGGCCGTGTGGCCTGGATGGCCGGTGCACACAAAGATGCCGCAACGCTGCTCGGCCAGGCCTCGGCGCTGGCCCCGCAGCACCCGGGCATCGCACTGTGGCTGGGCCATGCCCTGGAAGACGCCGACGATGCCGAAGGCGCGGCTGCGGCCTATCGGCGCGCGCACACGCTGATGCCCGCAGAGCCCTACATCGCCGCCCAGCGGCTGGCCTGGCAGCGCCGCCTGTGCGACTGGCAGGACCTGGACGCCCTGGCCGCACAGGTACGCGGCGCGCTGGCGTCCGGCCAGGGCGTGGTCGAACCGTTCGCCTTTCTCAGCGAGGACGCCAGCGCCGCAGAGCAATTGGCCTGCGCACGCACCCGCGCACTGGCCGTGGCCGCTGCGGTGCGGCCCTTGCCGCCGGCGACGGTGCGCGCGCGTGGCCCGCTGCGGGTCGGCTTCCTCTCCAACGGCTTCGGCGCGCATCCGACCGGGCTGCTGACCGTGGCGCTGTTCGAGCAGCTGTGCCACGACCCGGCGTTGCAGCTGCATCTGTACGCACTGAACCGCGATGACGGCAGCCGCATCCGCCAGCGTCTGCAGGCGGCGGCGCAGCTGCACGATGTAACAGGGCTGCGACACGCCGACACGGCCGCACGCATCCGCGCACACGGCATCGACCTGCTGTTCGACCTGCGTGGCTGGGGCGGTGGTGGCACCCCGGAGGTGCTGGCGATGCGCCCGGCCCCGCTGCAGGTGAACTGGCTGGCCTACCCGGGCACGTCGGGCGCGCCGTGGATGGATGCGGTGGTCGGCGACGCCTTCGTCCTGCCACCCGCGCTGGAACCACACTACAGCGAACGCGTGCTGCGCCTGCCGCGCGCCTTCCAGCCTTCGGACAACACCCGTGCGCTGGAACCCGCGCCGGCCCGGGCCGACTGCGGCCTGCCCGCACAGGGCGTGGTGTTCTGCTGCTTCAACAACAGCTACAAGCTCAACCCGCGCAGCATGGGCCGCGCTTTCGCGGTACTGCAGGCGGTGCCGGGCAGCGTTCTGTGGCTGCTGTCCGCCCCCGGCCAGGCCGATGCACGTCTGCGCGCAGCCGCACAGTCCGCTGGCCTGGATCCGGCGCGCCTGGTGTTCATGCCCAAGCTGCCACATCCGCAGTACCTGGCCCGCTATCGACTGGCCGATCTGTTCCTCGACACCCATCCGTACAACGCCCACACCACGGCATCCGACGCACTGTGGGCCGGCTGCCCGGTGCTGACCTGCCCCGGCGATACCTTCGCCGCGCGCGTGGCCGGCAGCCTCAACCATCATCTGGGCCTGGCGCGGATGAATGCCGACGACGATGCCGCATTCATTGCCACGGCCAGTGCGCTGGGCAACGATCCGGTGGCGCTGGCGGCGTTGCGCTCTGAACTGGCGCAGGCACGCGAGCGCAGTGGGCTGTTCGACATGGGCGGGTTTGCCCTCGATCTGTCGGCGTTGCTGCAGCAGCTGGCGCGCGAGCACGGCTGGCTGGGAACAGAGGCGTCGGCTGGGTAACGTCGATTGGATGACGTCGACTGGGTAGAGTCGACTGTTGGTCGACTGCCCTCGGCAGGAAGCCGAAAACCCCGCGCTGCGCGCGATAGTCGACTGACAGTCGACTCGACCCCCACTCTTCCCGGCATCGACATCACCTGAGCGCCGCCTGCGCTACGCTGGGGCTTCCTTCCCGCGTGGTGTGACGATGGCCAAGCTCAAGCGCAAGGACTACGACGAACTGCTGCTGCCGCTGCAGCTGGAACTGACCGCGATGGCGCGCTGGGTGCAGCACAGCGGGCAGCGCCTGCTGGTGCTGTTCGAAGGCCGCGACACGGCCGGCAAGGGCGGTGCGATCCAGGCCATCAGCCAGCATCTCAACCCTCGCCAGTGCCGGGTGGTGGCCTTGCCCAAGCCCACCGACCGCGAAGCCACGCAGTGGTATTTCCAGCGCTACGCCGCGCATCTTCCGGCCGCTGGCGAGATCGTGCTGATGGACCGCAGCTGGTACAACCGCGCCGGCGTCGAGCGGGTGATGGGCTACTGCAGCGAAACCGAGTACCAGCAGTTCCTGCGCCAGGCGCCGGTGTTCGAGCAGCTGCTGGTGGACGACGGCCTGCTGCTGTTCAAGTACTGGCTGTGCGTGGACCAGGAGCAGCAGGAGAAGCGCTTTGCCGAACGCCACCTCGATCCTCTGAAGGGCTGGAAGCTCTCTCCGGTGGACCTGAAATCGCGCAGCAAGTACAGCGCCTACACCGAAGCCCGCGAGGCAATGCTGCGTGCGACCCATCGCGAGGCGGCACCGTGGACGCTGGTGGATTTCAACGACCAGCGCCTGGGCCGGCTGACTCTGGTGCGCAACCTGCTGGACCGGCTGCCGGACACGCGCGTGGATGCGCCGTTGCCGGAGCTGCCGGAGCTGAAGGGCAAGCTGCATCGCGAGCACTACGACGTGCTGAAGCCGATCGAGGATTTCCCGGTCGAGGACTAGGGGGTGTTCGGCAGGGCCTGCGGCCCTGCACCTGCTACGAACCAAGGCAACAGCAACAGCCGAATCAGAAGCGGCTTACCTGTGGGTAGGCGGGGTGGGTCCGGTTGCGGGGGCCGCTGCAAGTACGTCCATGTAAGCTCGGTCGCGGCTTGCTCGTGTGCGCTGTCCTGCGCACACGGCAAGACCGGGGTTGGGCGTCCTGCCCAACCCGCCCGAGGCATGCCTCGCGCCCATGCGGCTCACGCCCCCGCAACCGGACCCACCCCGCCTTCGACAGTTCTCCGCGATCTGTCGGCATTGCTTTCTGTAGATCCACGCCATGCGTGGATGCTCTTTGTTCAATTGTCGAAGTATTCGAACTCGATGGAGATTCATCCACGCATGGCGTGGATCTACCAGATCACAGAAATCTGTCAGAGGCGGGGCGGTGTCGGAGTGCGGGGTGTCAGCCGCATGGATGCGGCTGCCAAGCCTACATGGACGTACTTGCGGCGTCCCCGCACTCCGACACCGCCCCGCCACCACACCGAAATCGCGCTTTGGCTGTTGCTTTGGCTGTTGCTGAGGTTGCCGGCCAGCGGCCGGCACTACCGCGGGTGCAGGGCGCAGCCCTGCCGACCAACCCCCTACTTGGCAGCGGCGATCTGCTTTTCGATGTCGGCAGCGGTCACCGGACCAAGGAAGCTGTGCGCCAGCTTGCCCTGCGGATCGATGAGATGGGTCAACGGCAAACCGCGCGGCGTGGCGAAGTCGGCCGGCGGATCGTAGGGATCCACGATCACGATCGGATAGGTCACCGGATGCTTGGTCAGGAATGCCTGCATCTCCGGCGCTTCGATGTCTTCATAGGCCAGCCCGACCACCTCGATGTTGCTGCGCATCGCATGCAGCGCCGACAGCTCAGGCATTTCCTTTCTGCACGGCGCGCACCAGGTCGCCCAGAAATTCACCACCACCCACTTGCCGCGATGCGCGGCCAGGTCGTAGTCGCTGCCGTCCACCGCCTTCATCTTCAGCGTCGGGAACTCAGCGGTGGTGCGCTCGGCCGGGGTCTCTGCCTCCGGTACCGGCGCGGCCGGCGTCGGTGCCTGCGCCGGTGGCTGGCTGCTGGCCGGGGTCGGCTCCTGGGCCGGTTTGCAGGCCGCCAGCGCCAACAGCAGGGCCAGCGGGAGCAACAGCGGCAACGAGGTCTTGCGGGTCATGGGGTGTCTCCGGAATCGGGATAGATATCGCTGACCTTGCGCTTGAGGCGTTCGCGCAGGGGCAGCCGCAATTCGTCCAGCGCCGCCAGTGCGGCGCGGCCCAGGCTGTCGTCGCGGTACGGCAGATGCTGTTCGGCCACCGGGATGCGCAGCTGGGTGCATTCGTACAGATCGGCCAGGCTGACCTGATCCAGGTCGCGCGACAGCAGCCACTCGCCGCGCTCATCACGGCGCAGCAGGCCGATCTCCTGCAGGTTGCAGGCCAGATCCTGCAGCAACGAGTCGGTCAGCATCGGCTCCAGCCGCAGGATCTCGTCATCGGCCAGACCCCGTCCCTGCGCACGCGCATGATGGAAGCGCCCAAGCAGGCGCAGCAGGCCGTAGAACTCGTAGCCCTGCGGCAGGCGCAGCTCAACCGGCTGGTAGCGGAAGGCGGCCATCGACGAGGCCAGTGACGCGCCCAGCAGCACCGCCACCCAGCACAGGTAGATCCACAGCAGCAGAATCGGCACGAAGGCCACCGTGCCGTAGAGCTTCTGGTAGGACTGGAAGCTGCCCAGGTAGGCGCCGATGCCCCACTTCACCACCTCCAGGATCACCGCGGCCAGGATCGCGCCGGGCACCGCATGCCGCCATTTCACCGTGTGGTGCGGCACCACCCGGTACATCAGGGTGATGCACACGAACTCGATCAGGATCGGTGCCAGCCGCAACGCCAGCTCGGCCAACCAGCGGCCCTCCTGGGTACCGAACAGGGGCATCGCAAACACCCGCGCCGACACCGCCAGTGAAGCGGCCGCCAGCATCGCGCCCAGGGTCAGCACGGTCCAGTAGACCAGGAAGCGGGTCAGCTTGGGCCGGGTCGAGCCGACCCGCCAGATCTGGTTGAAGGTCTCTTCCACGCTGTTGAGCGTGATCAGCAGCGATACCACCAGCGCGATGAAGCCAGCCGCGGTGAGCTGGCCGGCACTGGCCGAGAACTGCCGCAGGTAGCCCTCGGCCGCGCGCGCTGCATTGGGCACGAAGTTGGAGAAGACGTAATCGCTGAGCTGATCGCTCCAGCGATCGAAGACGGGGAAGGCCGAGAGCACGCCGAACACCACGATGGCCAGCGGCACCAGCGCGAACACCGTGGTGTACGCCAGCGCCGCCGCTGCCTGGAACAGGCGGTCGTCGAGGAAGCGATGCCACAGGAAGCGGCCGAAGCTGATGGCCCGTGCGCGATCCCGCGCGCGCTCCATCCACAGGTTGAGCGTATCCAAAGGTTCCATCGGCGAAAGGGTACCCGATGCGGAATGCTGGCAGGATAGCCATACTGGGGGCCACACGACGAGGAGAAGCGGGCACGATGGGCGAGATTCTGGTGCTGTACTACAGCCGGGGCGGTTCGGTGGCACGGCTGGCGCGCCAGATCGCGCGGGGCATCGGCGAAGTGCCGGGCATGAGCGCGCGCCTGCGCAGCGTGCCGCCGGTGGCCGCCGTGACCCAGACCGCGCAGCCACCGGTGCCCGACGATGGCGCCCCCTACGTCGGCGTGCAGGACCTGGCCGAGTGCCAGGGCCTGCTGCTCGGCAGCCCCACCCGCTTCGGCAACATGGCTGCGCCGGTCAAGCACTTCCTCGATGGCCTGGGTGCCGAGTGGGTCAACGGCACCCTGTCCGGCAAGCCGGCCGGTGTCTTCACCTCCACCGCATCGATGCATGGCGGCCAGGAATCGACCCTGCTGTCGATGCAGGTGCCGCTGCTGCACCACGGCTGCGTGATCGTCGGCATTCCCTTCACCGAACCGGCGCTGAGCCACACCACCAGCGGCGGTACGCCCTACGGCGCCAGCCACGTGGCCGGTGCCGCCGACGACCCGCAGCCGACCGACGACGAGGCCGTGCTGGCGCGCGCGCTGGGCCGGCGGGTGGCCGATATCGCGCAGCGGCTGGCCCGATGAGCACCGCGCCGCGCACGGTCCTGCTGCTGGCCCTGATGGGGCTGGCCGCGCTGTTCGCCGGCTGGTTCATCAATGACAAGCACTGGCTGGCCACCCAGCTGGTGTTCACCGCGCCGCCACTGGCGCTGGCCGTGGCCTTGCGCCTGGGTTGGCGCAAGGCCGGTTTCTGGGCCTCGGTGCTGGCGCTGGGCTGGTTCAGCCATGGCGTGATGAGCGCCTGGAGCCACCCGGAAACGCGCTGGCTGGCGCTGATCGAGATCGCGCTGGCACTGCTGGTCATCTTCAGTGCCAGCCTGCCCGGCCTGCGCGCCCGCTTCGGCAAACGACGCTGACGCTGCGCCCGCTGGGCCGTATCATCTGCATTCCTGGCCCCGCGCCGCAGTACCTGTCCTGGTTTCGCGCATGCACATGATGGAAGAGCTCCTGGTCGTCACCACTGGTGGCACGATCGACAAGATCTACTTCGACGACAAGTCGGACTACCAGATCGGCGATCCGCAGATCGGCATGATCCTGCGCGAGCTGGGCGTGACGTTCCGCTTCAACGTGATTCCGATCCTGCGCAAGGACTCGCTGCACATCAACGATGAGGATCGCGAGCTGATCCGCGCCACCATTGCCGCGCAGCCGACCCGTCACGTGCTGGTGACCCACGGCACCGATTCGATGGTGCAGACCGGCAAGGTGCTGGCGACGATCCCGGACAAGACCATCGTGATGACCGGCGCGCTCAGCCCGGCGCGGTTCCGCGGTTCGGATGCGGAGTTCAACATCGGCTGCGCGATCGGCGCGGTGCAGTCGCTGCCAAGCGGCGTGTACATCGCCATGAATGGCCGCATCTTCGATCCGCAGCACGTGCGCAAGAACGTGGCTGCAAACCGCTTCGAGTCCGTCTGAGGAACCGCGTGCCGAGCCATGCTCGGCACCCGCGCGCGAGCGCGGCACAAAGGTCCGAAGCCGGAGCAGCCGAGCGCAGGCTCGGCTCTACAGAAACAAAAACGCCCCGGCCGAAGCCAGGGCGTGCCCTTGGAGAGGGTCTTGGGCTCAGTACTGGGCGTTGAGGGTCACGCCCGAGAAGGTGCTGTACGCCTTCACCCGTACATACCAGGTGCCGGCGGCCGGGCTGTTGATGGTGCAGGTTTCGCTGTTGCCGCTCAGGTACGGACGGCAGGTGTAGGTGGTATCGGTCGGGGCACTGCCCTGGCGCACGTACAGGTCGGCATCACCGCTGCCGCCACTGATCGCCACGCGCAGCTGGGTGCTGCCGGCCGGAACGGCGACGGTGTAGTTCAGCTCGGCACCGGTCGAGGCGCCCAGGCCGGTCACCGGCAAGTTGTTCTGCAGCACGTTGCCGCCGGGGTTGGTGCCGCCGCCATTGATCGCGGCGGCCACCGCCGCGTTGGCATCGATGATGCCGGCGCCGCAGCCACCCGAGCAGGCGCCCGGCAGCGGACGGGCCGTGCTCTTGATGATGCTCTCCACCTGCGCCGGGCTCAGCGGGCTCGGGGCGACCGACTGCATCAGCGCGACCACGCCGGCCACGTGCGGCGCCGCCATCGAAGTGCCGTTGTAGGAGGCGTAGCTGGCGCTGCCCGGGGTGGTGGTGCCGGTGTTGAGGGTGGACAGGATGCTCTGGCCCGGGCCGGAGATATCGATGCCGGCGCCGTAGTTGGAGAAGCTGGCACGTGCACCGGCCGAGGTGGTCGCGGCCACCGCGATCACGTTCGGGCAGTTGGCCGGCACCGAGCTGGACACGTTGGCGTTGCTGTTGCCGGCGGCAACCACCACGGTGGTACCGCGGCCGACCGCGCCGTTGATCGCGTTCTGGTAGGTGCTCGAGCAGCTGCCACCACCACCCAGCGAGAGGTTGATCACCTCGGCCGGATTGGCATTGGCCGGCACGCCGCTGACGGTGCCGCCGGAGGCCCACACGATCGCGTCGGCGATGTCGGAGGTGTAGCCACCGCACTTGCCGAGCACGCGCACCGGCACGACCTTGGCGTTGAAGGCGGTACCCGCCACGCCACTGGCGTTGTTGGTCACTGCCGCCACGGTGCCGGCGACGTGGGTGCCGTGCCAGCTGGAGTTGGAGGCCGGAATGCCCGAGCCGCACTCGTTGGCACCGTACCAGTCGCCTTCGTCGTTCGGGTTGTTGTCGCGGCCGCCGCCGTCGCGCGCCATCGCCGCGTCGCTGATGAAGTCATAGCCGGGCAGGATGTTGGCGTTCAGATCGGGGTGGTTGGTAATGCCGGTGTCGATCACCGCCACCACCACGCCAGTGCCGGTGGACTTGTCCCAGGCCGGCTGGATGTTGATGCCGGCATTGGAGGTACCAAAGCCCCACTGTTCGCTGAAGCGGGTGTCGTTGGGGGTCAGCGTGGCGCGCATGATCTGGTCGACCTCGACGTATTCCACGTTCGGGTCGGCCGCCAGCTTGCGCATCAGCAGTTCGGATTCAGCCTGGTCGAGCGGACGGTCGGTCCTGACCAAGGTCGGGCCGACGGCCAGCTTGCGGACTTCCTGCAGGCCCAGCGCGCGGCCCTGGCTGCTGGCCAGGCCGGCGGCGGCACTCTTCAGCGAAGAAGCCAGCGCGGTGGTGTTAGCCACCGGGGCGCTGCCATCACGGTACTTCACGATGAAACGCTGGTGCGTCGGTGCGGACTGCAGGCCGCTGAGCTGGACATCACCGGCCAGCGCGGGCGTGGCCAGCAGCAGCGATGACAGAACGGACGCACCAAGGACCACCCACACTCGACGCACACGCGGTTGCGTTACCTGGGACATCGTATTTCCCTTTCTAGTGGTGTGAATGCCGGAATCGGCAGAAGCACCGGCCTGAACCATGGGCTGGCTTGCATTGGCGAGGTTCGGAAGACCGGTGAGTCAGCGGATCCCCCTATTGATCCGCCGTGCAGATGACGCTAATGACCAAAACCGGACACCACAAGATTTTCAGTGTCTTTTCAGCAAGATGAAATGTTCGTTCTGAGACTTTTCGGGTCGAGGGTTTGTGAAGGTGAAGGAGCTTTCTCGCGCCCTGCACGCACCTGACTGGGTCATCACGTGTCCTGTGATGACTTTGCCGACATCGGCGTCCGCCGAATCGGGGTCAGCCCGCTTTTCCGGAGGGAGAGGGATCTGACCCCGGCCCAGAACGCAGAAAGCCCGTCACGGGGACGGGCTTTGCGGAAGAGCCGTCGAGCAAGCTCGACGCTACGGTTCGGCGCGGGCGATCAGCCCAGCTTGACCAGCCAGTTGTGGCGGTCCGGCAGGCGGCCGTACTGGATGTCGGTCAGTTCCTTGCGCAGCGACATGGTCACTTCGCCGGCCGGCGCGTTGATGTCACCCACCGAGAAGCCTTCGCCCTTGAGCTGGCCGATCGGGGTGACCACCGCAGCGGTACCGCAGGCGAACACTTCGGCGATCTCGCCCGAGGCCACGCCCTGCTTCCACTCGTCGATGCTGACCTTGCGCTCTTCGACCTTCATGCCGCGGTCGCGAGCCAGCTGCAGGATGCTCTCGCGGGTGATGCCCTCGAGGATGCTGCCGGACAGTTCCGGGGTGACCAGCGTGCCGTCCTTGTAGACCAGGAACACGTTCATGCCGCCCAGTTCTTCCAGGTACTTGCCTTCAACCGGGTCGAGGAACAGCACCTGCGAGCAGCCCTGCGCCTGCGCCTTCTGCTGCGGCAGCAGCGAAGCGGCGTAGTTGCCGCCGCACTTGGCCGCGCCGGTGCCGCCCTTGGCCGCACGCGCGTACTCGGTGGACAGCCAGATCGACACCGGGGCAACGCCCTTGGCGAAGTACGGGCCGGCCGGGCTGGCGATGACGTAGTAGCCGGCCTTGTGTGCGCCACGCACACCGAGGAAGGCTTCGTCGCCGATCATGAACGGACGGAAGTACAGGCTCGACTCATCGGCCGACGGCACCCAGTCACTGTCCACGGCAATCAGCTGCTTCAGCGATTCGACGAAGATCTCCACCGGCAGTTCCGGCAGCGCCAGGCGCTGCGCCGAACGCTGCAGGCGGCGGCCGTTGGCGTCGGGGCGGAAGGTCCAGATCGAGCCGTCAGCGTGGCGGTAGGCCTTGATGCCTTCGAAGATTTCCTGGCCGTAGTGCAGCACGGCCGCGGCCGGGTCCAGCTGCAGCGGGCCATAGGCACGCACGCTGGCGTTGTGCCAGCCGGCGTCCTTGTCCCAGCGCACTTCCACCATGTGATCGGTGAAGTGCAGGCCGAAGCCGGGCTTCTCCAGGATCTGGGCGCGCTCTTCAGCGCTGCGCGGGTGGTCCGAACGGGTGACGGCGAAGCTGGGAATGGACTGGGACACCGGAGGATTCCTGTTCTGGTTACGGGTAGTGCCGGGCCCGCGTCACTGCGGGCCCTGGGTCAAAGCATGCCGGTCTCGAGCCGGGCCGCTTCGGACATCATGTGCTGGTTCCACGGCGGGTCGAATACCAGCTCGACGTCGGCCTCGGCCACCGTCGGGATCATTTCAAGCTTGCTGCGCACGTCGTCGACCAGGATGTCGCCCATGCCACAGGCCGGCGCGGTCAGGGTCATCTTCACGTCGATCTCGCGCTGGCCCTCGTCCAGATGCTTGATCTCGACCTCGTAGACCAGGCCCAGTTCGACGATGTTCACCGGAATTTCCGGATCGAAGCAGGTGCGGAGCTGCTGCCACACCAGCTGCTCCACCTGTTCATCGGTGGCATCGGCGGGCAGTTCCAGCGGTGCCGGTGCCTCCTTGCCGATGGCGTCGCCGTCCTTGCCGGCGATGCGGAACAGGTTGCCCTCGACGAACACCGAATAGCTGCCACCCAGCGCCTGGGTGATGTACCCATAGCTGCCGGCGGGCAAGGTCACGGTATCGCCCTGCGGGACCATCACGGCCTCGCAATCGCGCTCGAAGTGGACAGGTTCACTGCTACGGGAATACATGGGGACCGATATGGGGCCGTGGCTGCAGCCACGCAAGCAGGCATTCTAGCCCAGCCGCCCTGCCCCCGCCGGTGCACCGCGGCAAACCACAGTATCCTGTGGGTGATCTTCAGGGAGCTTCGATGTCCTCCAATGCCGCGCGTGCCAGGACCGTGACCTGGCTCTGGCCCTTCATGCTGTTGCTGGGCCTGGTTGTTGCTCCCTTCGCCTGGCTGGTGCTGGCGCTGATGACCGGCCGACAGGTCGGCTGGATGGCGGTGGTGACTGCCCTGGAACTGGTGTTCATGCTGCGCCTGGGGACGCTCGGCCCGGGCCGGCTGCGCATCGCCCTGGTCGTGCTGGGCACCCTGCTGGTGGCCGCAGTCGCCAACTGGACCATCGCCAGCGCCTGGATGGGCGGCTCGATCGGGCTGGACATGTGGGACGCCACGATGCGGATGGGCCCGCACCTGGCCTGGACCCTGGTCACCCTGGCCAATGGCGCGATGGAGTGGCTGTGGTTGGCGCTGGGTGTGGCCGTGGGCGCCTGGCTGGCGCGCTGAGCGCGTAGATCCACGCCATGCGTGGATGGGGTGGTAGTGCCGGCCGCTGGCCGGCAGAAACGTGCGGACCAAGGTCCGCACCCACCGGGAGCAGCCGGATCTCAGTGCCCGCCATCGAGCGCCTTCAGCTCGCTCACCAGCGAGGCCGCCGCTTCGGCACCATCGCCGTACAGCATGCGCGTGTTGTCGGCGTAGAACAGCGCATTCTCGATGCCGGCAAAGCCGGTGCCCTTGCCACGCTTGATCACCACCACGTTGCGCGCGTTGACCACGTCCAGCACCGGCATGCCGTAGATCGGGCTGGCCGGATCGGTGCGTGCTACGGGGTTGACCACATCGTTGGCGCCGATCACCAGCACCACGTCGGTATTGGCGAACTCGGGGTTGATGTCGTCCATGTCGGCAATGAGGTCGTAGGGCACGCCGGCCTCGGCCAGCAGCACGTTCATGTGCCCGGGCATGCGCCCGGCCACCGGGTGGATGGCGAACTTCACCTTGACCCCGCGCTGGCCCAGCCGCTGCGCCAGCTCCCAGATCTTGTGCTGCGCCTGCGCCACCGCCATGCCGTAGCCGGGCACGATCACCACGCGCTCGGCAAAGGCCATCATCGCGGCGACGTCGGCCGCGTCGATCGGCTTCTGCGAGCCGCTGATCGCCTGCGCTTCGCCACCGGCAGTGCCGCCGAAGTTGGAGAACAGCACGTTGCGGATCGGCCGGTTCATCGCCTTGGCCATCAACCGGGTCAGCAGGATACCGGCCGCGCCGACCATCATGCCGGCGATGATCAGTGCCTCGTTGCCCAGCACGTAGCCTTCGAAAGACACCGCCAGGCCGGTGAACGCGTTGTACAGCGAGATCACCACCGGCATGTCGGCGCCACCGATCGGCAGCGTCATCAGCACGCCCAGCGCCAGTGCCAGCACGAAGAAGGCGACGATCGCCCAGGTGCTGAGCGTGCTGGCGGCGATGATCGCCAGCACCACCACCGCCAGCGCCACCACCAGGTTCATCACCTGCTGGCCCGGCCAGGTGACGCGCTTGTCGAGGCGGCCATCGAGCTTGGCCCAGGCGATCACCGAGCCGGACAGCGACACCGCACCGATGGCGGCGCCAACCACCGCCAGCAGCAGCACCGTGCCCGACGGCTGGCGTGCGGCCAGGTCGGCCAGCGCCTGCTCGCTCCAGTGCGTGGTGTCGCGGTGGGCCAGGAAGGCATAGCGCAGCAGCTCCACTGCGCCGATCGCCGCCGCCGAGCCACCGCCCATGCCGTTGTACAGCGCCACCATCTGCGGCATGTCGGTGATGGCAACCTTGCCGGCCGACCACCAGGCCAGGCCGGCGCCGAGCAGCAGCGCCACCAGGATCAGCGGCACGTTGTGCAGTTCGGGCAGGAAGAAAGTGGCCACGGTGGCCAGCAGCATGCCCAGTCCGGCCCAGCGGATGCCGCTGCGCGCGGTCAGCGGCGAGGCCATGCGCTGCAGGCCGAGCAGGAACAACGTGGCGGCCACCAGGTAGCTGGCCTTGACCAGCCAATCAAGCAGTTCGACGGTGCTGATGTTCAAGCCTGCGGCTCCTTCGGTTCGTCCTTGGCGCCCTTGGGCGCACTCGGCTTGAACATCTCCAGCATGCGCGCGGTGACCACATAGCCACCGGCGGCGTTGCCGGCGCCGAGCACCACGGCCAGGAAGCCCAGCGCCTTTTCCAGCGGCGTCTGCGCGTGCCCCAGCACCACCATCGCGCCGATCAGCACGATGCCGTGGATGAAGTTGGATCCGGACATCAGCGGGGTATGCAGGATCACCGGCACCCGCGAAATGATCACATGGCCGGCGATGGCTGCCAGCATGAAGATGTACAGCGCCACGAACCCGTCACTCACTGGCAACGCTCCCGCTCTGTCTTCGTCGCCCCATCATAACCACGGGCTGAACCTGGCGCGCATCCGGGTCAACCGATGCCGCACTCACGCGTTGTCGATGGTGACCCCGAGCGAGGAACCGTACCCTGTGCTGGTGAGCAGCCCTGTCCCCCCGAGCGCCGAGACCGATGCCCTGCCGGCATCGCTGGAGGCGTTCCTGGCCGGCGTCGGCCCGCGTGCCTTCCGCTTCGCCGAAGCCGGCCTGCGCCAGCGCGACGACGCTCTGGATGCGGTGCAGGATGCCCTGCTGCGCATGCTGGATTACGCCGACAAGCCGGCCGCCGAGTGGGCGCCGCTGTTCTGGAGCATCCTGCGCCGGCGGGTGATCGACCTGCAGCGCCGGCGCCGCTTCCGCCTGCCGTTCTGGCGCGACAACCAGGACGCCGGGGGCGGTGAGATCGACTGGGCTGACCCCGGCCCGGACCCGGCACAGGCGCATGAGCAGCACCAGCGGTACCAGCAGCTGGTGGAGGCGTTGCGCACCCTGCCCGCCCGCCAGCGCGAAGCCTTTACCCTGCGCGTGCTGCAGGACCTGGACGGGGCCACCACCGCCCGCGCCATGGGCTGCAGCGAAGGCGCGGTAAAAACCCACCTGGCACGCGCCCGACAGGCGCTGCAGGATTATCTGGAGACCCACCCGTGAACCGCTCCCTGCCTTCCGATGACGCCCTGCGCAGCCTGCACGCGCAGTCGCTGCAGGCGCTGTCGCCGGCCACGCTGGCGCGCCTGCGCCAGGCTCGTCACGGCGCCCGCGCGCTCCAGCGCGGGCGCCTGCGCTGGTGGCTGGCCAGCGCCTGTTCGCTGGTGGTGGCACTGGGCATCGGCCTGCAGTTCACCGGCCATGGCCCCCTGGTGGGCCCGGCGCCGGCACCGGTGCTTGCAGCGGCGGAAGACAACAGCGCACTGTACGACGAGAATCCCGATCTGTACCTGTGGCTGGGCGACACCGACCTGGCGATGGAGTGAACCATGCCCCGAATCAACCTCCTGCCGCTACTGCTGACCCTGTCGCTGCTGCCGGCCGTCCCCGCGCTGGCTCAGAGCGCCGCCCCCTCTCCGGCCGCACGTACGGCACCGGCCGCGCCGCTGCCGGCGTGGGAACAGCTGAGCGAGGCCCAGCGCGAATCGCTGCTGGCCCCCTTGCGCGACCGCTGGAACAGCGCCGACGCCGGCCAGCGCCAACGCATGCTCTCGCATGGCCAGCGCTGGCAGTCGATGAGCCCGGAAGAGCGCGACAAGGCCCGCCGGGGCCTGCGCCGCTTCGAGCACATGAGCCCGGAACAGCGTGAGCAGGCCCGCGCCCTGTTCGGACAGATGCGCGATATGCCGCCGGCACAGCGTGAGGCGTTGCGCGAGCGCTGGTCGCAGATGACGCCGGAACAGCGCAGGGAGTGGGTGCGCGACAACCCGCCGCCGGCCAAGCCGAGGTAACGCCCCGGGGGAACGGGGTCAGAGCCCTTTGCCAGCGGCAAACGGACCTGACCCCATGCCACTCACGCCTGCCAGCGGGTCTTGGCCAGCAACTCATCGTCCCAGTCGAACGCCAGCTGGCCCTCGCGCACCAACAGCGCGACGAAGTTCAGCAGATTGCGCGCATACATCTCGCTGGCCTGGGTCGCGCCACGGCTGGCCAGGCCCAGCGGGCCATCGATGGTCACGCCCTGGTGTTCGATGCATTGCCCGGGTTGGGTGAGCGCACAGTTGCCGCCACTTTCGGCCGCCAGATCGACGATCACGCTGCCGGCGGCCATGCCTTCCACCATCGCGGCGGTAACGATGGTCGGCGCCGGGCGCCCGGGCACCGCGGCGGTGCAGATCACCACATCCACGCCGCGCAGATGGTCGGCCAGTCGCCGCTGCTGCTCGGCGCGTTCCTCGTCGGTCAGCGCACGTGCATAGCCACCCTCGCCCGCCGCACTGACGCCCAGATCGAGGAAGCGCGCGCCCAGCGACTGGATCTGCTCGCGGGTCTCCGGGCGCACGTCGAAACCTTCCACCTGTGCACCGAGCCGACGCGCGGTGGCGATGGCCTGCAGGCCGGCCACGCCGGCGCCGATCACCAGCACCTTGGCCGGACGTACGGTGCCGGCGGCGGTGGTCAGCATCGGGAAGAAGCGTGGCGCGCGTTCGGCGGCGATCAGCGCGGCCTTGTAGCCGGCCATGCCGGCCTGCGAACTGAGCACGTCCATCGCCTGCGCACGCGTGGTACGCGGCAGCTGCTGCAGCGGGAACAGCCGCAGGCGGTCGCCGGCAGCCAAGGCGGCCAAGGCCGGATCGGATGCCGGCGCAAGCAGGCCGATCACACTGGCCGCGGGCTTGAGCTGCTGCAACACGGTCGCCGGCGGCGCCTGTACGCACAGCAGGATGTCGATCTCGGGCCAGCGCGCGGCGTCGAACGCGCGTGCGCCTGCATCGTCATAGGCGGCATCAGGGAAGCCGGCGGCCAGGCCGGCGCCGGCTTCGTACCAGACGGTGATGCCCAGTGCGCCCAGCTTCTTGGCCGTTTCCGGCGTCAGCGCCACGCGCCGTTCGCCCGGCGCGGTCTCCTTGATCCCCAGCAACGCCACGGCCATGCAGGTCCCCGCTGATCGGTGAGTTTTCCCGATCCTAGCAGGCGGCCCGTGCTCAGTGCAGCGTCGCGCTGCCCGGGTCCAGACGGTCGATCACGCCCTGCATGGCGCTGTCGAAGGCGCCGTCATCCACATGGGCGCGCAGGCGGCCCAGCCGCACCATCACTGCCAGTTCTTCCGGCGAGGCCACGCAGAAGCGCACGCCACGGCGGTTGACGAACAGCAGGCGCGAGGAAATCGGGCTGACCCACGACAGCTTGCCGGCCTGCACCTTGCCGTCCTTGTCGACGAAGTCCAGCCAGTTGCCGATCTCCATGCGGCGGAAGCGGTCGGCGTCGGCGTTGTCGAAGTCATCGGCGTCGATCTGCCCGCTCAGTTCCACCGCCGGCGATTCGGCCACCGGCGGTGCCGGCAACGCGACCTGCGGCAGCTCGGGCAGCGCGCGCTGCAGTTCCGGCCGCGATTCGGCGATGCCCTGCAGGGTGTCATGCAGGGCATCGATGGCGCCGGTGGCGGCGTCGCCATGCACGCCCACGCTGGCGAACACCTTGGCCAGCACCGGCTGCCAGGCCTGCAGCCACGGCTTGCCGACGATCTGGCGACGGGCCTCGGCCACTTCTTCCAGCAGGCCGTCGCCCAGGCTCAGGGCCTCGGCCACCGACGCACCCTCTTCGCCCTCGCGCAACAGCGCCAGGGTGAGATGGTGCTGCCACGGCTGGCGCAGGAACGCGGCGATGGCCGGCGGCAGCGTGGCGTCGCCGATGCGCCGATCCAGTTCGGCACCGGCGCGGGTGCGGGCCATCTCCAGCTTTTCCTGGCCGCGCTGCGTCTCGGCAGCGCGGCGCTCGGCGATTTCCACGCGGCGGCGATGCTGCACCAGGAACTCGCGGAACTCTTCTTCCAGGGTCAGGAAGATCGCCAGGTTCTCGTTGAACTCGGCCACCAGGCGCTCGATGATTTCCTCCACCTTGGCCATCAGCATGCGCTCGGCCTGGCTTTCGCCGGTGTTGCCCTCGCAGGCCTCGGCCAGCGAGTTGAGCAGCTTGCGCGCCGGGTGGGTCTTCTGCACGAACATGCGGCGGTCGAGCATGGCCACCTTTACGAACGGCACCACCAGGCGGCCGATCAGTTCGCGCGAGCGGCCTTCCAGTTCACGTTCGTCCAGCATCACGTCGAACAGCATGCCGACCAGATCGATCGCATCTTCGTCCTGCGGATCCAGCCGGGTCTGGCCGGGATCGACACCGAGCCGGGTGGCGCTGGACAGCACTTCACTCTTCAGCCGCTGCGCCAGCGATTCGCCATCCTCGCCGATCGCCGCGCGCAGGGTCGCACTGGGCGTGGCCTGCAGCAGCGACAGCACCGACATCATCTCGCGCTGGCTCAACGGGCGCTGCTGGCCAATGGCCACCTGGGCGGCCGACGTGGCGTCCTCGCGTACATGGCGGGTCTGCTGCAGCAACTCGTGCAGCGCTTCCAGCAGCATGCCCTGCTGGCCCGGATAGGGCTCGCCGCTGCCGCTGTCCTCGCCTCCCAGGTGCTGCTGCATGTGACCGCGACGTTCCGACCAGCGCGCGGCGAAGCGTTGCGCCCAGGCGGGAGCGGCCTGCTCGTCATCGGCGAAACCGGTATCGGCACCCTGACGGTGCTCGACCAGATCTTCCAGCGCGCCAGCGCTGCGCGGCTCGGGTGCGGCCGAGAGCGGGCGTTGCGGCGTGCCCATCTGCGACATCACGCCGGCCGCCGCCAGCTGCTCGTCCAGCTTCTCGTAGATGCGGCCGATCGGCGCGCGCAGGTCGCGTTCGCACAGCTTGATCAGCACCAGATGCACTTCCGGAGCCAGTTCACAGCCGGCAAACGCCTCGTGGATGGCCACGCCCAGATGTTCCGGGCTGATCGGGTTGTGGTCGGCGTCCAGCTCGGCACCGCCGATCAGGCGGCCCAGGCGGCGGTCCAGCCGCGCCAGCACCGGCTTGAAGTCGCGCAGCAGCACGGTGGCGAAATTGCGCACTGCCAGCCGCGATTCCAGCACGTGCTCGGCCAGCAGGCTCAAGCCGTCTTCGGCCTGGCCGGACAGGGTGGCATCGGCCGACAGCGGTTCGCCGGCGGCCAGCGCCTCCCAGGCCCGCTGCAGGTGGCCGGCAAAGGCGGCGGCGATCTCCTCGCGGCGGCGGCGCAGCTCGCGCATCGCATCCAGGAACAGCAGCTGCGAGGAACCGGCATTGCCCGCACGGTCGAACAACGCATCATCGAACCGCGCCAGCGCGGCCCCGAACGCCTGGCACAGCGCGGGCAGGACCATGTCCCGGGCACGCTGGAGCTGGGCCGGGTCACGGCCCGGCGATCCCATCGGTGTGGGCACGCTCATCATTCGGGAAGGCTCCCCACCTTCTCTGGTACGACAGACAGCATGGACATCGCGACGACCGGCACACCCCATGCACCGGTACGTCGATGGTAGGCCGGCCAGCCCGTCACGGACAGTGAAACAGTCCTCACTTCAAACCTCATGACCGGCGGCCCGGCAAGACCGATATCGTAAGCCGTGCAAGGCCCATGAGGCGAGGGGAAGCGGCCGTCCGTTTCCCGCCAGTGGCATGATGTTCATCACAGTTTGATATTCAGGGTGCAGACGCGACACAGACGGCGTCATTGACCGCCCCGACTATAATCAAACGCCCGTGATGACCGGTTCAGACACCATGCCCGACCCCGCCGCCCTGCTCGCCCTGGATGCCCGCCGCTCGGTGCCCTCGCGGCAACTGGGCGAACCCGGGCCGGACCCGGCCACCCTGCAGCGGATGCTGGCCTCGGCGGTACGCGTGCCCGACCACGGCAAGCGCGTGCCGTTCCGCTTCCTGAAAATCGCCGGCGATGCGCGTCACACTCTGGGCGACTTCCTGGCCGAGCGCAGCCGCCAGCGCGACCCGCAGGCCGGCGATGCGGTCTTCGAGAAGGACCGCCAGCGTTTCAGCCATGCGCCGCTGGTGATCGTGGTGGTGGCCAGCCCGCGCCCGGATCCCAAGGTGCCCGAGCAGGAACAGCTGATGACCGCCGGCTGCGTCTGCTTTGCCCTGCTGCAGGCCGCGCAGGCGCTGGGCTTCGGCGCGCAGTGGCTGACCGCGTGGATGGCGTTCGACCCGGCCGTGCAGGCGCATCTGGGCCTGGTCGAAGGCGAGCGCATCGCCGGCTTCATCCACATCGGCACGCCCAAGGCCGCGGTGCCCGAGCGCGAGCGCCCCGATCCGGCCACGCTGCTGCAGGAATGGACCGCACCGTGAGCGCGGTGAGCGCCCAGCCCGCACCGCCGCTGTATCTGGTCGATGCCAGCATCTACGTGTTCCGTGCCTGGCATTCGCTACCCGACCAGTTTCAGGACAGCCAGGGCTGGCCGACCAACGCGGTGCATGGCTTTGCCCGCTTCCTGCTGGACCTGCTGGAGCGCGAGCGGCCACGGCATATCGCCATCGCCTTCGACGAAGCGCTGGACAGCGGCTTCCGTCATCGCCTGTACCCGGCCTACAAGGCCAACCGCGATCCGGCGCCGGAGGCGCTCAAGCGACAGTTCGTACACTGCAAGGCCCTGTGTGCGGCGCTGGGGCTGGCGGTGCTGGCCCATCATGATTTCGAGGCCGACGACCTGATCGGCAGCGCCCTGCACCGGCACCGTGGCAGCCATCGCGGGGTGATCATTTCCGCCGACAAGGATCTGTCGCAGCTGCTGCTCGACCGCGACGAACAATGGGACTACGCACGCAACCAGCGCTGGGATGTGGCCGGAGTCAAGGCCCGCCACGGCGTGCACGCGCACCAGATCGCCGACTACCTGGCGCTGTGTGGCGATGCGGTGGACAACATTCCCGGTGTCAGCGGCGTGGGCGCCAAATCGGCGGCGGTGCTGCTGGCCCACTTCGGCAGCATGGATGCCCTGTTTGACCGTATCGATGAAGTGCCGTTCCTGCGCCTGCGCGGTGCGGCACAGATGGCGGTGCGGCTGCGTGAACAGCGCGAGCATGCCCAGCTCTGGCGCCAGCTGACCACCATCGCGCTGGACGCGCCGCTGGAGGGCTGCCAGAGCGGCATGCCGCGCCAGCCGGCCGACCCCGAGCTGCTGGACGGCCTGTGCCAGACCCTGCGCTTCGGCCCGATGACCCGCCGCCGGCTGTTCGATGCTGCCGGGGTGGCAGACCCCCTTCCCACTCCCTCTTTCTCCAATTCCGGCGAGCCCGCATGAGCCAGCGCAACACCGAAGCACCGCGAGTGGTCTACGAAGGCAAGTACCAGCGCATGGTCGTACGCGGTACCTGGGAATACAGCGAACGCACCCATGCCGGTGGCCTGGCGGCGATCATCATCGCCGTCACGCCCGAGGACAAGGTGCTGTTCGTCGAACAGTTCCGCGTGCCGCTGCAGGCACCGACCATCGAGATGCCGGCCGGACTGGTCGGTGACGTCGATGCTGGCGAATCCATCGAAGTCTCGGCTGTGCGCGAACTGGAAGAAGAAACCGGCTGGACCGCCGCGGACGCCGAAGTGCTGATGATCGGGCCGACCTCATCCGGTGCCAGCAGCGAGCAGATCGCCTTCGTGCGCGCCACCGGCCTGCGCCGGATCGGCGAAGGCGGCGGCGATGACAGCGAGGACATCACCGTGCACGAGATTCCGCGCACCCAGGCCGCGGCCTGGCTGGTGCAGAAGATGGGCGAAGGCTACGCGCTGGACGCCAAGCTGTGGGCCGGGCTGTGGATGATCGAGCACCATCTGGACGGCCGCCCGCGTGGCTGACGCCGATCTGCATGCGCTGCCGGCGCTGCTGGGCGCCGACGACCCGGCGATCTATTCGATCCACCGGGCGCAGGGCGCCTCACCGTTCCTGCTGCTGGCCGACCATGCCGGCCAGCAGGTGCCGCGTGCCCTCACAGGCCTCGGTCTGCCGCAGGCCGAACGGGACCGCCATATCGGCTGGGACATCGGCATTGCCGGCACCACCCGCGCGCTGGCCGAACGGCTCGATGCCTGGGCGATCGAACAGACCTATTCGCGGCTGCTGATCGACTGCAACCGCCCGCTGGCGTCGCCAACGCTGATTCCGGAAGTGAGCGACCACACCGTGGTGCCAGGCAATGCCGGGCTGTCGGCAGCGCAGCGGCAACAACGCATCGAAGCGATCCACGCGCCCTACCACGCGCGCATCGACGCCGAGCTTGATGCACGCCGTGATGCAGGCCGCCCCACGCTGCTGGTGATGATGCACAGCTTCACCCCGGCGATGAACGGCATGCAGCGGCCGTGGCATGCCGGCGTGCTGTACCACCAGGACACGCGTTTTGCCCATGCGCTGCTGCAGGCACTGCGCGACGAGGGCGACCTGGTGGTGGGTGACAATGAGCCGTATTCGGTCAGCAGTACCAGTGACTACGCGGTGCCGGTGCATGGCGAAGGCCGTGGCCTGGTGCACGTGGAGCTGGAGATCCGCCAGGACCTGATTGCCGACGTGGCCGGGCAGCAGGCGTGGGCGGAGCGGCTGGCGCGGATCTTCGGCGCATTGCAGCCGCAGTTGCTGGCGTTCGGTTGAACGCGCGTGGATCCACCCCGAGTCGGTAGTGCCGGCCGCTGGCCGGCACCACCACAGGCGTGGCGCATCCATCCACGGGAACGGCTTCAATCATGCCTCGCTGGCCGGGCAGACGGTCGCGGCCGACTCGACCGGCGCCGGGCGCAGGCCCAGCGCGATGACCACGCCGAGCGCGGCAAACAGCGCGGCACCGTACTGGGCATTGACCATGCCCTGCAGGGCGTCGGGGCTGGTCGCCGCCTGCGAGCCGCGCGCGGCGTTGGCCACCATCACCAGCACCGCCAGCCCCAACGCGCCGCCGATCTGCTGGGCGGTGGCCGCCATGCCGGACGCGACCCCCTGCTGCGGCCCCGGCACGCCTTGTCCGGCCACGATCCACATCGCCGTCCAGCTCATGCCCTGTCCCACGCTGAGGATCACGATGCCCGGCAGCAGCGCCCAGTAGCTGGCGCCATGCGGCAACGCCAGCGCCACGCCTGCGATGCCCACGGCACCGGCCGCGAAACCCCAGGCCAGTACATGGCGCGCGGAACTGCGATGCAGCATGCGTTCGGCAATGCGGATGCCGAAGGTGCACACCAAAGTGGGCAGCAGGAACGCCAGGCCAGCCTGCAGCGGGCTCCAGCCGTAACCATCCTGGAAGTACAGCGCCAGGAAGTAGTACTGCACGCCGTAGCTGCTCATGAACGCAAAGGTGAGGCCGAGTGCCGCGCGCAGGCCGGACAGGCGCAACAGCGCGAACTGCATGAGCGGGTCGCGGCTGCGCTTCTCGATCTGCACGAACACCGTCAGTAGTACGGCTGAAAGCAGCAGGCAGATCACCGTGGCCGGCGCCGTCCAGCCCCACTCCGGCCCCTGCACCAGGGTGGTGACCAGCAGGCTGCCGCCGGCGGTGACGGTGAGGCACCCGGCCAGGTCGAAGGAGCGGCCGCGCACGTGCGGACCGTCGGCCGGCAACCACACACCGGCGGCAACAGCGCAGGCCGTGGCCAAGGGCACGATCACCGCCAGCACCGCCGGCCAGCCGAAGGCCTGGGTCAGCACCCCGCCCAGCAGCGTGCCCAGCGCCAGCCCGACCGCGCTGGCCATGCTCCAGATCGCCAGCGCGCGGTTGCGCACCGGGCCTTCGGCATACAGCGTGTTGATCAGCGCCAGCGTGGCCGGGAACAGCAGCGCGGCGCCGACACCCTGTGCCGCGCGGGCGATGATCAGCAGCGTGGCATTGGGCGCAAGCGCACCGAGCAGCGAGGCCAGCGCGAACAGCAGCATGCCCAGCCGGTAGAAGCGACGGCGACCGATCAGGTCGGCGGCACGTCCGCCCAGCAGCAGGCTGCCACCAAAGGCCACTGTGTAGGCGCTGACCACCCATTGCAGCTGCTGCGCATTGATCTGCAACGCGCGCCCCATGTCGTGCAGGGCGACGAAGATGATGGTGGCGTCCAGGGCGATGATCAGCTGGGCCGTGGCCAGCAGGGCCAGCGCCGCGCGGGGATGTTTGAGGGGAGGCATCGGTGGTCTGGAGCAAGGGGGGAGCGCAGTCTCATTGATGCGGCACAATCAATAAACCCCCGCACAGCCATATCTGTCATGATTTTCCGCATGAATGGAACCGCGATGGACCTCAATGCCGTGCGCATGCTGGTGCAGGTGGCCGAAGCGCGCAGCTTCACCGTGGCGGCCGGCCAGCTGGGCCTGAGCCAATCCGGCCTGTCGCGCGCGATCAGCCGGCTGGAGGCCACGCTGGGGGTGAAACTGCTGCAGCGGAACACCCGCAACGTGGCGTTGACCCCGGATGGCCGCCAGTTCGTCGATCAGGTCGCACCGCTGCTGTGCGGCTTCGAAGATGCCGAGCGCCAGTTGGCCGACCGCCCCTGCACGCCCTCGGGCACGCTGAAGATCAGCGCGCCCTCGATGTTCGGGCGCAAGGTGCTGGTGCCGCTGCTGGCACCATTGCTGGAACGGCATCCGCAGCTGCAGGTGGAAGCCGTGCTCAGCGATCGCCTGGTCGATCTGGTCGAGGAAGGGTTTGATGCCGCGCTGCGCACCGGCGTGATCGCCGACCAGCGCATCGTCGCGCGCGCGCTGCGGCCCCTGCGTTGGGTGACCGTGGCCAGCCCGGACTACCTGGCCCGCTGCGGCACGCCGGCCGTTGTCGAGGATCTGCATCACCATGCGTGCCTGGCCGTGCGCAACCTGCGCAGTGGCCGTGTGGTCGAATGGCAGTTCCTGCAGCAGGGCCAGCTGTACGAGTTCACGCCGCCGACGCGGATGGTGTTCGACAGCGGTGACCCGCTGGTGGAAGCGGCGATCGCCGGTATCGGCATCGTGCAGGTCATGGATTTCGCCGTGGCCGACGCACTGGCCGATGGCCGCCTGCAGCGCGTGCTGCAGCCGTTCGAAGGCCGCAGCCGCGCACTGTCGCTGATCTACCCGCCGTCGCGTCAGCACTCGCCGAAACTGCAGGTGCTGGCCGACGCGTTGTTGGCCGGGGAGTGGTAGCGCCGGCCACTGGCCGGCGTCTTTGCCGATCCAACCATTTCCGGGTTGCCGGCCAGCGGCCGGCACTACCGAGCTGCGTTGGATCTGGCCGTCAACGCAATGCCAACGCTCAGGCGAAGCTATCGGTGGCGCGTACCAGCGCGTCCACGTTCTCCGCTTCGAACGCCGAGTGGCCCGAGGCCGGGGTGATTTCCAGCTTGGCCTTCGGCCACACCTTGGTCAGGTCCCAGGCATTGGCCAGCGGGCAGACCACATCGTAGCGGCCGTGCACGATCACTCCCGGGATGTCGGCGATGCGGTGCGCGTCGCGCAGCAACTGGTCTTCCACCTCGAAGAAGCCGCCGTTGACGAAGTAGTGGTTCTCGATGCGGGCGAACGCCAGTGCGAAATGCGGGTCTTCGTGGCTGTTGATGAAGTCATCGTCCACGTGCAGGAAGCTGGTCGCGCCTTCCCACACCGCCCACGCCTTGGCCGCTTCCAGGCGCGTGGTTTCGTCGTCGCTGGTCAGGCGGCGGTGGAAGGCCGAGATCAGGTCGTGACGCTCCACCGACGGAATCGGCTTGAGGTAATGCTCCCACGCATCCGGGAACAGGCGGTTGGCACCTTCCTGGTAGAACCATTCCAGTTCCCAGCGGCGCAGCATGAAGATGCCGCGCAGCACCAGTTCGGTCACGCGCTGCGGGTGCGTTTCGGCATAGGCAAGGGCCAGGGTCGAGCCCCAGCTGCCGCCGAACACCTGCCAGCGATCGACGTTCAGGTGCTCGCGCAGCTTTTCGATATCGGCAACGAGGTCCCAGGTGGTGTTGTCCACCAGGTCGGCGTGCGGGGTGGAACGGCCGGCACCACGCTGGTCGAACAGGATGATCCGGTACTTGGACGGGTCGTGGAACTGGCGCATCTTGTCGCTGCAGCCGCCGCCCGGGCCACCGTGCAGCATCACCACCGGCTTGCCGTCCGGGTTGCCGCACTGTTCGAAGTACAGCGTGTGGCGGTCGTCGACCTTCAGGGTGCCGACGTCGTAGGGGGTGATGGCGGGGTACAGCGTACGCATGCTTGCAGCTCCAGGGTGATGCCCTGCCGGGGCAGGAGAACCTCCATTCTAGGCCGGTCGCCGGCCCAGGGTGATGCGGTCGCGCTGCTCCAGGTCCTGCACGGTCTGCACCTGCGCGAAACCAGCGGCGTCGAACAGCGCGCGGATCGCCTCGCCCTGGTCCCAGCCGTGTTCGATCAGCAGCCAGCCACCGGGCAACAGATGCGCCGGGCCACCGTCGACGATGCGGCGGATGTCATCCAGGCCATCCGGGCCCGAGGCCAGCGCGGTGGCCGGTTCGAAGCGCAGGTCGCCCTGTTCCAGGTGCGGATCGTCGCTGGCGATGTACGGCGGGTTGCTGGCAATCAGATCAAAGCGCGCGCCCTGCAGCGGCGCATACCAATCGTGCCCGCCCTCGGCCAGGCGCACGTTGTGCAGTTCATGGCGCGCCGCGTTGCGCGCAGCGACAGCCAGCGCACCGGGGCTGGCATCGGTGGCCAGCACCTGCGCCCGCGGCCGTTCGCTGGCCAGCGCCAGCGCGATCGCGCCGCTGCCGGTGCCGAGGTCGGCCAGCTGCAGCGCGCGGTCCAGCGGCAGGCGGTCCAGCGCCAGTTCCACCAGCAGCTCGGTTTCCGGGCGCGGGATCAACGTGGCCGGGTCGACCTCCAGGTCCAGCGTCCAGAAGCCGCGGCGGCCGGTCAGGTAGGCCACCGGCTCGCCGGCCGCACGGCGTGCCAGCAGGGCGTCGAAGACGGCCTGGTCGGCCGCGGCCAGCGGATCGGTGGCGTGCGCGAACAGCCAGCTGCGCGGGCGGTCCAGCACATGCAGCAGCAGCAGTTCGGCCTCGTGGCGGGCCTCGATGCCGCCCAGGCGGGCGCTGGCCTCGGCCACGACCTGGCGCAGGGTGGGTTCGGTTTTGACAGACATGCCGCAATTGTAGAGCCGAGCCCATGCTCGGCCGCTTCTGGAACAGCCGAGCGTAGGCTCGGCTCTACAACAGCGGAATCTGTTCAGGTTCTGGCGAACGGGATAAGGACGGGCTATCGGCCGCGTTCACCTGCCGGGGAAGATTTTCCTTGTCATACAGCCAGTTGCAGGATGTGAGCGGCAAGGTTCAGTAGCTGCTCATCGCATTTTGATAGCCTGCATCTATCAAATAGATGCAATCAATGGATTGTTCTTATCGCAATTGAATCGGTAACCTAGCTCCTGTCGATTCACCCACTCCCCTTCACCCAGAGGAAAAACGATGTCCCTGATCAACACTCCGATCCAGTCGTTCGAAGCCAATGCCTACCACAACGGCGAGTTCATCAAGGTTTCCGACAACAGCCTGAAGGGCCAGTGGTCCGTCCTGATCTTCATGCCGGCCGCCTTCACCTTCAATTGCCCGACCGAGATCGAAGACGCCGCCGACCATTACGCCGAGTTCAAGAAGGCCGGCGCCGAGGTCTACATCGTCACCACCGACACCCACTTCTCGCACAAGGTGTGGCACGAAACCTCGCCGGCCGTCGGCAAGGCCCAGTTCCCGCTGGTCGGCGACCCGACCCACAAGCTGACCCGCGCCTTCGGCGTGCACATTGAGGAAGAAGGCCTGGCCCTGCGCGGCACCTTCATCATCAACCCGGAAGGCGTGATCAAGACCCAGGAGATCCACTCCAACGAGATCGCCCGTGACGTCGCCGAGACCCTGCGCAAGCTGAAGGCCGCCCAGTTCACCGCCGCCAACCCGAACCAGGTGTGCCCGGCCAAGTGGAAGGAAGGCGAGAAGACCCTGACCCCGTCGCTGGACCTGGTCGGCAAGATCTAAAGCAGTACCAGCCTGCGGTGGCCCCACGCCACCGCGCGCCCTTCATCCCCGTGCCGGTCCCCCCGCCGGCGTGGGGGTGAACCCAAGACAGCCAACGCGCCCCAGCCTTGGCCAGCCAGCCCCTTCCACGGTCGCTGTCTTGGGTTCACCCCTACCCCCTGCTGGTCCGCTACCTTCTATAGCGGTGCCACGCCCCCTGTTTGCCTGAAGCCAGGAGAAGACCCGATGTTGGACGCCAACCTGCAGTCGCAGCTGAAGACCTATCTGGAGCGCGTGACCCGCCCGATCCAGATCACCGCGCACGCCGACGACGGCGCCAAGTCGCAGGAAATGCTGGAGCTGCTGCAGACCCTGGAAAGCCTGTCGGACAAGATCTCGCTGCAGGTGCTGCGCGATGGCCAGGGCCGTGTGCCGTCCTTCGACCTGGGCACCCCGGGCCAGGACATCCACCTGACCTTCGCCGGTCTGCCGATGGGCCACGAGTTCACCTCGCTGGTGCTGGCGCTGCTGCAGGTCGGCGGCCACCCGTCCAAGGCCACTGCCGAGCTGATCGAGCAGGTGCAGAACCTGGAGGGCGAGTACCGCTTTGAAACCTACTTCTCGCTGTCCTGCCAGAACTGCCCGGACGTGGTGCAGGCGCTGAACCTGGCTGCGGTGCTCAACCCGCGCATCCAGCACGTGGCCATCGACGGCGCATTGTTCCAGGACGAAGTCGAGCAGCGCGAGATCATGTCGGTGCCCACCGTGTACCTCAACGGTGAAGTGTTCGACCAGGGCCGCATGACCCTGGAACAGATCGTGGCCAAGCTGGACACCAACGCCGGCAAGCGCGATGCCGAGAAGATCGCCGCCAAGGACGCCTTCGACGTGCTGGTGGTCGGCGGTGGCCCGGCCGGCGCGGCTGCGGCGATCTACGCCGCGCGCAAGGGCATCCGCACTGGTATCGCCGCCGAGCGTTTCGGTGGCCAGGTGCTGGACACCATGGCAATCGAGAACTTCATCTCGGTGAAGGAGACCGAAGGCCCGAAGCTGGCCACGGCGCTGGAACAGCACGTGCGCGAGTACGAGGTGGACATCATGAACCTGCAGCGCGCCACTGCGCTGGTGCCGGCCGGTGAAGACGGCCTGGTGCAGGTGCAGCTGGAGAACGGCGCGGTGCTGAAGTCGCGTTCGGTGATCCTGTCCACCGGTGCGCGCTGGCGGCAGATGAACGTGCCGGGCGAGGACCAGTACCGCAACAAGGGCGTGGCCTACTGCCCGCACTGCGATGGCCCGCTGTTCAAGGGCAAGCGCGTGGCGGTGATCGGCGGTGGCAATTCCGGCGTGGAAGCGGCCATCGACCTGGCAGGCATCGTGTCGCATGTGACCCTGCTGGAGTTCGATTCCAGCCTGCGCGCCGATGAAGTACTGCAGAAGAAGCTGCGCAGCCTGGCCAACGTCACCGTACTGACCAGCGCCCAGACCACCGAAGTGCTGGGCGATGGCAGCCGGGTCACCGGCCTGGTCTACAAGGACCGCGTCGGCGGCGATGCCCACCGTGTCGAGCTGGAAGGCATCTTCGTGCAGATCGGCCTGCTGCCCAACACCGAGTGGCTGAAGGATGTGGTGGCGCTGTCGCCGCGCGGCGAGATCGTCATCGACGACCGCGGCCAGACCAATCTGCCGGGTGTGTTCGCTGCCGGCGATTGCACCACGGTACCCTACAAGCAGATCATCATCGCCATGGGCGCCGGTTCCACCGCCGCGCTGAGCGCGTTCGATCATCTGATCCGCTCGTCGGTGAGCAGCAGCAGCGGTGCCGTTGCTGAAGCTGCCTGATCCACCGTTCCCAGGTCAGCGGGAACCTTGTCTGCCTGCCGGGTAACCAAGCCGTCAGCCGGTCCGTTGCCCCTGGGGTGTAAGGATGAACCTACGTGATCTGAAGTACCTGGTAGCCCTGGCCGACCACAAGCATTTCGGCCGGGCTGCCGCTTCCTGCTTCGTCAGCCAGCCCACGCTGTCCACGCAGATCCGCAAGCTGGAAGAAGAGCTGGGCCTGCCGCTGGTGGAACGCGCACCGCGCAAGGTGATGCTGACCCCGGCCGGCCAGGAGGCTGCCGCACGGGCACGGGTGATCGTGTCCGAAGTGGAGCAGTTGAAGGAAGCGGCGCGGCGCAGCCGCGATCCGGAAGCCGGTACGGTGCGCCTGGGGATCTTCCCGACCCTGGGCCCGTACCTGCTGCCGCATGTGATCCCGCGCATCCGCGAGCGCTTCCCCGAACTGGAACTGCTGCTGGTCGAGGAAAAGAGCGACGTGCTGCTGGACCGCCTGCGCGAGGGCAAGCTGGACGCCGCACTGCTGGCATTGCCGGTAATCGACGACCAGCTGCACGCCGAGTTCCTGTTCGAGGAGCCGTTCCTGCTGGCCGTGTCCGGACGCCACCCGCTGGCCCGCCGCGAACATCTGGACGTGCAGGAGCTGGCCACGCAGAAGCTGCTGCTGCTGGAAGACGGCCATTGCCTGCGCGACCAAGCGCTGGAAGTGTGCCGCCTGTTCGGCGCCAACGAGAAGTCCGAGTTCCGCGCCACCAGCCTGGAAACCCTGCGCCAGATGGTGGCCGCCGACGTCGGCATCACCCTGCTGCCCAGCCTGTCGGTGCAGCCGCCGGTGCCGCGCTCGAACAACATCCGCCTGCTCGATTTCACCGGCGAAGGCCGCCCCAGCCGCCGCATCGCGATGATCTGGCGCCGCAGCTCGGCGATGAACGATTTCCTGATGGAACTGGCCGACCAGTTCAAGCGCCTGCCACAGACACTGTTCACCCTCGATGCGGTGAATGCCGGCGTGGGCGACGCCACCGCGCTGCCCGGCCCGGTGCTGAACGGCTGAGCCCCTGCGGCGCGGGCCTGGAATCGGCAGGAGTCGATTCCGGCCGCATTTGTCCCCACAATACAGACAGGCGGCGCCAGCAGGTGCCGCCTTTTGCATGGCTTTCAACCAAGGAGCGCCACCATGAACACCGCCAGCGGCCTGCCGCCGTCGATTACTGTATCCACCTTCGACATGGACCGCCTGGAGGCCATGCTTGATTCCCCTGCGCTGAGCCAGACGCCTGCCGCGCTCGCGCTTGCCGAAGAACTCAACCGGGCCACCGTGCTGGCACCGGACCAGATTCCCGAAGGCATCGTCATGATGCATTCGCGCGTGGAGTGCGAAGATGAAGTGTCGGGCGAAACGCATGTCCTGACCCTGGTCTTCCCCCGCGAAGCCAACGTCGATGAGGGCAAGGTGTCCGTGCTGGCCCCGGTCGGCAGTGCCCTGCTCGGCCTGGCCATCGGCCAGAGCATCGACTGGAATGCGCCCGGCGGCCGCAAGCTGCGCCTGCGCGTGACCGCGGTCCACAACGACCGCCCCTGATTACCGCTGCGCACCGCGCGCGATTCGATCCCCCTGCACCAGGAGCCGTAATGAGTACCCCGTCCAAACTGTCCCAGCTGCGCGAACTGTCCGTGGTCGTTGCCGATACCGGTGACTACGACGCCATCAAGCGCCTGCAGCCGGTGGACTGCACCACCAACCCGACCCTGGTGAAGAAGGCGCTGGACCTGCCGGTCTACGCTGAGCTGATCGAACGCGAACTCGCTTGGGGCCGCCAGCAGAGCGGTGACCGCGAAGCCGTGGTGCACGCCGTGGCCGATCGCCTGACCATCGGCGTCGGCGCGCTGCTGAGCACGCTGGTGCCGGGCCGCGTGTCCACTGAAGTGGACGCCGACCAGGCCCACGACACCGCCGCCACCGTGGCCAAGGCCCGCCAGTTCATCCAGATGTACGCCGATGCCGGCGTGCCGCGCGAGAAGATCCTGATCAAGATCGCCGCGACCTGGGAAGGCGTGGAAGCCGCGCGCATCCTGCAGGCCGAAGGCATCGACTGCAACCTGACCCTGATCTTCAACCCGACCCAGGCGCTGGCCTGCAGCGAAGCCGGTGCGTTCCTGATCTCGCCGTTCGTCGGCCGCATCCTGGACTGGTACGTGGCCAACGGCCAGACCCCGGCCAGCATCGACGAAGACCCGGGCGTGAAGTTCGTGCGCGGCGTCTATGCCGAATTCAAGCGCCGCGGTTCGAAGACGGTGGTGATGGGCGCCTCGTTCCGTTCGACCGCACAGATCGAAGCGCTGGCCGGCTGCGACCGCCTGACCATTTCGCCGGACCTGCTGGAGAAGCTGGACGCCGACCACGGCCTGCTGCCGCGCAAGCTGGTGGCCGGTGCCGCCGACGGCGCGGCGGTGACCCCGATCGACGCAGCGAAGTTCGCCGCCGACCTGGCTGCCGATCCGATGGCGACCGAGAAGCTGGCGACGGGTATCGATGCGTTTGCCAAGGATCTGCAGGCGCTGCGCGAGCGCATTCGCTCGGAACTGTGATTCCGGCCAACGGCTGAGCCCCTCGTGGCGGGTCGATTGGTCGCGAAGAGCGGATCATGCGGTTGGCAGGGTGGGTAGGCCGTGCAGGGGACGCTGCAAGTACGTCCCTGTAAGCTCGGTCGCCGCATCCATGCGGCTCACGCCCCTGCACGGCCTACCCACCCTGCCTTCGACAGTTTCCCGCGGCCGCCCGCCACGGAAGAAAGAAAGAAGAGCAACAGCGGGTCGCGCGCTTCGCTTGCTTGGAGCGGAGCATGGCTCCGCTCTACAGAAAGCACTGCAGGACCAAACAAAAAGGACGCGGCGAAGGCCGCGTCCTTTTTGTTTTCCTTCAGTTCGTCAGTACACAAATGCTCTTGCCCACCGTCACCGGGAAACTGTCGAAGGGGGGACGGGGGCAGCTGGCAGGACCGTTGGCGCCATGGATGGCGCCATCGAGCCCCCATGGACGGGTTTACGGCGTGTCCTGCCAGCCGCCCCCGTCCCGCCAAACCATCAGCAACCCAGAGCCGCTTTGGCTTTCAGCCGACTAGCAGTCGGCTCTACCAGGCTTTGGCTTCTGCCCGCCGCAGGCGGACCTCCGCGCGTCAGCGCGGCGCTTCCACATCCAGGCCGATCGGGCAGCTCACGCCGGTGCCGCCAATGCCGCAGTAGCCGTTCGGGTTCTTCGCCAGGTACTGCTGGTGATAATCCTCGGCGTAGTAGTACTCAGGCGCCGGATACACGATCTCGGTGGTGATCGGGCCGTAGCCGGCTGCATCCAGCTGCGCCTGGTAGGCCTCGCGGCTGGCCAGCGCGGCCTTGTACTGCGCCTCGTCGGTGGCGTGGATGGCCGAACGGTACTGGGTGCCGGTGTCGTTGCCCTGGCGCATGCCCTGGGTCGGGTCGTGGCTTTCCCAGAACAGCTGCAGCAGGCGCTCCAGGCTCACCACGGCCGGATCGAACACCACCTGCACCACTTCGGTGTGGCCAGTCAGGCCCGAACAGACCTCTTCGTAGGTCGGGTTCGGGGTGATGCCACCGGCATAGCCCACCGAGGTGCTGTACACGCCCGGCTCGGTCCAGAACTTGCGCTCGGCGCCCCAGAAGCAGCCCAATGCGAAACGGACCTGCTGCAGGCCGGCGAAGCGATCCTTCAGCGGATGGCTGTTCACGAAGTGCTGGTTGCTGTGCAGCGGCAGCGGCTGCTCACGCCCCGGCAGCGCTTCTTCCGCACGCGGCAGGCGCTGCTTGAACGCACCGATGCCGAGAATGCCCTGGCCAATACCCAACATGATGCGCTCCTACGCCGGCAGTCCGGCAATGTCATCTGCATCGGAGATGGGGTCGGACGGGGCCTGGCCCAAGTCCAGCGCGGCCACGATGTCCTCGGCCTGCGGGCGCGCGGCATCGGGGATGCCGACCCGCAGCACGCCGAACAGCGGCAGCTCGCCCATGCCGCCCAGCAGCGACTCGCCGAACACGAAGGCGGGAATGCCGGCATCTTCCAGCGCGTGCTTGACCAGGTGGGCGTCGAACAGGTTGTCGGCCTTGTACACGATGTGCATGCGGCGGCTCCGTGGGACGGGGGTCCAGCATACGCCTGGGGGCTGAATGCCGGGTGCGTTCTGCCGGCCAGCGACTGGCACTACCCATCTCCGCGTCAATCCACAATCCGGCGGCCGGCAACCGCAGAAGGTGGGGGGTAGTGCTGGCCGCTGCCCGGCAGCCCCCTGGCCCACCGGGCAGCTCCGCCCGGTACGCGCTAGACTGTTGGTCTTTCTGCCCTTTTTCGCCCCAGACTCATGTCCGAGCACACCCCCGCCAGCCCCGAGACCCCCGCCGACAGCCACGAGAAGCGCGATTTCATCCGCCAGATCGTGCGCGAGGACCTGGCCAGCGGAAAGCACCAGGCGATCAAGACCCGCTTCCCGCCCGAGCCGAACGGCTACCTGCACATCGGCCACGCCAAGTCGATCTGCCTGAATTTCGGCATTGCCGGCGAGTTCAGCGGTGTCTGCAACCTGCGTTTCGACGACACCAACCCGGCCAAGGAAGACCCGGAATACGTGGCCGCGATCCAGGACGACGTGCGCTGGCTGGGCTTTGAGTGGAACGAGCTGCGCCACGCTTCGGACTACTTCCAGACCTATTACCTGGCCGCCGAGAAGCTGATCGAACAGGGCAAGGCCTATGTCTGCGACCTCTCGGCCGAGGAAGTGCGCGCCTACCGCGGCACCCTGACCGAGCCGGGCCGACCGTCGCCGTGGCGCGACCGCAGCGTCGAGGAAAATCTCGACCTGTTCCGCCGCATGCGCGCCGGTGAATTCCCGGATGGCGCGCGCACCCTGCGCGCGAAGATCGACATGGCCAGTGGCAACATCAACCTGCGCGATCCGGCGCTGTACCGCATCAAGCACGTCGAGCACCAGAACACCGGCAACGCGTGGCCGATCTACCCGATGTACGACTTCGCCCATGCACTGGGTGATTCGATCGAAGGCATCACCCACTCGCTGTGCACGCTGGAATTCGAAGACCACCGCCCGCTGTACGACTGGTGCGTGGACAACGTCGATTTCGCCCATGACGACGCGCTGACCCAGCCGCTGGTCGATGCCGGCCTGCCGCGCGAAGCGGCCAAGCCGCGCCAGATCGAGTTCTCGCGCCTGAACATCAACTACACGGTGATGAGCAAGCGCAAGCTGATGGCGCTGGTCACCGAACAGCTGGTGGACGGCTGGGAGGACCCGCGCATGCCGACCCTGCAGGGCCTGCGTCGCCGTGGCTACACCCCGGCGGCGATGCGCCTGTTCGCCGAGCGCGTGGGCATCAGCAAGCAGAATTCGCTGATCGACTTCAGCGTGCTGGAGGGCGCGCTGCGCGAAGACCTGGACAGCGCCGCACCGCGCCGCATGGCGGTAGTCGACCCGGTCAAGCTGGTGCTGACCAATCTGCCCGAAGGCCACGCAGAGCAGCTGACCTTCAGCAACCACCCCAAGGACGAGAGCTTCGGCAGCCGCGAAGTGCCGTTCGCGCGCGAGGTGTGGATCGACCGCGAGGACTTCGCCGAAGTGCCGCCGAAGGGTTGGAAGCGCCTGGTGCCGGGCGGCGAAGTGCGCCTGCGTGGCGCCGGCATCATCCGCTGCGATGAAGTGGTCAAGGATGCCGACGGCACCATCACCGAGCTGCGCGGCTGGCTGGATCCGGAATCGCGTCCTGGCATGGAAGGCGCCAACCGCAAGGTCAAGGGCACCATCCACTGGGTCAGCGCCGCGCATGGCGTGCCGGCTGAGATCCGCCTGTACGACCGCCTGTTCTCGGTGCCGAACCCGGACGACGAATCGGAAGGCAAGACCTACCGCGACTACCTCAACCCGGAATCGCGCCGCACCGTCACCGGTTACGTCGAGCCGGCCGCGGCCAGCGCTGCCCCGGAACAGTCGTTCCAGTTCGAGCGCACCGGCTACTTTGTCGCCGACCGCCGCGACCACACCGAAGCCAAGCCGGTGTTCAACCGCAGCGTGACCCTGCGCGACACCTGGTCGGCCTGAGCAACGGCGCGGGCGCCCGCACGGCGCCCGCTCGACCGCGACGATGATCACCGCCCTGTCCGCCCTGCTCTGGTTCATCTCGCAGCATCCGCTGCTGACGTTCTTTGCAGCAATGGTGCTGGCCGGGCTGGTCTCGTGGTGGCGGCGTTCACCGGTCTACGCCATCGTGGTATTCCCGCTGGCGATGCTCAACATCTTCCTCGGCAGCTTCCTCAATGCCACCTTCCTCAATGCGGTGGGCGAGCGCGGAGTGGCGGTGATCGTCAAGGCCGAGGAAACCAACTCCACGCTCAACGAGCAGTACATCTGGCGTTACGAAGCGGTGTTGCGCACCGCCGAGGGCCGCGACGTGGAGGTGGTGTTCCATACCAATACCGCCGCGATGTGGCCGCTGGAGAACACAATCCGCATCCCGGCGCAGGACCAGCCATTCGTGGTGAAGTACACCCCGGGTTTCCAGCGCAACTTCGTCATCCTCACCAACGAATCTCCGCACGGCATCGCCCAGGCCCGTGCCAGCGCACGCGAGCGGGTGGAGGTGGCGGCGCGCAAACTGCACTTCAGCCCGGGCAATCCCGATTTCCGTGCGGACTATCGCCGCGAACTACAGACCTGGCTGCGCGACCAGGGCGATGATCCGCAGCAACAGACGGACGCGCAGCGGTATCGCGCAGAACTCGACGCGCTCGACCGCTAGCCCCAGGCCCGGCCTGGATGCCCCATTCCATCCATCCACAGGCCCGACATGACCACCGGCTCCATCGCCCTTCTCCCGCTGCTGCAGCAGGTGCTGCAGGAAGACGGCATCGCCTGCCGCGTCGACGGCAGCGCACTGCAGCTGGACAGCGGCCTGCGCCTGACCCCGCATGCGATGGCGGCCCAGGCGCGCGACAACGGCGGCTGGCAGACCTCCACGGTCATCGAGATCCAGCATCCCGTACTGTTCGCCGATGGCCTGTTCGAGTACCAGCACGCCAACGGTGCCGATGAGCAGGCGTCGCTGCTGTCCGGGCTGCAGACCTGGGTGCGGGTGGACCTGGCGACCCTGCAGACCGCGGTCGGCGCCGCCGATGCGCAGGGCCTGCCGATGATGGGCCTGACCTATCCGGCCGGCGACGAAGGCGAGGAACTGCAGCGCACCGTGGTGCTGGGGCCGCTGGCGCATTACCGCGCACAGGAGGTGGATGCCTCCACCTGCCGCGAGGATGACCACGGCTCCTGCCCCTGCTGTCTGTTCACCAGGAGCATGGACGCCTTCGAGGACCTGCTGAAGGCGCGCCCGTTTCTGGCCATCCGCCTGTTCGCCTCGCGCGACGCCGAGGGCCTGTGCGAGGCCGATTGCCGGGTCAACGGCCATGACTTCGCTGCCGCACTGCCGCTGCTGCGCGCCTACGCCGCCAGCTGGCCGCAGGCCGGCCTGGAGTTCCGCAAGCAGTACGTGGTGATCCGCACCGGCGCGCCCGCCTGATCCCGCCCACACCCGGTACAGGCCGGTGCGGCTACACTGCGCGCCGGTTTCCCAAGCAACCGCACTTTCTTCCATCCCACACGAGGCACCCCCGCGATGCTGTACGCGCAAGTCCACCTGACCCTTCCCGCCTGGATCCACGACCAGATCGACCTGGATCGTCGATATCCAGGCGATGAGGCCAAGGTCGCACTGGCGATCGAGCTGTCGCGACTGAATGTCGAGCACGCCAGTGGCGGCCCGTTCGGCGCGGTGGTGTTCGGGCCGGATGACAAGGTCATCGCCGCCGGTGTAAACCGGGTGATGCCGCATGCGACATCGCTGGCGCACGCCGAAAACATGGCCTACATGCTGGCCCAGCAGCGCCTGCAGACCCCGCGCCTGAACGCGGTGCTGTCGCCGGTCACCCTGGCCACCAGCTCGCAGCCGTGCTGCCAGTGCTATGGCGCCACCGTGTGGGCCGGCATCGACCGCCTGCTGATCGGCGCCAGCTCGGCCGACGTCGAGGAACTGACCCCGTTCGACGAAGGCCCGCTGCCGGCCGACTGGGTCGGCGAACTCAACAAGCGCGGCATCGAAGTGGTGCAGGGCCTGAACCGCGACGCCGCACGCAGCGTGCTGCGCACCTATGGGGAAAGCGATGGCGCCCGTTACTGAGGCCGGCATCGGCCTGCTGTGCCTGTGCCGGCAGGGCTTCGAGCCCGAGCTGGCCGGCGAGCTGCAGTTCCGCGCCGGTGAAGCCGGTTTCGCCGGTTATGCGCGCACCCAGCGCAATGACGGCTACGTGCTGTTCATGTGCGACGAGGCGGCTGCACTGGCACCACGCCTGCGTTGGCGCGAGCTGATCTTCGCGCGGCAGAAGCTGGTGGTGCTGGCCGAATTGCCGCAGCTGGACCCGGCCGACCGCATCAGCCCGATGCTCGAGGTGCTGGCCGATGCGCCGCGCTTCGGTGACCTGTGGGTGGAACACCCGGACTCGGACGCCGGCAAGCCGCTGTCCGGGCTGGCCCGCGCGTTCGGCAACGCACTGCGCCCGGCGCTGCGCAAGGCCGGCAAGCTGACCGACAAGGCGAACAACCGCCTGCCGCGCCTGCACGTGGTGTTCGTTGACGGCACCCACGCCTTCGTCTGCGTCGCCGACCCGGCCGACAGCGCGCCGTGGGCACTGGGCATTCCGCGCCTGAAGCTGCTGCCCGAAGCGCCCTCGCGTTCGGCGCTGAAGCTGGACGAAGCGCTGCTGACCCTGCTGACGCCGGAGGAGCGCGAAGCGCTGGTGAAGCCCGGCATGCGCGCGGCCGACCTCGGTGCCGCGCCCGGTGGGTGGACCTGGGTGCTGACCCGCCAGCACATGCAGGTGCTGAGCATCGACAATGGCCCGCTGCGCCAGCACGTGCTGGATACCGGCCTGGTCGAGCACCTGCGCGCCGATGGTTTCCACTGGCACCCGGAGCAGCCGCTGGACTGGATGGTCTGCGACATGGTCGAGCAGCCGCGCCGCGTGGCCGAGCGCATGGCCACCTGGTTCCGCGAAGGCTGGTGCCGCCACGCGATCTTCAACCTGAAACTGCCGATGAAGAAGCGCTGGGACGAGACCCGGCTGTGCCTGGACCTGTTCCAGGATCAGGCCGGCAAGCCGCTGGTGGTGCGTGCCAAGCAGCTGTACCACGACCGCGAAGAGATCACCGTACTGGCTTCGCCGCTGCGTTGAACCCATTGCATCCGCCGGGCGTGGCCCGGCGCTACCGGGGAACGGAACCATGCGATACCACTCGCTCACTCTGCTGATCACCTTGCTGGCAGCCACCCCGGCGATGGCCCAGCAGCTGCCGCACACGCCGGCCCAGAGCCAACCACTCGGCCCGACCGGTGGCGCGATCCGCCAGCAGCCGCTGGATGCTGGCCGGGTCACCGGCAGCGCGCAGATCGCACAGCCGGTCGGCGAGGCGCAGGTGACCGTGCGCTCGCTGGAACCGAGCAGCGTGCTCGGCCAGTACCGCATCCGCTTCAACGACCTGGACGTGGATGGCGATGGCTTCATCAGCCGCCAGGAAGCGCAGGCCAACCCGGCGCTGGCCGACGAATTCAACGCGCTGGACCGCCAGCACCGCGGCAAGCTCGACCGCGCCGACCTGGCCGGTTGGCTGGTCGATTGAACCAATGCGGAGCCCGCTCTGGGTAGGTGCCAACCTTGGTTGGCACAATGTCGGGGGCGTGCCAACCAAGGTTGGCACCTACCAGAGCACTACGCTGCGCTTGGTAGCACGCCAGCGATCCGGTTACACGCCGGCGGCGCGCTTCCAGAATGCCTGCACCAGCGGTGGCCACTTGCCCACGCAGCCCAATGCGCGACCACGGGCCAGGGTCAGGTGCATCTCATCATTGGAAAACAATCGGTTGATCGCGTCGAAGCTGTAGGCGGCAATCTGGTTGTCGCTGCGCCGTTCGCGCGCCCAGCGCTGCAGGCGCTGCGGCGACAGGCGCGGCTGGCCGCGGCGTTCGGCCGACGGCGCCAGCCACATCTGCAGGGCGGCCACATCACGCAGGCCCAGGTTCACGCCCTGCCCGGCCAGCGGATGCACCACATGCGCCGCATCGCCGAGTGCCAGCACGCGGCCGGCCACATAGTGCCGGGCCAGCTGCCGACGCAGTGGGAACGCCGCACGCGGCGAGACCAGCCGCAGTTCGCCCAGGCGCGCGGCGAAGGCACGGGTCAGTTCGCGATTGAACGCGGCGTCGTCCAGCGCCAGCACGCGTGCGGCTTCATCTTCGGGCAGGGTCCAGACGATCGAGCTGCGGCGCTCGGCCACCGGCAGCAACGCCAGCGGCCCGCTCGGCAGGAAGCGCTGCCAGGCCGTGGCCTGGTTGGGAAGCTCGCTGTCGACGTAGGCCACCACGCCACGCTGGTGGTAATCGTGATTTTCAACCTCGATCCCGGCCAGCTGGCGCAGGGTCGATTCGGCGCCGTCGGCCGCCACGGCCAGTCCCGCGTCCAGGCGGCGGCCATCGTCCAGGCGCAGGCGCACGCCGTCCTCATCCTGTTCCAGCGCTTCCACCCGCGCCGGGCAGTGCAACTGCACGCCGGCCGCTGGCAGTGCCGCCCACAGGCGATCCTGCAGCAGGCCGTTCTCGACGATGTAACCCAGCTGGCGACGGCCGAAGCGATCGGCGTCGAACAGCAGATCCTCGCCACCGGCGGCATCCCACACCTGCATGCGCCGGTACGGCCAGGCACGGGCCTGGGCGATGCCCGGCCATACGCCCAGGCGCTCCAGCAACTGCACGTTGTCAGCGGCGAAGGCGAATACCCGCAGGTCCGGCTGCGTGGCCTGCCACGCTGCCGGCTCGCGCCCTTCGACCAGCGCTACGGAGAGCCCGGCGTTGGCCAGCGCCAAGGCACAGGCCGCACCGACCACGCCGCCGCCCACGACGGCCACATCCAGGCGCCCGCGGCGGCTCATGCGGCTTCTCCCCGACACAGGCGCGGCACCTCGCCGCGGAAGCCCATCGCACCACCGACCAGCATCGACTGCACCGACGCGCGCTGTGCGGCCACCAGGCCAAGACTGCGCAACGGCCGCATCAACGGCGCCGGGTTGCTGGTCAACCGCGCCAAACCTCCGGAGAAGGCCACCGTCTGCCGGCGGTCTTCCTCGCGACGGGCGGCATAGGCCTGCAGCAGCGCCTCACTGCCGGCATCGTCGCCGCCCTCCTCGAGCAGTTCGGCCAGGGTCAGCGCGTCGCGCAGGCCCAGGTTGAAGCCCTGCGCGCCCAGCGGATGAATGGTCTGTGCGGCATTGCCGAGCAGCACCCCGCGTTCCCCGACCAGCGCGCGTGCCAGCACCTGGATGAGCGGATAGGCACTGCGCGGGCCGGAGTCGAGCAGGCGGCCGGCACGCCAGCCGATCGCCGCCTGCAGGCGCTGCAGCCACGCCGCATCGTCCAGCGCCATCACGGTCTCGGCCTGATCACGGGCCACGCCATGCACAGTACCGAAATGGCGGTCGCCGCGTGGCAGCAGGGCGGTCGGGCCGGTGTCGGTGAAGCGTTCCCAGGCGGTGCCATCCGGTGCGCGCTGGCTGCGCACTCGCGCCACAAACAGGGTCTGCTGGAAATCATGCCGGTCGACCTCGATGCCCAGTGCACCACGCACACCGCTGGTAGTACCGTCGGCCCCCACCACCAGCCGCGCCAGCAGCACGCGTTCGCCGGCCTCGTCGGCCACCCGCACCTGACGGTAGCCGTCGACCACCTCGCCCAGGCCCAGGAAGCGCATCGGCCGGTAACGGCGCAGGCGCGGCAGTTCCTGCAAGCGTGCTTCCAGTGCCTGGCCGAAATCGCGTGCCACCACCACCTGGCCGAACCACGGCCGGTCATAGTCGGCCGCATCAAGCTGCACCCGTCCAAAGTCGCCGGCACGGCTGACATGGATGCGACGGATCGGGCCCGGTGCCATGGCCAGCTTCTGCATCACCCCCAGCGCGGTCAGCGCGTTGACGGTGGCTGCGGCGAAGCTGAGGTTGCGCTGGTCGAACACCACCGGCAGCTCGCCGGCCGGGCTGGCCTCGAGCAGGCCTACATCGCGCCCCAGGCGGTCCAGGGCAATGGCCAGGCTGGCGCCGACCAGGCCGCCGCCGACGATCAACACGTCATGTCGTTCACTCATGGCGTGGATGATACGCGCTCGCCCCCCCGGCAGCCCCACCGCACCCACCTGCGCCGACCGGCGTGGCGGGCTAGAATGAAAGCTGAATCCGCTCCGGGCCCGCCCCCATGTCCGACACCGCCAACCGCGCTTTCGTCCTGTCCGTGCTCGTTTTGTTGCTGGCGGCGACCCGGGTCAACCACTTCGCGGCCATCCCCGACGCATCCTGGGCGGTGTTCTTCATCGGTGGCTTCTACCTGGCGCGCTGGACGCGCTGGGCGTTCCCGCTGCTGATGGTGTTTGCAGTGCTGGTGGACTGGATCGTGATCCGCAGCAGCGGCCTGGATTTCTGGCAGCACTACTGCGTATCGCCCGGTTACTGGCTGCTGCTGCCGGGGTACTTCTCGCTGTGGGCCGGTGGCCTGCTGCTCGGCCGCAACTACCAGGGTGCACGCTGGCCGGTGCTGGCCAAGGGTGCGCTGCTGCTGGTGGCCTCGGTGGCGCTCTGCCATCTGCTGGCGCAGGGCGGCTTCTACTGGACCACGCGCAACGTGGCCGAACCGACGCTGGCCGGCTGGGCACAGAACTATGCACAGTGGTTCGGCCCTTACCTGCGCACCACCGCGATCTATGTGGCGCTGGCCGCGGCGCTGCAGCTGGCCGTGGAGCAGGTGCTGAAGCTCCAGCAGGCCCGCCGCGACATCCATCACTGAGCCGCGCCATGGGCCACCGCCTCTCGCGCATCTATACCCGCACCGGCGACGACGGCAGCACCGGCCTCGGCGACGGCCGCCGCGTGGCCAAGGATGACGCCCGTGTCGCCTCCTATGGCACCGTTGACGAGGCCAACGCCGCGCTGGGGCTGCTGCTGGCCACGACGCTGCCCGACGATGTGCGGGCGCTGCTGGTGCATCTGCAGCACCAGCTGTTCGACCTGGGTGCGGAGCTGTGCATCCCCGGCCATGCCGCGATCCACGCTGCCGACGTCTCGGCGCTGGAGCAGCAGCTGGACCACTACAACGCCGGCCTGCCGATGCTGAAGGAGTTCATCCTGCCGGCCGGCGGCGAGGCCGCCGCACGCTGCCATCTGGCGCGCACCATCGTGCGCCGCGCCGAGCGCGAGACCGTTGCCCTGGCCCGCCACGAAAGCGTGCGCAGCGAGGCCCTGCAGTACCTCAACCGGCTGTCGGACCTGCTGTTCGTGCTGGCCCGGGTACTGGCCCGTGCCGACGGCCACGGCGAGGTGCTGTGGCAGCCCCAGCCGCGTACGCGCTGAGTCGGCACGATGCTGGTCTTCACCCATCCCGCCTGCCTGCTGCACGACCCCGGCCCGGGCCACCCGGAATGCCCGCAACGCCTGCAGTCCGTGCTCGATGCACTGCAGGCCGCCTTCCCGGGCCAGCTGGACTGGCGCCAAGCACCGCCGGCCAAGTTCGGTGAACTCAGCCGCGTCCACGACAGTGCCCTGCTCGACTTCGTGCTGCAGCCGCAGACCGCGCCGCTGCGCCAGCTGGACATGGACACCTGGACATCGCCGGGTTCGGCCAGTGCCGCCGTGCATGCGGCCGGCGCCGGTGTGGCCGCCGTCGATGCGGTGATGCTGGGCGAGGATCCGCTGGCCTTCTGCGCGGTGCGGCCGCCGGGCCATCACGCCACCAGCAGCACCGCCATGGGCTTCTGCCTGCTCAACAACATCGCCATCGCGGCCGCCTATGCGCGCGATCGCCATGGCCTGGAGCGGATCGCGGTGGTCGACTTCGACGTGCACCACGGCAACGGTACCCAGGACATCTTCCAGCACGACGCCCGGGTCTCGTACTACAGCACCCACCAGGCCGGCCTGTTCCCCAATTCCGGCCTGCGCCGCGACCGCGGTGCCGGCAATCTGATGAACATCCTGCTGCCTCCGGGCAGTGGCGGTTTCCGCTTCCGCAATGTCTGGGCCGACGAGATGCTGCCGGCCATCGACGACTTCCGACCGCAGCTGCTGCTGATCTCGGCCGGCTTCGATGCCCATCTGCGCGATCCACAGGCCGACCTGATGCTGGAAACCGACGATTTCGCCTGGATCAGCGCTGAACTTCACGCGCTGGCACGGCGCCACGCGGCCGGCCGGGTGGTGTCGATGCTGGAAGGCGGATACGACCTGCAGGCCCTTGCCGAGTGCAGCGTCGCCCATGTCCGGGCCCTGATGTCACCGGCCCGGGGCGCCCCCGCCGGATGAACCCGAACCGGTGCGACCCGGCCTCCTTCATTGCCCCTATGCAAGGGATGGGGCAAGCTACCGTCCGTTTTCGCCCGAATCCGAACCGCGTGCGCCGAGCCCTCCGCCTGCTTCCCCTGCCTCTGAGCATCGCCATCTGCCTGCCGGCAATGGCCGATGAAAAGCCGCTCAACTGGGGCCTGTGCCCGGCCACCGACGTCATTCCCGCGTTTTCTGATGCGCCCACCCCGGTCCCGGGGCAGGACAAGGCCGCCGCCAGCGCCGCGCGCGAGCAGCAGCCCACCGACATCGAAGGCGACCAGCTGCTCGGCACCACCACCGTGCCGCAGTACGAGGGCAACGTGGCGCTGCGCCGGGGCGACCAGTTCGTCGGTACCGACAAGCTCAGCTTCGACACCGAGTCCGGCAACTACATCGCCGACGGCAATGTCCGCTACCAGGACTCCTCGATCCGCATGGTCGCCAAGCGCGCCGAGGGCAACCAGGAAAGCGACACCCACAAGATCACCGACATCAAGTACCAGCTGGTCTCGCGCCGCGGCAACGGCGATGCCGAGTCGGTGGACCTGCAGGGTGCGGTCGGGCAGATGCACCGCTCCACCTACACCACCTGCGACCCGTCGCAGCCGGTGTGGAAGCTGTCGGCGCCGCAGATCGAAGTGGACAACGACGAAGGCTTCGGCACCGCCCGCAACGCCGTGCTGCGCATCGGCAAGGTGCCGGTGCTGTGGGCGCCGTACTTCAAGTTCCCGATCGATGACCGCCGCAAGACCGGCCTGCTGTTCCCGCAGCTGGGTATGTCCGGGCGCAACGGTTTCGACTACGCGCAGCCGATCTACTTCAATCTGGCGCCGAACTACGACGACACCCTGACCCCGCGCTACATGAGCCGGCGCGGCCTGATGCTCGACAACGAGTTCCGCTACCTCTACAACGGTGGCCGCGGCGAACTGCTGACCGCCTTCATGCCCAACGACAAGCTGCGCGACCGTGACCGCGGCCGGGTGATGTTCAGCGGCTACCACAACGTGGACGAGCACTGGCAGGCGCGCGCCAGCCTGGCCTGGGTCAGCGACGAGCGCTATGTCGAGGACTTCGCCAACCGCCTGGTCGGTGTGACCGCCTCCAACCTGCAGAGCACCGTGGGCCTGTACGGCACGGGCACGAACTGGACGGCCGGCATCATGGCCGACCGCTGGCAGCTGACCGACTACACGCTTGACGAGAATGCCCTGCCCTACAACCGCCAGCCGCGGGTGTATTTCAACTGGGACAAGCCGATCAGGCCGTGGCTGGAAACCGGACTGTACGCCGAAGCGGTGAGATTCACCCACGACGACGTGAACCTCAAGTACGGTACCGATGCGGGCCCCGACCTGCAGTACACCCGTACCGGCCAGACCGTGCGCGCCTATGGCGGCTCGCGCCTTGACGTCAAGCCTTACGTGTCCTTCCCCATCAGCGGCGCGGCCTGGTACATCACCCCGACGCTGGCGTACCGCTACACGGCCTACCAGCTGGACCGTGGCCTGGCCGACAGGATACGCAGCACCGTGCTGACCTCGGAGGGCGTGGACGTGGCCACCGCCACCCCGGAACAGCTGCGCGGCAACACCTCGCCCAGCCGCAGCCTGCCGATCGGCAGCATCGACGCCGGCCTGTTCTTCGACCGCGAGACGAGCATTGGCGGCAAGTCGTTCCTGCAGACCCTGGAGCCGCGCCTGTTCTACCTGCGCACGCCGTACCGCAACCAGGACGACCTGCCGATCTTCGACACCCGCGACTTCACCTTCAGCTGGGGTCAGCTGTTCCGCGACTCGCGCTACACCGGTGCCGACCGCCAGAACGATGCCAACCAGCTGACCCTGGCCCTGGGCACCCGCTTCATCGACCAGACCACCGGCAAGGAGCGGTTCTCGGCCGCGATCGGCCAGATCCAGTACTTCGACGAGTCGCGGGTGACCGTCACCCCCGGCGGTGCGCCGGTGGAAAAGGGCAAGTCGGCCTGGATCGCCGACGGCAACTACATGATCAACGACCGCTGGACGCTGGGCGCCACCTACCAGTGGGACCCCAAGTACAAGCGCGAGGATCTGGCCAGCGTCCGTGCCCGCTACCTGATGCCCAACGATGGCGTGGTCAACCTGAGCTACCGCTACCGCATCAACTCCGGTGCCCCGGCCAACGCCAACAAGCATGACCGGACCCTGCTGGAACAGGCCGACCTGTCGTTCCTGTACCCGCTGAATGCGCGCTGGAGCCTGGTCGGCCGCTACTACTACTCCCTGCAGGACAAGGAACCGCTGGAAATCATCGCCGGCGTGCAGTGGGACAGCTGCTGCCTGGCCGTGCGCGCGGTCGCCCGCCGCTACGTGCGCAACCGCGAGGGCGAGATGAACAACGCCATCCAGCTGGAGTTCGTGCTCAAGGGCCTGAGCTCTCTCGGCCAGGACACGGACCGTACCCTGCGCCGTGCTATCCTCGGCTACAACCGCGACGACCTCTATCTGGTGCCGCCGAGCAACACCGGGGCGACCCGGGACGACTACGATCCGAACCTGATCCCATGACCAAGCGCTTCCCCGTTCTTCTCGCCTCACTGCTGGCGGTGTCCAGCGTGTCCGCCCCCCTGCAGGTGCTTGCCCAGCAGGCGCAGCCGCTTGACCGCATCGCCGCCGTCGTCGATGAGGACGTGATCCTGCAGAGCGAACTCCAGCGCGCGATCGCCAACATCAAGGCCCAGTACGTCGGCCGTGAAAACCAGCTGCCGCCGGAAGACGTGCTCAGCCGCCAGGTGCTTGAGCGCCTGGTGCTGGTCAAGCTGCAGGTGGCGCGCGCCCAGGGCAGCGGCATCCGCATCAGCGACCAGGAGCTGAACCAGGCGATGAATGCCATCGCCCAGCAGAATGGTTCCAATCTGGACGCCCTGCGCCAGCGCCTGGCCCATGACGGCGTGGATTTCAATGATTTCCGTGCCTCGGTCCGCGACGAGATCACCGTACAGCGCCTGCGCCAGAGCTTCGCGCAGAGCCGCATCAGCGTCAGCGAGGGCGAAGTCGATGCCGCGCTGAAGCAGCAGGCCACCGTCGGCAACCAGTACCACCTGGCGCACATCCTGGTGGCCCTGCCCGACGGCGCCAATGCCGACCAGATCGCCACCGGCCAGAAGAAGGCCGACGGCGTGAAGGCCCTGCTCGACAAGGGCGAGCTGGACTTCAACGCCGCCGCCGTGCGCTATTCGGACAGCCCCAACGCGCTGGAAGGCGGCGACCTGGGCTGGCGCAGCCTGGATGAAATTCCGCAGGCCTTCGCCCAGCTGATGGAGAAGATGAAGGCCGGCGACGTGGTCGGTCCGATCCGTGGCCCCAGCGGCTTCCAGCTGCTGAAGCTGGTGGAAGTGCGTGATGCCAGCGCCGCCGCCGGCGAGCACACCGTCACCGAGTATCACGGTCGCCATATCCTGGTGCGCGTGGACGATAACCAGACCGACGCCGCTGCCAAGGCCAAGATCGACACCCTGCGTGCACGCATCGCCGGCGGTGCCGACTTCCAGACCGTGGCCAAGGAGTCCTCCGAGGACAACAACAGCAAGGGCCAGGGCGGTGACCTGGGCTGGTTCCCGGCCGACGCGTTCGGTCCGGCCTTCGGCCAGCAGGTGGGTGGCCTGCAGGACGGTGGCGTCAGCCAGCCGTTCCGCACCGACGCCGGTTGGCACATCGTGCAGCGCGTGGCCACCCGCCAGACCGACGTGACTACCGACAACCAGCGCGCCCAGGTCCGCGAGACCATCGGCCGCCGCAAGCTGGAAGACGAGTACAACCGCTTCCTGCAGGAACTGCGTGGCGAAGCGTACGTCAGCTTCCGCAGCGGCGACCGCGCGGAAAACACCGCCACGCCGCCGCAGTCCTGACCGATGCGCCCCGAGCTCGCGCTGGTACCGGGCGAGCCCGCCGGGATCGGCCCGGAACTGTGTGTCCGCCTTGTCCAGCAGCCGCGTGAAGATTGCCGGCTGCTGGCGTTCGCCGACCCGGACACCCTGCGCGCGGCCGCTGCCGCGCTGAACCTGCCCCTGCAACTGCTGCCCGAAGACGCCGAAGCCCGCGTCCCCGGCGATCTGCGCCTGCGCGTGGTGGCCAATGCCGTGCCCAGCCGTTTCGGCCAGGCCGACCCGGCCAACGCCGGCGCGGTCATCGGCGCCCTGCTCGGCGCCGGCCAGGCCTGCCTGTCCGGGGAGCTGCACGGCGTGGTCACCGGGCCGGTGCACAAGGCGGTCATCAACGACGGCGGCATTGCCTACAGCGGCACCACCGAACTGCTGGCCGACCAGGCCGGGGTCAAGGTGGTGATGATGCTGGCCAACAGCATCGTGCGCGTGGCCCTGGCCACCACCCACCTGCCGCTGCGCGATGTGGCCGATGCCATCACCGTGCACGGCCTGGAACATACCCTGCGCACCGTGCATGCCGCGCTGCGCCGCGAGTTCGGCCTGCCGGCACCGCGTATCGCCGTGCTTGGCCTGAACCCGCATGCCGGAGAAGACGGCCACCTGGGCCGTGAGGAGCTGGACCTGATCATCCCGTTGCTGCAGCGCCTGCGCGCCGAAGGCATGGAGCTGATCGGCCCGCTGCCGGCCGACACCGCGTTCCTGCCAGCCAAGCTGGCCGGTTTCGACACCGTGCTGGCGATGTACCACGACCAGGGCCTGCCGGTGCTGAAGTATTCCGGCTTCGAGCAGGCGGTGAACCTGACCCTGGGCCTGCCCTACCCGCGTGTGGCGGTGGACCATGGCACCGCCCTGGACCTGGCCGGGCGCGGCATTGCCGACCCCTCCAGCCTGCAGGCGGCGACGGCGCTGTGTGCGCAGCTGGCGCGGCAACGTACACTGAGCGCATGAATTCCCCGCATTCCCCCTCCGGCCCGGTGTTTACCGCCCCGGCCAAGAAGCAGCTTGGCCAGCATTTCCTGGCCGATCGCCACTACATCGACAAGATCGTGATGGCGGTCAATCCGAAAGAAGGCGATCGCCTGGTTGAAATCGGCCCCGGCCAGGGCGCGATCACGCTGCCGCTGCTGCGCGTGCATCCGAAACTGACGGTGATCGAGTTCGACCGCGACCTGATCGCGCCGCTGACCGCCGCCGCCGAGCCGCTGGGCGAGCTGACCATCGTCCACCGCGACGTGCTGCGCGTGGATTTCACCGAGCTGGCCGCCGGCCAGCCGATCCGCCTGGTCGGCAACCTGCCCTACAACATCTCCTCGCCGATCCTGTTCCATGCGCTGGAGCACGCCGCGGTGATCCGCGACATGCACTTCATGCTGCAGAAGGAAGTGGTCGACCGCATGGCCGCCGGCCCGGGCAGCAAGGTCTATGGCCGCCTCAGCGTGATGCTGCAGGCGTACTGCCAGGTGACCTCATTGTTCGTGGTGCCGCCGGGCGCGTTCCGGCCGCCGCCGAAGGTCGACTCGGCCGTGGTACGGCTGGTACCGCGCGACCCGGCCACGATCAACATCCACGACCACAAGCGCTTCGCCGAGGTGGTCAAGGCCGCGTTCGGGCAGCGCCGCAAGACCCTGCGCAACGCGCTCAACAACGTGGTCTCCGCCGAGCAGTTCGTTGCCGCCGGCGTGCGTCCCGATGCCCGCGCCGAACAGCTGGACGTGGCCGAATTCATCGCTTTGGCCAATGCCTCCTGATTACACTGCCGGTATGGAAGACGCTGACGTTTACGCCATCTCCGTCGAAGTCGCGCCGCGCTTCCTCGACGATCAATCCGCGCCGGAAGACGGCCGCTATGCGTTCGCCTATACGATCCGCATCCACAACCAGGGACAGGTCGCCGCGCGCCTGGTCGCACGCCACTGGCGCATCACCGACGCCAACGGTCGCGTCGAGCATGTCGATGGTGATGGCGTGATCGGCGAGCAGCCGCGACTGCGCCCCGGTGAAGACTTCCGTTACACGTCCGGTGTCATGCTGGGGACCGATCACGGCACCATGCAGGGGCATTACGACATGGTCGCTGACGATGGCACCGAATTCGCCGCGCCGGTCGCACCGTTCGTGCTGGCCGTGCCGCGTACCCTGCACTGACACGGAGGCCGAACGATGAGTGTGTGGGCGATCGGCGACCTGCAGGGCTGCTATGACGTCACCCAGCGATTGCTGGAGAAGATCCGCTTCGACCCGGCGCAGGACACCCTGTGGTTCTGCGGCGATCTGGTCAACCGTGGCGGCCAGTCGCTGGAAACGTTGCGGCTGGTGCACTCACTGCGCGAGCACAGCGTGGTGGTGCTGGGCAATCATGATCTTTCGCTGCTGGCCGTCGGTGCACGCACCGAAGAGGAACAGCGCAAGGTCAATCCGGACCTGCTGCGCATCGTGCAGGCCGAAGACCGCGACGAACTGCTGGATTGGCTGCGCCTGCAGAAGCTGGTGCACGTGGACCGTGAGCTGGGCTGGATGATGGTGCATGCCGGCCTGGCGCCGAAGTGGACCACGCAGATGGCCGAGAAGCATGCCGCCGAAGTGGAAGTGCAGCTGCACGGCGCCGGCTACCGCAAGCTGTTCCGCAACATGTACGGCGACAAGCCGAGCTGGGCGCCGAACCTGTCCGGCTATGACCGCTCGCGGGCGATCATCAACGTGCTCACCCGCATGCGTTACTGCACGCCGCGCGGGCGTATCGGCATCGAGGACAAGGGCACGCCGGGCACCCAGGAACAGGGGTTGTATCCCTGGTTCGAAGTTCCGGGCCGGGTCGAGCGCGACCTCAAGGTCGTCTGCGGCCACTGGTCGGCCCTGGGCCTGACCATTACCCAGGGCGTGCACGCCATCGATACCGGCGCGGTGTGGGGCGGCAAGCTGACCGCACTGCAGCTGGACACCGACGAACTGCGCGTGGTGCAGGTGCCGGGCCGCGATGTGCCGGCACCGGTGCCCAACGCCCGCCCGCCGGCGCGCCCTGCGCACGAGCGGCCGTCTGCGGCGCCGCAGGGCAAGGAACACGGCGGCGGCAACACGCCCGCGGCCAACCCGGGCAACCGTGGACCGCGTCGCCGCCGCCGTCGAGGCGGGGGTGGCTCCACTGGCCCCGGCAACAACGGCGCCCCGCCGCAGGCATGATGCGCGCGGGCCGGGCACCAGGGACGGTGCTGCTGCTGACGCTGGCCATCGCCAGCGGCTGCCAGCCTGCGCCGCCTCCCTCCCCCGGCACAGCGCAGAGCGAAGACCGCCGCCCGGCGCGGCAGGCTGCATCGCAGCCGCTGGTGGCCGCCGCGCGTGCGCAGATCGGCGTCACCACCCGCTACGACCCGGCCTACCGGGTGCTGGCCTACCCCGGCGGCGACGTGCCGGCCGATCGTGGGGTCTGCACCGACGTGGTGGTGCGAGCACTGCGCAGCCAAGGCCTGGACCTGCAGGCCCGCGTGCATGAGGACATGCGCGACGACTTCAGCGCCTATCCAGCGATCTGGGGCCTGTCACGGCCGGACCGCAACATCGACCATCGGCGCGTGCCGAACCTGATGCGCTGGTTTGAGCGGCAGGGATGGCAGCAGCCAATCACCGCCGCTGCCGCCGACTACGCGGCGGGCGACATCGTCGCCTGGAAGCTCAACGGCAATGGCCTGCTGCATGTGGGCATCGTCTCCGACCGCCGCCTGGCCGATGGCACGCCGCTGGTGCTGCACAACATCGCGCGCGGCACGCGCGAAGAGAACCTGCTGTTCCAGCACGCGATCATCGGCCATTACCGGATGCCGTGAACGTTACAACGCCCGGCTTTGTAGAGCCGAGCCATGCTCGGCTACGACATGTGTCCACCAACAGCAGCCGAGCATGGCTCGGCTCTACAGGAAACCGCGATCAGCGGCGCACGTAGTGTACGAAGCGGAACGCGTAGGCGTGGCGCTCATCGGCCGGGTGCGGCTCGCTGCTCACTTCCTGCCAGTCCTGCGCATCCACTTCAGGGAAATGCGTGTCAGCCGGCACCTCCGCATCGACCCAGGTCAGGTACAGGTCGCTGGCCTGGTCGAGCAACTGGTGGAATATCTCGCCGCCACCGATGATGCACAGCTCACTGGCGCCCTCGCCTACGGCAATCGCCTGGGCCTCCTCCAGCGACGCCACCGCGCGCATGCCTTCGAACGGCACCTGGCCGCTGCGGGTGAGCACCAGGTTGGTCCGCCCCGGCAGCACGCGGCCGATCGATTCGGCGGTCTTGCGCCCCATCAGGATCGGCTTGCCCAGGGTGAGCGCCTTGAAGTGCTTGAAATCATCCGGCAGGTGCCAGGGCATGGTGTTGCCCTGGCCGATGCCATGGTTGCGGTCCAGCGCCACGATCATCGACAGCTTCATCGCGCTCATACCGCCACCGGCGCCTTGATGGCCGGATGCGGGTCGTAGCCGTCGATGCGGATGTCGTCGAACTGGAAGCCGAACAGATCGGTCACTTCGGGGTTCAACCACAGCTTGGGCAGCGCACGCGGTTCACGCGACAACTGCTCGCGGGCCTGCTCGAAATGGTTGGAGTACAGATGCGCATCGCCCAGCGTATGCACGAAATCCCCCACGCCCAGGCCGGTGGCCTGCGCCACCATGTGGGTCAGCAGCGCGTAGCTGGCGATGTTGAACGGCACGCCGAGGAAGATGTCGCCGCTGCGCTGGTACAGCTGGCAGCTGAGCTTGCCGTCCACCACATAGAACTGGAACAGGTTGTGGCACGGCATCAGCGCCATCTGCGGGAGCTCGCCCACGTTCCAGGCGCTGACCACCAGCCGCCGCGAATCGGGGTTGCGCTTGATCTCGTCCACCAGCCACTGCATCTGGTCGATCGCGCCGCCATCAGCAGTGGCCCAGCTGCGCCACTGCTTGCCGTACACCGGGCCGAGATCGCCGTTGGCGTCGGCCCACTCGTCCCAGATCCGCACCTGGTTGTCCTTCAGGTAACCGATATTGGTGTCGCCCTTCAGGAACCACAGCAGCTCGTGGATGATCGAGCGCAGGTGCAGCTTCTTGGTGGTGACCAGCGGGAAGCCTTCGTTGAGGTTGAAGCGCATCTGCCAGCCGAACACGCTGCGGGTGCCGGTGCCGGTGCGATCACTCTTCTCCGCGCCGTGTTCGAGCACATGCGAGAGCAGGTCCAGGTAGGCCTTCATGCCTTGCCCTCGGCGGCCACCGGCGGCTGCGGCTGCGGCTGCAGCACCGGCGCACGGCGCGACATCACCAGCAGCACCAGGCCGAAGGCGATCAGCGGCAGGCTGAGGATCTGGCCACGGGTCAGCCAGTCGAACGCGACGTAGACACCGTTGTCGGGCATGCGCACGAACTCCACCGCGAAGCGGAACAGGCCGTACATCAGCGCGAACAGGCCACCGACGAGGTAGCGATGGCGCGGCTTTGCCGACACCGCCCACAGCACCACGAACATCACCAGGCCTTCCAGGAAGGCTTCATACAGTTGCGACGGATGGCGCGCGAACTGGTTCAGCGCGCCGGTGGCGAACTGCGCCTGCAGGGTCGCGTGGTCCAGCTGGTTCAGCGGCGCCGGCAGGCCGGACGGGAACACCACGCCCCAGCTGCCGTCGGTGTACTTGCCCCACAGCTCGGCGCCGATGAAGTTGCCGATGCGGCCAAAACCCAGGCCCAGCGGCACCAGCGGCGCCATGAAATCCATGGTGTCGAAGAAGTGCAGCGCGTGCTTGCGCGACCACCACCAGCAGGCACCGAGCACGCCGAGCAGGCCGCCATGGAAGCTCATGCCGCCATCCCACACCTTGAACAGCAGCAGCGGGTTGTGCAGGAAATCGCCCAGCGCGTAGAACAGCATGTAGCCGATGCGCCCGCCCAGCACCACGCCCAGCATGGCGTAGAACAGCAGGTCGGAGAAGCCGTTGGCATCGACGCCCGGCAGGCGCCCTGCCGCGATGCGCCTGCGGCCGAGCAGCCAGGCGGCGGTGAAGCCGAGCAGGTACATGATGCCGTACCAATGCACCTTGATCGGCCCCAGCGAGAGGGCGATGGGGTCGATGTCGTGGAAATAGATCATGGAAGACGCCTGGCAGGAGTACGGACATTTTAGCGTCCCGGCCCGGCCCCGGGCCGGCATCGGCACGGGTCGGCCCGCACATCGCAGAACGGGGTTCAGCCCAGGATCTGCGGGGTGTCCGGCAACGCATCATCCTCGGACCGCGCCGCGGCCGGAAAGTGCCCTTCAATCAGGCTCGACACCTCATCGATGGCCCCCTGCAGCGCCGCCACCGGATTGGCACCGCGCAGGCCCTCGCGCAGATGGGTGCAGACCCGCTGCCATTGCGCCGGGCTGACCCGTCCGTGCAGGCCACGGTCGGCCACGATCTCGATGGCGTGGTCGGCCAGCAGCAGGTAGATCAGCACGCCATTGTTATGGGCGGTATCCCAGGTGCGCAGGCGGGCGAAGGCCTGCTCGGCGGCCTGGCGCGGGGTGACCCGCTGCCACAGCGCGTCCAGCGGCAGGTCGGCCTCCACCGCGAACATCACCTGCCCGCCATGGCGCTGCTCACCGGCGGCGATGGCCTCGGTGATCGCCTGCAGCGTGGCCGGCGGGAACGCCCGCCGTACCGAGGGCGAGAACACATGGCGACACAGACGTTGGATCATCACCAGCCTCCCGAAGCACCGCCGCCGCCGGAACGGCCACCACCGCCGCCCCAGCCACCGCCGCCGCCGAATCCACCACCGCCACCGAAGCCGCCGCCGCCCCAGCTGCCACCGCCCCAGCCGCCGCCACCGGCAAAGCGGCCCGGGTGGCCGGACAGCATCGCCACGATCAGGCCCACGATGCCCGCCAGGCCACTGGCCAGCAGGGTGGAGGTGAACAGGAACGCCGCCAGTGCTGCACCGGCACCACCCAGCAGGCCACGCAGCGGTCGCGGTACGCGCGAGAACACGCCGCGCAGGATGCTGCCGGCGAACACGCCGATGAACAGCGCCAGGAACCAGGTATCGCCGCCACCCTCGGGCTCGCGGCCACGCTGGCTGCTGACCGGCGCAGGCAGTGCTTCACCGTCGACGATCTTCACCAGCACTGCAGTGGCATCGGTGATGCCACCGGCGTAGTCACCGGCGCGGAAACGCGGCACCAGATATTCCTGGATGACACGGTTGGCGATGGCGTCGGGGATCGCCCCTTCCAGGCCGTAGCCCGGTTCGATGCGCACGCGCCGGTCGTCCTTGGCCACCACCAGCAGCACGCCGTCATCCACACCCTTCCGGCCGATCTGCCATTGGTCGAAGACACGCGTGGTGTACTGCGCGATGTCTTCCGGTTGAGTCGTGGGTATCACCAGCACCTGCAGCTGGCTGCCCTTGCGCTGCTGGAGGTCCAGCGCCTGCTGTACCAGCGCCTGCTTCTGCGTGGCATCCAGCGTGCCGGTGGTATCGACCACCGGTGAATCCAGCGCCGGAATCGGCGCCAGCTGCTGCGCCTGCGACGCCAGCGGCAGCCACAGCAGCAGGAGGGCCAGCAGCGCAGCGGCCAGGCGCATGGGTCAGTGGCCCGGCTGCGGGGCCGGCTGCTGCTGCGGCGCGTTGCCGAAATCGACCGCCGGCGCGTTGGAGATCTGCGCTTCGTTTTCCACGGTGAAGTTCGGCTTGGTCTTGTAGCCGAAGATCTTGGCGGTGATCACCTGCGGGAAAGAGCGGATGTAGGTGTTGTAGTCCTGCACCTGCTGGATGTAGCGGCCACGGGCGACGGTGATGCGGTTTTCGGTGCCTTCCAGCTGCGCCTGCAGGTCGCGGAAGTTCTGGTCGGACTTCAGCACCGGGTAGTTCTCGGTGACCACCAGCAGCCGCGACAGCGCGCTGCCGAGTTCACCCTGGGCCTGCTGGAACTGCTTGAGCGAGGCCTCGTCATCGGCGTTGACGTTGATCTGGCCAACCCGCGAACGGGCGTTGGTGACTTCGGTCAGCACGCGCTCTTCCTGGCTGGCGAAGCCCTTCACGGTCTGCACCAGGTTGGGCACCAGATCGGCGCGGCGCTTGTACTGGTTGAGCACTTCGGACCAGCTGGCCTTGACCGCCTCATCCTTCTGCTGGATGGCGTTGTAGCCGCAGCCGGACAACAGGGAGGCCAGCAGCATCAGGGGCAGGACACGGGTGAACAGGCGCATGGCGGAGGTTCCGGGTGGGCTTGGCGCCGAGCATGCCACGGTTGGGGTGAAGGTCGGCCATCGGGCGCCGCCCCCTCCGCGGTGGTTGACGGGTTCTCTGTGGTTGGCCGGGAGGGCAAGTTGGCTGGGGGGCGCTGCAAGTACGTCCATGTAAGCTCGATCGCCGCATCCATGCGGCTCACGCCCCCAGCCAACCCACCCTCCCGACCATGGACGGTTTCCTGGCACCGCGGGAAAGATCAAAAAAGAGCAAGAGCAAAAGCAAAATCCCATGCTCCATGCATTCGTGCCGACCAACGGTCGGCACCTACCAAAGCAGAACCAGGGTCAGAGCCCGTTGCGCAACAACGGCATCCGACCCCGGTCATTGCAGCAGATCGCAGGAAACTGTCGAAGGCGGGGTGGGTCCGGTTGCGGGGGTGTCCGCGGCATGGATGCCGCGGCCAAGCCCCCATGGACGGGTTTACGGCGTCCCCCGCCACCGGACCCACCCCGCCAACCCACGGAATGCAGGCTTTTGCCGTTGACGTTGACGTTGATTCGGCGGGTGCAGGGCTGCAAGCCCTGCCGGAAACCCTCCCCTCTCAGCAGGCTTCGGCCACCGCCGTGCAGGGACGCCCCAGCCATGCCAGCACCAGCGCGGCAGCAGCCAGCAGGCCACCGGCCACCGGAATGGCCGCGTAGCCCAGGCCCAGGCTGATCACCGCCCCACCCAGCGCAGCCCCCAGCGCATTGCCCAGATTGAACGCACCCACGTTGATCGACGAGGCCAGGCCCGGCGCTTCGCTGGCCGCCTGCATCACCCGGATCTGCAGCGGCGGCACGATGGCGAAGGTCGCCGCACCAAACAACAGCACGCCCAACGCGGCGGTAGCGTGGCTCATGAAGGCCAGCGGCAGCACGAACATCAGCACGGCCAGGACCGCCAGCAGGATGCGGGTGGCGCCATCCAGCGACCAGTCGGCCATGCGACCACCGATGCCGTTGCCGAGGGTGAAACCGATGCCGATCAGCGCCAGCGATACCGCGATGAACGCGTTGGAGGCAGCGGTCAGTTCAGTCAGCACCGGCGCCACGTAGGTGTAGAGGGTGAACATCGCGCCCGCACCCAGTACCGTGGTGACCATCGCCAGCAGCACCTGCGGCTGCGCGATGGCTTTCATCTCGCGGCGCACGTCCGGGCGCGGGCCAGGCGCCGAGGCCGGAAGGGCCAGCCCCAGCGCGGTGATCGCGACCAGGCCCAGCACCGCCGTGCCGGCAAAGGACAGGCGCCAGCCCAGCTGCTGGCCCACCCAGGTGGCCAGCGGCACGCCACCGATGTTGGCGATGGTCAGGCCCATGAACATGGTGGCCACGGCAGCGGCCTGCTTTTCCTTCGGTACCAGGCTGGCAGCGACCACCGCGCCGATGCCGAAGAAGGCACCGTGGTTGAGGCTGGTGACCAGCCGCGACAACAGCAGCAGGCCGTAGTTCGGCGCCAGCGCGGACAGCAGGTTGCCGACCACGAAGATCGACATCAGCAGCATCAGCGCGGTGCGCTTGCCGAAGCGCCCCATCAGCAGGGTCATCACCGGGGCACCGAGCATCACGCCCACGGCATAGGCGGTGATCAGCATGCCGGCGGTGGGAATGCCGACGCCGACGCCGTCGGCGATGACCGGCAGCAGGCCCATCGGGGCGAATTCGGTGGTGCCGATGGCGAACGCGCCGACGGCAAGGGCCAATAGGGCGGCTCTGGAGTTCATGGGATCGTGTGGGGCGGAAACGGGCAGGTGCGTAGCCTGCGCGCTTTGCCGCGGGCGATTAAGCCTCGCCCCGGGAAAACACTGTTGATTCCAGTTCACAGACGGGCACGCCTGCCTCGCTGGGCATGGCCCGGCGAGCGCAGCGGCGCCCAGAACGCAGAACCCCCGGCGTTGGCCGGGGGTTCTGGGTGACACGCTTGCCTGTGACCTGCTTACCAGTCGCCGGCACCCGGCACGTGGTGGTCGCGTGCGCGGCGGCGCATCAGCAGGTTCAGCCACTCCACCAGCACCGAGAAGCCCATCGCGGCGTAGATGTAGGGCTTGGGCACGTGCACGTCCAGACCGTCCAGGATCAGCACCGCGCCGATCAGCAGGATGAAGGCCAGCGCCAGCATCTTCACGGTCGGGTTGGCGTCGATGAAGCGGCCCAGCGGGTTGGCCGCCAGCAGCATCACCATCACCGACAGCAGGATGGCGGCGACCATCACCGGAATGTGGTCGGCGATGCCGACGGCGGTGATCACCGAATCCAGCGAGAACACGATGTCGATGATCGCGATCTGCAGGATGACCATGCCGAATACGCCCGACGCCTTGCTGGTGGCCGGGTTCTCGTCTTCGCCACCGGTGATCAGCTCCTTGATCTCCATGTAGCCCTTGATGATCAGGAACAGGCCACCGACGATCAGCACCAGGTCGCGGATGGAGATGCCCATGCCGGCCACGGTGAACAGGTTGGCCGACATGTGTGCCAGGTAGGCCAGCGACACCAGCAGCGCGATGCGGGTGATGCACGCCACGGCGATGCCGAGCTTGCGTGCGAACGGACGGCGCTCTTCGGGCAGCTTGCTGACCGCGATGGAAATGAACACCAGGTTGTCGATGCCGAGCACGATTTCCAGCGCGCTGAGGGTGAACAGGGTCACCCAGGCGTTGGGGTCGGCGAGGAACTCAAAGGACATGGAATCTCTTCAAGGCAGTGGGGGAATGGGGTTTCAGCCGTAGGTTCCGGCCAGCGCGTGCGGCACCACGACCAGGGCCCAGCACAGCAGCACGTTCATCATCAGCACGAACACCGCCGCCGAGCCCATGTCCTTGGCGCGGCCGGCCAGCTCGTGGATCTCGCTGCCATAGCGTTCGATCACCGCCTCGATGGCCGAGTTGGCCAGCTCCATCGCCAGCACCAGCAGCATCGAGCCGATCAGCAGCGCGCGCTCCACCGGGGTCTGGCCCAGCCAGATCGCCAGCGGGGTCAACAGCACCAGCAGGTAGACCTCCAGCCGGAACGAGGACTCGTGCAGCCAGGCGGCGCGCAGGCCCTGCCAGGACCAGCGGGCGGCCTGGAAGATGCGACGCGGGCCCCGGGGCAGGTGGCCGAAGTGGTCAGCCACGGGCGAAGCATCCAGCAACAGGGGCGCGGCGCAGCGACCGCTCAGACGCACGGCAGGGAATCATGAGTGCACAGGAATAGGCAGATGGACGCCATTTTGCCACAAGGCCAGCCGCCATACCCTGGATCGCCCCGGCGAATGGCCTGCCTGAGGCAAGCACCGCATCGCCGCGCCCTTCTAAGATGGGGGTCCCCGCCTGCTGGAGCACCAGATGTCCCGCCGCCCTACCTGCCTGCTGATGCTGGGCCTGCTGAGCGCCGCACCGTTGGCGCAGGCCCTGAGCCCCCCCTCGGCACCGCGTGTGCCCGAACAGGTCTCCAACGTGGCCTGGGCCGACGACATGGCCCGTTTCGCCCGCGCTGACCGCACCAGCCCGCCACCGCGCGGTGGCATCGAGTTCATCGGCAGCTCCTCCATCCGCTACTGGGAGAGCCTGGCCACCGACTTCCCCGGCCAGCCGGTGTTCAATCGCGGCTTCGGCGGTTCGGAAGTGCGTGACAGCACCTGGTATGCCGACCGCATCGTAGTGCCGTATGCACCGTGCAAGGTGTTCTTCTACGCCGGTGACAACGATCTCAACAGCGGCCGCAGCGCGACCCAGGTGCGCGACGACGTGGTCGCCTTCGTGCAGCGCGTGCATCGCGACCTGCCGAAGACCACGGTGGAGTACCTGTCGATCAAGCCGAGCCCGTCGCGTGCGCACCTGCTGCCGGCGATCAACCAGGCCAACACGCTGATCAAGGCCGCGTTGGCCAGACTGCCCAATACCGGCTACACCGACATCTATACGCCGATGCTCGGTACCGACGGCCAGCCGGATGCGAAGCTGTTCCGCGAGGACATGCTGCACATGACCCCGGCCGGCTATGCGATCTGGACCCAGGCGCTGGCGCCGAAGGTCAACTGCAACTGAGCAACCCCATCCACGCATGGCGTGGATCTACTGTGGATCGCGGGAAACTGTCGAAGGCGGGGCGGTGTGGGTTTGCAGGACCGTTGGCGCCATGGATGGCGCCATCGAGCCCCCATGGGTGAGGGCGCTTTGCTTGCGAAGCACTGCTTCGCAAGCGCCCGAACGCCCAGCCGCTAGCGGCTGGGCCGGACCGCGGAGCGGGGTTTACGGCGTGTCCTGCAGTGCCTGCTTCTGAAGTTGACGTTGCCTCGGCGGGTGCCGGGCGCAGCCCGGCAAAAGTCCTCTAGCGGAAGATCACCGTGGCCTCGGTGCCCTGCCCCGGTTCGCTGCTCAGGCTGACCTTCCAGCCGAAGCGGTCGCACAGCCGGCGCACGATCGACAGGCCCAGGCCGGTGCCCTGCGGGCGGCTCGGCTCGGCGCGGTAGAACGGCTCGAATGCCCGCGCCAGTGCCTCGGCCGACATGCCGATGCCGGTATCGCGCACCACCACCCGATCGTTGTGCACGGACACGTCGATGCGCCCGTCGTCGGTGTAGCTGCAGGCATTGCGCACCAGATTGCTGACCACCACCTGCAGCACCCGCGGCGGCGCATGCAGCTGCACCGGGCCATCACTGTGCAGGTGCACCGACACCGGACGGCTGCCCAGCAGTTCGTTGGCGTTGTCCACTTCGTAGCGGACGATGTCGTTGACGTCGAACAGTTCGATCTGCGGCTCGACGTCGGCCTCGCGGGCCAGGATCAGGAACGCATCGATCACCGCCTCCATGTCACGGCCGGCACGCTGGATGCGCTGCAGGCTGCGGCGCAGGCGCGGCTGCAGGGTCTCATCGCCCAGCGCCATGTCGCTGGCCACGCGGATGACGGTCAGTGGCGTGCGCAGCTCGTGGCTGGCATCGCGGGTGAAGTTGCGTTCGCGCGCGACGTGCGCGCTGACCCGGTTGGCCAGCGAATGCAGCGCAGCGGCCAGCTGGCGGGTCTCACCCTGCATGTCCGCCGGCAGCTTGTTCGGCTCCAGATCGGCCGCCTCCGGGTGACCCGGGTCCCAGCGCGATACCCGTCGTGCCAGCCAGTTCACCGGCGATACCAGCCGTTTGGATGCACGGTAGGTCACCCAGCTGGCGCCATACACGGCCAGCAGGGTCAGCAATACCGGCACGATGCCGAACCAGAACGCCAGCATTTCCGCGCGCGAGCGCAGGAACACCAGGTACAGGCGGCCGGCCGGGCGTACATCCACCAGCACCAGCTGATCGTCCTTGGGCAGCTCGTGGAAGCCCGGTTCCAGGTTGCGCAGGTTGGCCGGCAGGCTCAGCGCCGACTGCCCGTTTTCCAGCAGGTAGCCGCGGATGTTCTGGGTGTTCGGTGGTGGCTGCACCGGCGAGGCGTCGTGCAGCGTCCAGTAGTACGCCGCCTCCTCGCGCAGGGCCGCGCCGACCAGGCTGTGCTTGATCACCAGCGATACCAGCCAGGCACCCAGCAGGATGCCCAGGCTGGCCAGCACTGCCTGCAGGATGAAAGCGATACGGATCTTGCGCGGCAGGCCGTGCGGCATTGCGGAGTCCCGGTCAGAGCGCTGCGATTATAGGCAGCGCACCGCGCCGTAGTCGTACACGGCAGATGACCGCCGGCGCTGCCGGCGGCTCATCGACCTGATCCTGCGGGGCCGTTGCCCGGCCGTGCCTGCATCTGCACCGGCGCGGGCTCCGCTCAGGCCATCGGCTGGGCAATGTCGGCAATGCGGTAACCGGCACTCTGCACGGTGTGCAGCAGCGGACGGTCGAACGGCTTGTCGATGATCTTGCGCAGGTTGTACAGATGGCTGCGCAGGGTGTCCGAATCGGGCAGGCCGTTGCCCCAGATCTCGCGTTCGATTTCCTGGCGGGTGACCACACGCGGCGATTCGCGCATCAGGATGGTCAGCAGGCGCAGGCCGATCGGCGACAGCTGCAGCTCGGTACCGGCACGGGTTGCACGCATGCTGACCGGATCGAGCACCAGGTCGGCGACCTTGAGCACTTCCGAACCGACCTGGCGACGTTCGCGGCGGATCAGCGCGCGCAGGCGCGCTTCCAGTTCCTGGATCGCGAACGGCTTGGTCAGGTAGTCATCGGCACCGAAACCCAGGCCGGTGAGCTTGTCGTCCAGCGTGTCGCGTGCGGTGAGCATCAGCACGGGGGTGGACTTGCGCGCATCATTGCGCAGGCGACGGCACACTTCGATGCCATCCAGGCGCGGCAACATCAAGTCGAGCACCACGACGTCATAGCTGTTTTCCGCCGCAAGGCGGTAGCCATCCAGGCCGTCCTGTGCATAGTCGACTTCGAAGCCGCGACCTTCCAGGTATTCCCCGATCATCTCGGAGATGTTGCGGTTGTCTTCGACCACCAGCACCAAGCCGGAGGTCTCCTTCGTCTGACGCATGTGATTCCCTCTAACTTCAGCTTTGTGAAACATGCCGTATCGACGGTGGACGTGATGTGAAGTTCCGTCAAGAGGAAATCAAACGGTTCAGAGCAGCGGCCTGAGCAGCGGCCAGACATTGTCCAGCACCTTCGGCTGCGCCTGCGCGGTGGGGTGCAGACCGTCGGCCTGCATCATGCCCGGTTGCAGCGCCACGCCTTCCAGCAGGAACGGCAGCAGCGGCACCTTGTACTGCGTGGACAGCGCGCGATAGACCGCGGCCAGGCGCTGGCGGTAGGCCAGGCCATAGTTGGGCGGCACGTCGATGCCCAGCAGCAGCACCTTGGCCCCGGCCTTCTGGCTGGCCTGCACCATCTTTTCCAGGTTGGCCTGCACCTGCAGCGGGGTCAGCCCGCGCAGCGCGTCGTTGCCGCCCAGCGCGATCACCACCACACTCGGCTTCTCCTTCGCCAGCAGGCCCGGCAGGCGGGTCAGCGCGCCGGCGGTGGTTTCCCCGCTCATGCTGGCATTGACGATGCGCGGTGGGGTTTTCGACTGCTGCCTGACCCGCTTGTCCAGCAGGCTGACCCAACCGGCATCGGCGGGGATATTGTGGGCGGCACTTAGGCTGTCGCCAAGCACCAGCACGGTACCGGCCGGACCTTTGGCACAGGCCAGCCCGGGCAACAGCAGCAACGCTAGCAGCAGCACCATCATCGCGCCGGCTCGCCGGCTCCATCCCGTCTTGCGCATTGGAGTCTCCTCATCGACAGCCTGTCCCCCCGCAGCGCGTCCGTCGCCATCGCCGTCGACCAGGTCGGCAAATCCGTGCAGGGCCCGGAGGGTGAAGTCCACATACTGGACAACATCACCCTGACCGTCCATGAAGGCACCAGCGTGGCCATCGTTGGCGCTTCAGGTTCCGGCAAGACCACCCTGCTCGGCCTGCTGGCCGGGCTGGACCTGCCCAGCCGTGGCCGCATCGCGGTGGCCGGGCAGGATCTGGGCAGCCTGGACGAAGAAGCGCGGGCGCAGCTGCGCGCGCGCACCGTCGGCTTCGTGTTCCAGAGCTTCCACCTGCTGCCGGCGCTGACCGCCGCCGAGAACGTCGCGCTGCCACTGGAACTGGCCGGCCGCGAGGACCGCGCGCGGGTCGATGAGGTACTGGCCCAGGTCGGCCTGTCCCACCGTGCCCGCCACTATCCGCGCCAGTTGTCCGGTGGCGAGCAGCAGCGCGTGGCACTGGCACGCGCCTTCGTCACCCGCCCGCACATCCTGTTTGCCGACGAACCGACCGGCTCGCTGGACCACGCCACCGGCCAGCACATCAGCGACCTGCTGTTCGAACTCAATGCCGGCAGCGGCACCACGCTGGTGCTGGTCACCCATGACCTGCGCCTGGCCCAGCGCTGCCAGTACATCCACCGCATCGACAACGGCCGCCTGCTGCCGGTCGAACACGGGGCCCAGGCATGAACCTGCTGCGCCATGCGTGGCGCGCGCTGCGCCGCGAAGCCCTGGCCGGCGACCTGCTGACCGTGTTCGCCGCACTGGTGCTGGGCGTGGCGGTGATGACCGCGGTCGGCACGCTGGTGAACCGGGTCAACCTGGCCCTGACCGGCAGCGCGGCGGAGATGCTCGGCGGCGACCTCGGCATCGCAGGCCGCACCGATCCGGCAGCGGCCTTCGCCGAAGAAGCGCAGCGCCGTGGCCTGGCACACACCCGCATCGCCAGTTTCGGCAGCGTGCTGTTCCAGGGCGATGCCAGCCAGATGGCCAGCATCAAGGCGGTGCAGGCCGGCTACCCATTGCGCGGCACGCTGCGGGTGCGCGCCACGCCCGGCGGCGCGCTGATCGACAACGCCGGCATGCCGCCGCAGGGCCAGGCCTATGCCGACCCGCGCCTGCTGCAGGGGCTGGGGCTGAAGGCCGGCGATGACCTCGAATTCGGCAGCGGCACGCTGCGCATCGCCGGCATCATCGAGTCCGAGCCGGACACAGGCGGCGACCTGCTGACGCTCTCGCCCACCCTGCTGGTCAACCGCGCCGATGTGGAAGGCACCGGGCTGCTCGGCCCCGGCAGCCGGGTCAACTATCGCCTGATGTTCGCCGGCCCGGCCGACCAGGTTGCCGCGCTGCGCCAGTGGCTGCTGCCCCAGGTGAAGGGCCAGCGCCTGCTGAGTGTGGACGACACCCAGCGCGGCGTGCGCCAGGCCTTCGACCTGGCCGGCCGCTTCCTCGGCCTGAGTGCGCTGCTGGCGGTACTGCTGGCCGGCGTGGCGACCGCACTGGCGGCCAACCGTTTCGCCCTGCGCCGCATCGACCAGGTGGCGGTGCTGCGCTGCCTGGGCGCACGCCAGCGCGACGTCCTGCTTGGCCTGGCGCTGCAGCTGCTGATGCTGGCGGTACCGGCCTGCGCACTCGGCATCGGCCTGGGCATGGCGGCGCAGGAGGGGCTGGTGCAGGTGCTGGGCAGCCTGGTGCCGCAGCGCCTGCCGCTGCCCGAAGCGATGCCGGCACTGACCGGCGCCGGCATCGGCCTGCTGCTGCTGTTCGGCTTTGGCCTGCCGCCGCTGCTGCGTCTGCGCGGGGTGCCGCCGATGCGCGTGCTCAACCGCTCCTTCGCCGCGCTGCCGCCGGCCTCGCTGCTGGCCTACGTGGCCGCGCTGGGCGCCAGCCTGCTGCTGGCGGTGCAGGTCACCGGTGACCTGAAACTGGCGCTGTGGGTGCTCGGCGGCCTGGCGGCGCTGGCGGTGGCGGCCGGCGCGGTCGGCTTCGTGCTGCTGCAGCTGCTGCGCGGCCTGCAGCACCGCCTCCACGGCAACTGGCGGCTGGGCCTGGCCGCACTGACCCGGCGCCGGCTGCTGGCGGTGATGCAGCTGGTCGGGCTGTCGCTGTCGCTGTGTGCGTTGCTGCTGCTGGCGGTGACTGGACCGGGCCTGCTGCAGCAGTGGCGCGAGCGGCTGCCGGCCGATACGCCGAACTACTTCCTGATCAACATCCAGCCCGAACAGCGCCAGGACGTACTGGCCGCGCTGCGCGGGCTCGGCGCCAACGACGCCAGCGTCGAACCGATGGCCACCGGCCGCCTGATCGCGATCAACGGCAAGCCGCCGCTGCGGGTGGACCGCACGCCGGAACAGAGCGGTCAAGCGGATCAGGGCGAAGGCCAGCGCGATGACGACGACGAGAACCGGCCGTTGAACTTCAGCTGGCGCAGTACCTTCCCGCCGGCCAACACGCTGGTCGACGGCACCTTCTGGAAGGCCGACAGCACGGCGCCGGAAGCGTCGGTGGAGATCGGTTGGGCCAAGCGTTATGGCGTGCATCCGGGCGACCGCATCAGCATTGCGGTGGGCGAGCAGCAACGCGAGTTCACCGTCACCAGCGTACGCAAGGCCGACTGGAACACCTTCCGGCCCAACTTCTTCGTGCTGTTGAACCCCAATGCGGTGGGTGACACCCCGCACAACCTGCTGTCGGCATTCCATCTGCCGGCCGGCAAGGCCGCCGGGCTGGGCGAGCTGGTGCGCGCGCAGCCGAACCTGTCGCTGCTGGATGTGGATGCGGTGATCTCGCAGGTGCGCGATGTGATGGAGCGGGTGGCGCAGGCGGTGCAGCTGGTGATGGTGTTCAGCCTGCTGGCCGGCGTGCTGGTGCTGCTGGCCGCGCTGCAGGCCACGGCCGGCGAACGCCGCTACGACAGCGCGGTACTGCGCACGCTGGGCGCGACCCGGCGGCAGCTGCGTGGTGCGGTGCTGGTCGAGTTCGGTGCGCTGGGCACGCTGGCCGCGTTGCTGGCGGTGGGCGCGGCCGCGGCCATCGGTGTGGTGGTTTCGCAGAAGGTGTTCGAGCTGCCGCTGCTGCCGCCCTGGCCGGGCCTGCTGCTGGGCGGGCTGGTCGGTATCGGGCTGAGCCTGCTGGCCGGCTGGTGGGGCACCCGCCGCATCCTGCACACGCCGCCGGCGCTGGCCCTGCGCGAAGCCTGACGCGACGCCGGAACCGGTAGATCCACGCCACGCGTGGATGCGGGAAAGAGCGTGCCGAGCAAGCTCGGCAACTGCCAGAACGAAGCGGAGTCAGTCGAGTCTGACCCGACGTTATCGGGCCTTTTCCACGTACTCGGCGAATACCGCGTCGATCTGCGTGTCCTTCACCTTCTTGCCGGCCTGGATCTCTTCGGCCTGGGTGAACAGCGGGATGATCATCGCCATGCCGTCCAGCTTGGTCTTCAGATGCACGCCCGGGGCCTGGCCGAGGAAGCCGTCCCAGCGCTGGCGCACCTTGGCCCAGTAGCCGGCGGTGGCTTTCCAGTAGTTGCGCGCCGGCGTGAAGTCGATCTCGGTGGTCTTCACGTAGTCGTTGAAACCGAACTCGCGGGCGATCTCCACCTGGCTGCCATCGGCGTTGCGCTGCACCTTGGTGTTGAACTGTTCGTGGGTCCAGCCGTTCGGGGTCAGCGTGTGGCGGTTGATCACGGCCAGCGCGTTGTAGTCGCTGCGCTTGGTGTACTCACGACGCGGCAGCGGGCGCCAGCTCAGGTCGCTGGTCCAGCTCGGCACGTTGTTGGTGTAGCTCCATTTGCCGGTGCCGCAGTAGCGCGGGGCATCGCTCACTTCGTACACGCACTGGGTCCAGGCGCCCTGGTTCACGGCGGCCGGAATATTGCGTACCTGCCAGGTCTGGTCGGCACTGAACTCGAAGCGGTTGGGCGCTTCGTACACCCAGTCCTGGCGCCAGTGCTTGGTGATGTGGCCGCTCTTCTCGTCCAGCAGCAGATGCTGCAGCACGATGCGCTTGGGACTGTCCTCGACCACGACGACCACTTCGTTGCCGCCGCTGCGCATGGCCGGCGCACGCTCGTAGCCCGGCTTCAGCAGCACGGTTTCGTCGAAGGCGAAATCAACGGTGTACTCGCCCTGCATGGCCAGGATGCTGTCATGGTCGCGGGCGATGTCGGAGGGCTGCGCGCTGGCAACGCCGCTGGCGGCGAGCAACAGCAGGGCGCTGGCTGTCTGGAACTTCATCGGGGTCTTCCTTCGGGGTTGCAGGTTCGTTGAGAGGCCATCGGTGGCCGACAGGCGTTCGATCAGGAAACGATCACAGGCGGATCAGCGGCAGGTCGCCGGGGACGCGTTGCGCCGGGCGCCGCGCCGCATCGGCGCAGCAGCAGTCGTCGATCGCCAGTTCGCCCTCGGCACCTTCCATGCGTGCGATGCGGCGTGCCGTGGCCGCGCCCAGTGACGACAACGTGGACAGGCTCGCGGCCAGCGTGCGGCCCTCGTCGGCGGCGTGCAGGCGCAGTGCGCACAGGCGCCAGCGCTGCCCGCCCAGATGACCGGCCAGGCGCCGCCACAGGCGTTCGCCCACGCTGCCATCGCTGTCGTGCTCCGGGCCCGGTGGCAGCGATGCGACCAGCCGGTCCCAGGCCAGGAAATCGCTGTCCGGCAGCAGGTACAGCCGCCACACGCAGCGGCCGCGTCCGTCGAGGAAGCACAGGCTTTCGCGCAGACCCTCGCTGTCCACGCCCTGGCAGGCGTGCACGCGCACCGCCTGGTGCCAGCCACCCAGTTCGCTGCCGTCAGCGTTGTGCAGGCACAGCACGGTGCCCAGCGCTGCCAGCTGCGCCGGCGTGGGCCACGCCTGCTGCGAAGGGCGCGGCAGGGCGGACGACAGACGACGGGCGGACAGGGCTCGGCTCATGGGATCACCAGGACACGGCAAGGCTGGCCGACAGGGTGCGGCCGGGGCTGGTATAGCGGTCCAGCACGCGGCTGGTCGGCGACAGCGTCGACCCCACGCTGGAGACGTTGGACCAATCGATGTAGCGCTTGTCGCCCAGGTTGAACACGCCGACGTTGAAGGTGGCGCCCGGGGCGAAGTTCCAGTGCGCCATCAGGTCGGCCACACCGTAGCCGGCCGGGCGGTACACCGTGGCCGAAGCGACGCGGTCCTTGCGCTTGACGAAGGTGCCGGCCAGTTCCACGCCCCAGGTGTCGGTGTCATACATCAGCCCGACGGTGCCACGCAGCGGGTCGACCGAATCCAGCGGTACATCCTCGGTCTTGTTGTCGCCACGCGACCACGCCACCGCACTGCGCAGTGCCCAACCCTGCAGGCTCGGGCTGATCTGGCCGAAGTCGACGCCGGCCTTCAGTTCGGCGCCATAGATGCGGGCGTCGGCGATGTTGCGCGACTGGAACACCATCAGGCCCTGTGCGTTGGTACCCACCAGCGACTGCGACTCGATGAAGTCCTTGTACTCGTTGTAGTAGCCGCTGAGGCTGACGTAGGCGGCCGGCGACAGGAAGCGCAGCCCCAGTTCCATGCCATCACTGGTTTCCGGCTTCAGGTCCGGATTGGGAATGGCGGTGTAGCCGAAGGCGAAATTGGTGAAGCCGAGGTTGACGTCGTTGTACGGCGGCGAACGGAAGCCATGCGAGTAGCCGGCAAACAGCGACCATTGGTCGGTGAAGCGGTAGACCAGGCCGAACTTCGGCGAGACGCTGGTCTTGGTCAGCTTGGCCACCGCCACGCCCGGGTTGTCTTCGGCGAAGATGCTGTCCACCTCCGGCTTCAGTTCGTAGCGGTCCACGCGCACGCCAGGCACCAGCGACAGCTTGTCGCCCGCCAGGCGCATTTCATCCTGTGCGTACAGTCCCAGCTCGGTGGTCTTGCTGATCGGGAAATCGCGGACTGGGAACGCATCGGGCAGGATGGTGGTGCTGGTCTGGCCGTTGGCCAGGACCTGGAAGCCATCGCGCTTCTGGCGGATCTCGGTGCGTGCGCCCTCGAAGCCATAGGTCAACGCGTGCTCGACGCTGCCGGTGCTGAAGGCCTTGTTGAACTGGGCCTGCAGGCCATACACGCGCTGGTCGAAGTTGAACTCGCGGTGACGACGGCTGCGGTTGGCACGGTCTTCGTCGGTGATCTGGGTGGTTTCGCTGTGCTGGGTATACAGCTGCCAGTGCAGGCTGTCGGCGAAGCTCTTGTCCAGCGCATCCATTTCATGCGCGAACGACACGCGGGTTCGGTTCTGCGTATCGCGTGCCTTCATGCCGGTGGTAGTGGTGCGGTCGATCGAGGACAGCACGTTGGTATCGGTGTTGTCTTCGTTGCCTTCCACGGTCAGGCGGAAGCGTTGGTCCTCGCTCGGTGCGTAGACCAGCTTGGCCAGGCCGCTGCGACCGTCGCGGTCCTGCGGATTGGGGGCGGTGCGGGTGTTGTCCAGGCTGCGCACGTCGCCCTTGTTGTCGGTTTCCTGGCCCTGGCGATGGTTGATGTTGACCATGCCGCTCCAGTGCTCACCACCGAAGGCGCTGGTCACCCCGCCAAGCAGGCCTTTCCACTCGCCGTCGTAGCCGAACTTCAGGCCGACGTAGCTGTCCTTGCCGTCCTTGAGGTAATCGGCCGGGTCTTTGGTGACGAACGCCACCACACCACCGAGTGCGTCCGAGCCGTACAACGAGCTGGCCGGGCCGCGCACGATCTCCACGCGCTTGAGCGTGTCCAGATCGGTGAAGTTGCGGTTGGCGTTGGAGAACGAGCCGATGTTGAAGCTGGTCGGCATGGCGATGCCATCGGTCTGCACGCGCACGCGATTGCCGTCCAGGCCGCGGATGCGGATGCTGCCCAGGCCGAAGCGCGCCGCGCTGCGGCTGACCGACAGGCCCGGCTCGTAGCGCAGCAGATCCTTGATGTCCTGCACCAGATGGCGATCCATCTGTTCGCGGTCGATCACATCGACGGTGGCGGCAACGTCGCTGACCGCGCGTTCGGTGCGCGTGGCGGTGACCTGCACGCGGTCGAATTCGCGCGCCTCGGGGGCGGCGCTGGCCGCAGCAGCGGCGTGTGCGGACAGCGGCAGCGCGATCCAGACGGCAAGGCAGAGGGCGGTATGGCGGGTCATCGGGTTCGGTCGGTCAGGCAGGGGAACCCCCGGTTACCGGCACACCCGGAAGGTGCACGCGGTAGACCGAGGGGGAGAGAGCGGGCGCGGACGGGTCGCCCACCCTGCCGACGCTGCCGGCAGGAGGGAGGGAGGCGGGCGACCAGACCGCGGTTACTTGGTCAGGATCAGCTTGTCGTTGCTGGTGTGCCGCAGGCGGTAGAAGCGGTCGCCGTGCTGGATCAGGATTTCACGACGGCCCTTGAGCAGGGCTTCGCTGTCGATGACCTCTTCCGGCGGAACGACGCGGACCGGACGATCGCGGAGGGTCAGCGTTTCGGGGCGCAGCAGTACAGGTTGAGCATTCATGAGCATCTGGACTCGTGCGAGGGACGAGTTAAATGATAATGATTCTCAGTTGACAATCAACAACCATTCTCACTTTCATTGATGAGATTAATGATCGAATTCGTAAATTCGATAGATTTCGTCAATCAAAATGGCGTGGCACCTTTATAGAGTCGAGCCATGCTCGACTGCTCTTGGCGCCGTCGTCTGGAAACACCCGCGCTGCGCGCGAAGTCGAGCATGGCTCGACTCTACAAAGGGTTGTCAGGCGAACGCGGCTTCTGCCTGCGCCCAGCCGGCGGCATCCACCCGCTCCAGCACGTCCAGCGCCTGCAGGTTCTGCAGCAGCTGCTCGACCCGGCTGGCGCCGAGGATCACGCTGGACACGTTCGGGTTGCGCAGGCACCAGGCAATGGCCAGCGTGGCCGGGGCCTGGCCCAGCGCGCGCGCCACTTCGCTGAAACGGCGTACCTGCGCCAGGCGCGCTTCGGCGTCGGCCCCCAGCACCAGGTCCTGCAGCCATTCCATGCCTTCCCGGCCCAGCCGTGCATCATCGGGAATGCCCTGGTCGTACTTGCCGGTCAGCAGGCCCGAGGCCAGCGGCGAGAAGACGGTGGTGCCCAGGCCGGCGCGGGCGTACAGCGGCGCGTACTCGACTTCGACCCGCTCGCGGTGCAGCAGGTTGTACTGCGGCTGCTCCATCGACGGGCCCTGCAGGTTGTGGGCTTCGGCAACGTCCAGCGCCTGCTGGATCTGCGCAGCCGACCATTCCGAGGTGCCCCAGTAGAGGATCTTGCCCTGCCGCACCAAGGTGTCCATGGCATGCACGGTCTCGGCAACCGGTGCGTCCGGGTCCGGGCGGTGGCAGTAGTAAAGGTCCAGGTAGTCCACCCGCAGACGCTTGAGCGCGGCGTGGCAGGCGTCGGTCACGTGCTTGCGCGACAGGCCGCGCTGGGTCGGCCGCGGGTCCTTGGCGCTGCCGAAGAACACCTTGCTGGACACGCAGAAGCCATCGCGCGGCAGGCGCAGGTCGGCAATCACATCGCCCATCACCTGTTCGGCGCGGCCGTTGGCATAGCCCTCGGCGTTGTCGAAGAAGTTGACGCCGTGGTCCCAGGCGGCGGCCACCAGGTTGCGGGCCTGGTCGCGCGGGATCTGGTCACCGAAGGTCATCCAGGCGCCGAAGGACAGGGCGGAAATCGGCAGGCCGGTGGAGCCCAGGCGACGGTAGTGCATGCAAATCTCCTGCTGCGGGCCCGCATCCGGGCCGGGATCGAACCTCATTCTACCTGCCGGCGCCGGCCGCAAGCCCTTGCCGTTGCTGGCCTGATCGGTACCGATGGCCGCCTGCACGCTGCTTTTCCTTGCCCCGGCCCCGGCCCTGCACTAGGCTTCCCGTTTTTCGCGACGCCCCAGGGGAGTCACTCACATGGTCGAAGGTTTGGGCAGGATCGGCTTCGGCCTGTTCGGGTTGGCGGTGCTGATCGGCATCACCTGGTTGTTTTCCAACAACAAGCGCGCGGTTGACTGGAAGCTGGTTGCCACCGGTATCACCCTGCAGATCGCCTTCGCGGCGCTGGTGATCCTGGTGCCGGGCGGCCGCGACGTGTTCGACGCGCTGGGCCACGGCTTCGTCAAGGTCCTGAGCTTCGTCAATGAAGGCTCGAAGTTCATCTTCGGCTCGCTGATGGACACTCAGAACTACGGCTTCATCTTCGCCTTCCAGGTGCTGCCGACCATCATCTTCTTCTCGGCGCTGATGGGCGTGATGTACCACCTCAACGTCATGCAGGCGATCGTGCGCGTGATGGCGTGGGCGATCACCAAGGTGATGCGCGTGTCCGGCGCGGAAACCACCAGCGTCTGCGCCAGCGTGTTCATCGGCCAGACCGAGGCGCCGCTGACCGTGCGCCCCTACATCGCCAAGATGACCCAGTCCGAGCTGCTGACCATGATGATCGGCGGCATGGCGCACATCGCCGGCGGCGTGCTGGCGGCCTATGTGGGCATGCTCGGCGGCGGCGACCCGGTGCAGCAGGCGTTCTACGCCAAGCACCTGCTGGCGGCGAGCATCATGGCGGCGCCGGCCACCCTGGTCGTGGCCAAGCTGCTGATTCCGGAAACCGGCACCCCGCTGACCCGCGGCACGGTGAAGATGGAAGTGGAGAAGACCTCCAGCAACATCATCGACGCAGCCGCCGCCGGCGCCGGTGACGGCCTGAAGCTGGCGCTGAACATCGGCGCCATGCTGCTGGCCTTCATCGCCCTGATCGCCCTGCTGAACGCCCCGTTGACCTGGATCGGTGATGTCACCGGCCTGGCCGCGATGATCGGCAAGCCGACCAACCTGTCGACCATCTTCGGTTACGTGCTGGCCCCGATCGCCTGGGTGATCGGCACCCCGTGGGCCGACGCCACCACGGTCGGTTCGCTGATCGGCCAGAAGGTGGTGATCAACGAATTCGTGGCCTACACCGAACTGTCGCAGATCGTGAACGGCCAGATCGCCGGCGTGACCCTGTCCGACGAAGGCCGCCTGATCGCCACCTACGCGCTGTGCGGCTTCGCCAACTTCAGCTCGATCGCCATCCAGATCGGCGGTATCGGCGGTCTGGCCCCGGAACGTCGCCACGACCTGGCCAAGTTCGGCCTGCGCGCGGTGCTGGGCGGTACCATTGCCACCTTCATGACGGCCACCATCGCCGGCGTGCTGACGCACTTCAGTTGAACCCTTGGTTGAGAAAAGATTCCCTATGAGCAGCAGTGTCGTTGTCGTCGGTTCCTTCAATGTCGATCACGTGTGGCGGTGCGAGTCGCTGCCGGCACCGGGCGCGACCATTGCCGGCCGCTACAGCACCGGCCCGGGTGGCAAGGGCTTCAACCAGGCCGTGGCCGCCTGCCGCGCCGGCGCCGAGACGCACTTCGTGTGCGCGCTCGGCGATGACGCCGGTGGTGCCACCGCACGCGAACTGGCCGCGCAGGATGGTTTCGGGCTGATCGCCGAGGCCAGCAGCGAGCCGACCGGCACCGCGGGCATCTACGTGGACGCGCGTGGCCGCAACACCATCGTCATCGGCCCCGGCGCCAACGCCGCGCTCAGCACCGACTTCCTGCAGCAGCAGCAGGCGCGGCTGACCGCCGCCAAGGTGGTGCTGGTGCAGCTGGAATCGCCGGTGCAGACCATTGAAGCGGCACTGGCCACCGCCCGCGAGGCAGGTGTTACCACCGTGCTCAACACTGCGCCGGCCGACGCGCCCTCGACCATCGGCCTGCTCAAGCTGGCCGATGTGATCACCCCGAACGAGACCGAGTTCGTCGCCCTGCTCGGCCGCCATGTCGGCGAGCGCGTGGATGCCAACGACGTGGCCGCGCTGGATGGCGCCAGCCTGCATGCGCTGTGCCGCAAGCTGGTCGGCAACGGCACGGTGGTGGTGACGCTGGGGTCGGTGGGCGTGTTCGTCTCGCATGCCGACGAAAACCTGCGCGGCGACACCCAGCCCTACTACCGCGTGGGTGCCGAGCAGGTGCAGGCGATCGACACCACCGGTGCCGGTGACGCCTTCAACGGTGCACTGGCGGCCTCGCTGGCGCAGGTGGCCGACGCCCCGTTCGCCCGCCACGTGCGTTTCGCCAACCAGTTCGCCGGCCGTTCCACCGAGAAGGAAGGCGCCGCTGCGGCGATGCCGCGCTTCACCCCGGCCGACGTGTAGATCCACTCCATCTGTGGATGAAGAGGCCCGGGCATGCAGATGCCCGGTTTTTTTTTGGCCGTCCATCCACGCATGGCGTGGATCTACCGAGGGATGGCCACACCCCCGTGGGAAGCGACCGGGGAGCCCGTGGTAGATCCACGCCATGGGTGGATGCGCGTTACCGGCCCACCCAGCCGCCCACCATCACCCGCGCCTGGGGGCGGCGGAAGCAACCGTCAAGCATCTGCTGATGCCGGTACGGCATGAGGTCGGTGCCGATCGGCCTGAACCCGGGGCCCACCGACACCGCCCAGGCCCCGCCCGCGCTCTACAATGGGCGCATGCAGATCGGCCCGTACACCATTGCCCCCAACGTCGTGCTGGCGCCCATGGCCGGCGTCACCGACAAGCCGTTCCGCCTGCTGTGCAAACGGCTGGGCGCGGGCCTGGCCGCCTCGGAAATGACCATCAGCGACCCGCGCTTCTGGAACACGCGCAAGTCGATCCACCGCATGGACCATGACGGCGAGCCGGCGCCGATCAGCGTGCAGATCGCCGGCACCGAGCCGCAGCAGCTGGCCGAGGCGGCGCGCTACAACGTCGACCATGGCGCGCAGATCATCGACATCAACATGGGCTGCCCGGCCAAGAAGGTGTGCAACGCCTGGGCCGGTTCGGCGCTGATGCGCGACGAGCAGCTGGTGGCGCGCATCCTGGAAGCGGTGGTCAACGCGGTGGATGTGCCGGTCACCCTGAAGATCCGTACTGGCTGGGATTGCGACCACCGCAATGGCCCGGTCATTGCCCGCATTGCCGAAGACAGCGGCATCGCCGCGCTGGCCGTGCACGGCCGCACCCGCGACCAGCATTACACCGGCCAGGCCGAATACAGCACCATTGCCGAGATCAAGGCCGCGCTGCGCATTCCGGTGATCGCCAATGGCGACATCGATTCGCCGCAGAAGGCCGCCTACGTGCTGCAGCAGACCGGCGTGGATGCGGTGATGATCGGCCGCTCGGCGCAGGGCCGGCCGTGGATCTTCCGCGAAGTGGCGCATTACCTGGCCACCGGGCAGGAACTGCCGCCGCCCTCGCTGGCCGAAGTGCGCGACATCCTGCTGGGCCACCTGCATGCGCTGCATGCCTTCTATGGTGAGCCGCAGGGTGTGCGCATCGCGCGCAAGCACCTGGGCTGGTATGCCAAGGACCGGCCGGAGAACGCCGCCTTCCGTGCGGTGGTCAACCGTGCCGAAGACCCGCAGAGCCAGATCGCGCTGACCACCGAGTACTTCGACCGCCTGATCGCCGGGGAACCGGCATTGCCGTCGGCCGCCTGATCACCTGCGCATTTGTAGCGTCGAGCTTGCTCGACTGGTTTTCAGAACAGTCGAGCAAGCTCGACGCTACGCTCCCCAGCAAACTCGACCTCCACACGAGCCCGCCATGACTCCGCCGATCTCTTCCCCGACCTACCTGCACGGATTCTCCGGCACCGAGCAGCAGCGCCTGATGACCCAGGCCCGCCTGCTGGAATCGAGCATCTTCGGCCAGATCGACTACAGCGGCGCGCGGCGCCTGCTGGAAGTGGGCAGCGGCGTGGGGGCGCAGACCGAGATCCTGCTGCGCCGCTTCCCCGAGCTGCACGTGACCGGCGTGGACCTGAGCGAGGCCCAGCTGGCCACTGCCCGCGAGAACCTGGCCCGCACGCCGTGGTGCAGCGACCGCTACACGCTGCAGCAGGCCGACGCCGGCGAGCTGCCCTTCGAAGCGCGCAGCTTCGATGCCGCGTTCCTGTGCTGGGTGCTGGAGCATGTACCGTCGCCAGCGCGCGTGCTCAGTGAAGTGCGCCGCGTACTCGCCCCCGGATCGCCGGTGTACATCACCGAAGTGATGAACGCCTCGTTCCTGCTCGATCCGTACTCGCCGCACATCTGGCGTTACTGGATGGCCTTCAACGACTTCCAGTACGACCATGGCGGCGATCCGTTCGTCGGTGCCAAGCTGGGCAACCTGCTGTTGGCCGGCGGCTTCCGCGATGTGCACACCGAGATCAAGACCATCCACCTGGACAACCGCGAACCGGCCCGTCGCAAGACGATGATCGCGTTCTGGGAACAGCTGCTGCTGTCGGCCGCCGACCAGCTGCTGCAGGCCGGTACGGTGGATGAGGAAACGGTGGAAGGCATGCGGCGCGAGTTCCGCCTGGTGCAGAACGATCCGAATGCGGTGTTCTTCTATTCGTTCGTGCAGGGCCGCGCTACGGTGTATTGAGGGTCCGATCCACGCATGGCGTGGATCTACGGTGCCATCCACGCATGGCGTGGATCTACGGCGCGGTGTGCCAGATCCGCTGCCACATCGCTGCCAGCCGGCCCTTCATCTCGGCCCGTGCCTGCGGGCTGGCGTAATCGGTGCGGCGCTGCTCGGGCACGATCGCCTGCCACCGCCCGTCCACCTGCTCGGCCACCACGAAGTTGAAGGTGTAGTCCGGTTCCAGGCCCATGCGCAGGTCGCTCAGCACCAGCCGGCCTTCCACCACCTGCGCACGCATGAAACCGCGGTTGAACCACTGCAGCTGCTGCACCGCTGGAATCGCCGCGGCTTCGCGCAGTGCCTGCACGTTGGACGCATGGCCCTCGAACTGCATCGGCCCCTGGTCGGCCAGCAGCGAGCGGTCAGCCACCACGTAGCCGCTGGGTGTCATCGCCACCACCCGCCACAGCAGCGTGTTGAACGGCATCGGCACCGAGAAGCGTGGCGCGTCGCCCAGCCCCATCGCCGCCAGGCTCTGCTGCGCGGCACGGTCGACCTGCGCCTTGGCGATCAGGCCCCAGCCCAGGTAGGCACTGCTGACCAGCAGCGCCAGGCCCAGCACCGTGCCCGCCCACGGCCGTGCACGTCCGAACCAGGCCAGCACGCAGCCCAGCAGCAGCCACACCGTGTAGGCGGGATCGATGATGAACACGCTCGAGCCCATCGCCGGATGCGGCCGCAGCGGCCACCACAGCTGCGTGCCGTAGACGGTGAAGGCGTCCAGTACCGGATGGGTGACCAGCGCCAGCTGGATCGCCCAGAACCAGCGCGTCGGCGATTGCGCGACCCGACCGTTGCCGAAGCGCTTGAACAGCCACCAGATCAATGCGGCCACCCACGGCAGCACCAGCAGCGAATGGCTGAAGCTGCGGTGCTCGATCATGTTCGCCACCGGATCAGCGGCGGTGAAGCCCAGCCACAACGCGTCGAGGTCCGGCAGGGTACCCAGCGCGGCACCGGCCAACAGGGCCGCGCGGCGATGGCCGGGCGGGGCGATGGCAGCGGCAACGGCGCCACCAAGTACGATCTGGGTCAGGGAATCCATGGCCCGATGCTAGCGGCTTGCGGGCGGTGCATGTAGAGCCGAGCCCATGCTCGGCTGCTCTTCGTTGCGCGTAACGGCAGCCGAGCATGGGCTCGGCTCTACAAGGGGACGGACGCGGTCAGGCCGCCTGTGACAATCGCGCGCCCGGCAACTCCACCAGCGTCTGGCCATTGTGATCGAGCAGGCGCAACGCGCCATCATGGTCCTCGGCCAGCGCCGTCAGGCTCTCCACCCAGTCGCCGTCATTGGCGTAGACCAGGCCATCGCGCTCCACCAGCGTGGCGCGGTGGATATGACCGCAGACGATGCCATCCAGCCCGCGCCGGCGCACGTCGTCCAGCCCGGCCTGCACGAAGCGCTCGATATAACGCTCGGCCGCGCCACTGCGCTTCTTCAGGAACTCCGACAACGACCAGTAGCGCATGCCCAGCCGGCGCCGCACCGCGTTCAGCGCCTGGTTGCCGGTGAGGATACGGTAGTACAGCCAGTCACCGAACTTTTCCTGCAGGCCACCAAAATGGGTCACGCCGTCGTACTCGTCGCCGTGCGCGACCAGCAGCCGGCGCCCGTCGGCAGTCACGTGGATGGCACGCCGGCGCACCTGCATTGCCGGCAGCATCACCCCGCACACGTGGCGCAGCGAGGCATCGTGATTGCCCGGGATGTAGATGATCTCGGTGCCGGCGCGGCGCAGCGCATGCAGGGCCTGGATGACTTCGCTGTGCGACTGCCGCCAGTTGGCACGGCGATGGGCCATCCACCACAGGTCGATGATGTCACCGACCAGGTACAACCGATCACAGCGCAGCTGCGAGAGGAACCGCGCCAGCTCGGCGGCATGGCAATGACGCGAACCCAGGTGCACGTCGGAGACGAACACGGCGCGCCGGTGCGGCGACAGGTTCGCCAGCGTGCTCATGCCGGCACCCCCGCGTCGCGCAGGTAGCGCTTGCGCTTGTTCGGCCGGATCGCGCACAGGTCCACTTCGATCAGGCCGTCGATCGAATCACTGAAGTCCGGGTCGACGCCGAAAGCCAGGAAACGCGCACCGCCGGGTTCGCACAGGTCGGTGTACTGGCGGTACAGCGTCGGCACCCCGGTCCCCAGCGCGGCCAGGTTGGCCTTGAGCACATCGAACGCGGCGCCGGCATCCAGTTCACCGAAGCTCGGTGGCGCGGCGAAGTACTGGAACGGCCGGTTCGATTCGGCCAGCCCGGCGGTACCGCTGTAATAGCGCTGGTAGTACGCCACCAGCTGCTCGCGCGCATCACGAGGCAACGCCGCGCTGATCGACACCGCACCGAACAGGTAGCGGATGCCCGGCCGGCACTGCAGGTAGGCGCCGATGCCCTGCCACAGGTAGTCCAGGCTGCGGCTGCCCCAGTAGTCGGGCACCACGAAGCTGCGGCCCAGTTCCAGGCCCTCGGCGATGTGGGTGATGGCGTCGTCGGAATAGCGGAACAACGACGCGCTGTAGAGCCCGGACAGGCCGTGCCGGGCCAGCGCCTGCGCGCCGCGCATGATCCGGTAGGCGCCGGCGATGCGCTGCGCGGCCGCGTCCCAGATCACGATGTGTTCGTACTGTGGGTCGTAGTCGTCCAGGTCACGGCTGCGGCCGGTGCCCTCACCCACCTGACGGAAGGTCAGTTCGCGCAGGCGGCCCAGTTCCAGCAGCAGCGGAGAGTCGGCCGTACACGTCGCCAGCAGGATCTGCTTGCCGTCGGCGGTCTGGCCCAGCTGGGTGGCCGTGGCGATGCCGGCGGCAACCTGCGAGGGCGGCACGGGGGACGCCAGCGGCTCGGGGCCTGCGAAGGCAGCGGCATTGGCGGCCACACCGTTGCGGCCCAGCGCATACAGCGCGCGGCGCACCGCCAGCAGCTGTGCGCCCGGATCACCGCCCTTGCCCAGCTGCATCGGCTCGCCGATGCTCAGCCGCAGCGGGCGGCCACGACGGGTGAACATTTCGCGCGCCAGCAGCGCGGTGCCCGCCGGCTTGAACAGGGTCGAGGCGCCGTAGAACAGCGCCGAGTTGCGCGCCTCCACCCGCACCGGCAGCACCGGCGCGCCGGCGGCGCGGGCAAAGCGGACGAACCCGCGCTGCCAGCGGCCATCGCGGATACCGCGCAGCGACAGTCGCGAGACTTCACCGGCCGGGAACACGATCACGCACTGCTCGGCCGCCAACGCTTCTTCGACCGCATGCAGGCTGCCGCGCTGCGCCTTGCCACCGAGGATGCGTACCGGCAGCAGCAGATCCTGCAGCGGCGCAATCGCCCCCAGCAGGTCGTTGGCCACGATCCGCACGTCGCGGCGGATGCGGCCGACCGCGTCAAGCAGTGCGAGGGCGTCCAGCGCCCCGGACGGATGATTGGCCACGATCAGCAGGCGGCCGCTGGCCGGAATCTTGGCCAGGGCGGCGGGGTCCACCTGGTACTGGCCGTCGATGAACTCCAGGCCGGCGGCGACGAAGCCGAAGCCGCGCAGGCCGGAGCTGCGCTGCAGGAAGGCCTCGATCTGGTCCAGCCGCGACCAGCGGCCGACGCTGCGCAGCAACGGCCGCGCCAGCTGGCCACGACGGCCATGGAACCAATCGGGGAAGCGTTGCTGGAGACGCTGTTCGAGTTCCTGCATGGCGGATCCACTCATGCCCGGCGGCCGGATTGGCCGACAGCCTGCGCCCGGCAGGCGGCAGCCAGATGGCGGTTCTGGGGCAGAACGATGACGACGGCCCCCCGCCCGTCGGCGTCGCGACCTGCGCGGTCGGGGCCGCCAGGCCGCCCGCCCGTTGTCACGCTGGTGGAACACTGGGCCTCGAGGCTGGGCCCCAATCCCGCGCTGGCGGCCCCTGCGGGCCTACGCGGGCTTAACCACCGGCAACCGGTACCAGTTCACAATGCACAGGCGGCGCACCCCGTGTATCATGCGCGCCCATCTTTCCATCCGAATCAAGGGATATACCGCCTGATGTCCAGCTATCTCTTCACCTCCGAGTCGGTCTCCGAAGGCCATCCGGACAAGGTTGCCGACCAGATCTCCGATGCGGTGCTGGACGCGATCCTGACCCAGGACCAGCGCGCCCGCGTGGCCTGCGAGACCATGGTCAAGACCGGTGTTGCCATTGTGGCCGGTGAAATCACCACCAGCGCCTGGATCGACCTGGAAGCGCTGACCCGCAAGGTCATCACGGACATCGGCTACGACAGCTCCGACGTCGGCTTCGACGGCGCCACCTGCGGCGTGCTGAACCTGATCGGCAAGCAGTCGCCGCACATCGCCCAGGGCGTGGACCGCAAGAAGCCGGAAGAAATGGGCGCTGGCGACCAGGGCCTGATGTTCGGCTATGCCACCAACGAGACCGACAGCTACATGCCGGCGGCGATCCACCTGTCGCACCGCCTGGTCGAGCAGCAGGCCAAGATCCGCAAGAAGAAGAACTCGCCGCTGTCGTGGCTGCGCCCGGACGCCAAGAGCCAGGTCACCCTGCGCTATGAAAACGGCGTGGTCTCGGCCATCGACGCGGTGGTGCTGTCGACCCAGCATGCCCCGGGCATCAAGCAGAAGGACCTCATCGAGGCCGTCCGCGAAGAGATCATCAAGCCGGTGCTGCCGGCCAAGTGGCTGCACAAGGGCACCAAGTTCCACATCAACCCGACCGGCAAGTTCGAGATCGGCGGCCCGGTGGGCGACTGCGGCCTGACCGGCCGCAAGATCATCGTCGACACCTACGGCGGCTGGGCCCGTCACGGTGGTGGCGCGTTCTCCGGCAAGGACCCGTCCAAGGTCGACCGTTCGGCTGCCTACGCCGCGCGCTACGTCGCCAAGAACGTGGTTGCCGCCGGCCTGGCCGACCGCTGCGAAGTGCAGGTCTCCTACGCCATCGGCGTGGCTGAGCCGACCTCGATCTCGGTCACCACCTTCGGCACCGGCAAGATCAGCGACGACAAGATCGAGAAGCTGATCCGCAAGCACTTCGACCTGCGCCCGTACGGCATCATCAAGATGCTCGACCTGGTGCACCCGATGTACCAGCAGACCGCGGCCTATGGCCACTTCGGCCGCAAGCCGAAGGAGTTCAGCTACCTCAACGGCGAAGGCGAGACCGTCAACGCCACGGCCTTCTCCTGGGAGAAGACCGACCGCGCCGCCGCCCTGCGCGCCGATGCGAAGCTGAAGTAAGAAACACGAAGGGCCGCGCAAGCGGCCCTTCTCTTTTCAGGTAGAGCCGGCCGCTGGCCGGCTTTCTCATGATGCCGGGAAAACAGTGCGCGGTTGCTGGCCAGCGGCCGGCACTCCCCGGTTGTCGATACAATCGGGCCATGTCGACCGAACTGAAAACCCACCAGCTGTCCATGACCGTGCTGATGTCGCCGGAGATGGCCAATTTCTCCGGCAAGGTCCACGGCGGCGCCATCCTGCGCCTGCTCGACCAGGTGGCCTACGCCTGCGCCAGCCGCTACGCCGGCCGCTACGTGGTCACCCTGTCGGTGGACCAGGTGATGTTCCGCCAGCCGATCGCGGTGGGTGAACTGGTCACTTTCCTGGCCTCGGTGAACCATACCGGCACCTCGTCGATGGAAATCGGCATCAAGGTGGTGGCCGAGGACATCCTCAAGCGCAGCGTGCGCCACGCCAACAGCTGCTTCTTCACCATGGTGGCGGTGGATGAGGACGGTCGGCCGACGCCGGTGCCGCCGTTGCAGCCGGCCACCTCCGATGAGAAGCGCCGCCAGGCCGCCGCGCAGATCCGCCGCCAGCTGCGCCAGGAAATGGAACAGCGGCACCTGGAACTGCTGGCGTCGAACCCGCCCTCGGCGGAGGAATGAGG
>NZ_JCAKRX010000017.1:0-92187 GCF_059515225.1 Stenotrophomonas sp. CS3K5
ACGTGCGATGGAAGACCAGGCCGCGCAACTGGCCGACGCCGTGGCGATCTTCCGCCTCGACAACCAGGTCTCCGCTGCAGTGAAGGCGGTTGCCGCACGCGTGGAGCCACCGCGCATCACCACCGTGGCACGTCCGCAGCCGACCAGCACACCCGCGCCGGTCCGTCGCAGCAGCAACGCCAGCACCTTCGTCGCCAGCGACAGCGACTGGCAGGAATTCTGAGACCCACCCGCGGTGGCTTCGGCCACCGCCCCCGCCGATGGACACGTCCCCCGTGCAAAGTCCTACTCCCATCGTCACCGGCCCGCGCGAATTCGAGTTCGCCGACCGTGATTTCCGCCGTGTCTGCGACCTGATCTACCAGCGCGTGGGCATCGCCCTCGCGCCGGCCAAGCGCGACATGGTGTATGGCCGTCTGTCGCGCCGCCTGCGCACGCTGGGCATGCGCAGCTTCCAGCAGTACCTGGACCATCTGGAACAGGAAGACGGCGAGGAGTGGCAGGCGTTCACCAACGCGCTGACCACCAACCTCACCTCGTTCTTCCGCGAGCCCCACCACTTCGACAAGCTGCGCGAAGAACTGCAGCAGCGCTCCAGCCGCTCGCCGCTGCTGCTGTGGTCGTGCGCGGCGTCCACCGGCGAAGAACCGTACTCGATGGCGATCACCGCCTGCGAAGCGTTCGGCACGCTCAAGCCACCGGTGCGCATCGTCGCCACCGATGTCGATACCCAGGTGCTGGCCACCGCTGGCCGCGGTGTCTACAACATCGATCGGGTCGCCAATCTCGATCCGGACCTGCGACGCCGCTACTTCCAGCGCGGCAGCGGCCCCAACGAAGGCCAGTGCCGGGTGCTGCCGGCGCTGCGCGAACTGATCGAATTCCGTCCGTTGAACCTGCTCGCTCCGCGCTACGACGTCGGCGGCCCGTTCGACGCGCTGTTCTGCCGCAACGTGATGATCTACTTCGACAAGCCGACCCAGCGCGCCATCCTCGGACGGCTGGTGCAGCACCTGGCTGAAGACGGCCTGCTCTACACCGGCCACTCGGAGAACTACCTGCACGCCGCCGACCTGATCCAGCCCTGCGGACGCACCCTGTATCGCCGTGCTGCGAGGGCCGGCGCATGAACGCCTCGCTGCGTACCGACGATGTGATGCGCTACCAGGACGCGCGTTTCCAGACCATCGCCGCCAAACTGTTGCCGACCCAGTACCTGGTGGTCGATGACACCACCGCGCTGACCACCACGCTGGGTTCCTGCGTGGCCGCCTGCCTGCGCGACCCGGTGCTGAAGATCGGCGGCATGAACCACTTCCTGCTGCCCGAAGGCAATGCCGGCGATGGCGCACCGGCGCGCTATGGCAGCTATGCGATGGAGCTGCTGATCAACGACATGCTCAAGCGCGGCGCGCACCGCAAGCGCATCGAAGCCAAGGTGTTCGGCGGCGCCAACGTGCTCAAGGGCTTCACCAGCAACCCGGTCGGCACGCGCAACGCCGAGTTCGTGCGCCAGTACCTGCAGGCCGAGCACATCCCGATCATCGCCGAGGACCTGTGCGGCATCCATCCGCGCAAGATCTGGTTCTTCGCCGATACCGGCCGCGTGGTGGTGCAGCGCTTGCCGCATGCCCATGAGGCCGAAGTGGCCGCCACCGAATCGGCGGTACGTGCACGCCTGTCCAAGGCCCCGGTCACCGGCGGCGTGGAGCTGTTCGAATGACCCTGACCGGCAACGCCCCCTGCCGGGTCCTGATCGTCGACGACTCCGCCGTCGTGCGCCAGATGCTCACCGAGATCCTGTCCAGCGATCCGACCATCGACGTGGTCGGTACCGCCGCCGACCCGTTGCTGGCGCGCGAGAAGATCAAGCGCCTGGCACCGGACGTGATCACCCTGGACGTGGAAATGCCGCGCATGGACGGGCTGGCGTTCCTGGAAAACCTGATGCGCCTGCATCCCCTGCCAGTGGTGATGATCTCCTCGCTGACCGAGCGTGGCGCCGACACCACGCTGCAGGCGCTGGCGCTGGGCGCGGTGGATTTCGTATCCAAGCCCAAGCTTGATGTGGCGCGCGGCCTGCAGGGCTACGCCGATGAGATCATCGCCAAGGTGAAGATGGCGGCACGCTCGCGGGTGCGCCCGCTGATGCGCAGCAGCGCACCGAAGCTCACGCTTGAAGCCGCCCCGGCAATGCGTCCGGCCGCACCGCAGTTCCGTACCACCGACCGCCTGATTGCAATCGGCTCCTCGGCCGGCGGCACCGAAGCCCTGCGCGTGGTGCTGGAAGGCATGCCAGCCGATGCGCCAGCGGTGGTGATGACCCAGCACCTGCCCGCCAGCTTCAGCACGGCCTTTGCCGAGCGCTTGGACCGCCACTCGGCGATGGCCGTGCGCGAAGCCAGTGACGGCGAAGCGGTGCTGCCCGGCCACGCCTACCTGCCGCCGGGTGGCAAGCACCTGCGCATCATCCGCGACGGTGCACGCTGGCGCTGCCGGGTCGACGACGGCCCGGCGGTGAACCGGCACAAGCCTGCGGTGGACGTGCTGTTCCGTTCGGTCGCGCAGAGCGCCGGCGGCAATGCGATCGGCGCCATCCTCACCGGCATGGGTGACGACGGCGCACGCGGCTTGCTGGAAATGCGCCAGGCTGGCGCGCCGACCCTGGTACAGGACGAGGCCACCAGCGTGGTCTGGGGCATGCCCGGCGCCGCGTTCAAGCTGGGTGCGGCCCAGGAGCAGGTACCGCTGGAGCGCATTGCCGAGCGCCTGCTCGCCCTCGCCCGCGGCTGATGGGACCGTTGTAGAGTCGAGCCCACGCTCGGCTCACCACGCACCACGCGAACCGCAGCCGAGCACGGGCCCGGCTCTACAGACCATCACGCGACGAACTGCCGGCCAGCGGCCGGCACTACCGTACATCGGCGGCCCACAAAAAAACCCCCGGCGCGAGCCGGGGGTTTTTCTTTACCGCATCAGGCAGCGACCGTCTTGGCCACGTCCTGGTATTCCTCGATCTGGTCGAAGTTCATGTAGCGGTAGATCTCGGCGCCGCTGGCAGCGATCACGCCGATATCGGCCATGTACTCTTCCTTGGTCGGGATGCGGCCCAGACGCGAGCAGATCGCGGCCAGTTCCGCCGAACCCAGGTACACATTGGTGTTGCGGCCCAGGCGGTTCGGGAAGTTGCGCGTCGAGGTCGACATCGCAGTGGAGCCTTCGCGGATCTGCGCCTGGTTGCCCATGCACAGCGAGCAGCCCGGCATTTCCATGCGTGCACCGGTGGCGCCGAAGGTGCCGTACACGCCTTCCTTGGTCAGCTCCGAAGCATCCATCTTGGTCGGCGGGGCCACCCACAGGCGGGTCGGCAGGTCACGCTTGCCGTCCAGCAGCTTGGCGGCCGCACGGAAGTGACCGATGTTGGTCATGCACGAACCGATGAACACTTCATCGATCTTGGCGCCGGCCACTTCGGACAGGGTCTTCACGTCGTCCGGATCGTTCGGGCAGGCCACGATCGGCTCGTGGATGTCGGCCAGGTCGATCTCGATGACGGCAGCGTATTCGGCGTCGGCATCCGGCTCCAGCAGTTCCGGGTTGGCCAGCCACGCTTCCATCTTCTCGATACGGCGCTGCAGCGAACGCGGATCCTGGTAACCCTCGGCAATCATCCACTTCAGCAGGGTGATGTTGCTGGTCAGGTACTCGATGATCGGTTCCTTGTTCAGGCGCACCGAGCAACCGGCAGCCGAACGCTCGGCCGACGCGTCGGACAGTTCGAACGCCTGTTCGACCTTCAGTTCCGGCAGACCTTCGATTTCCAGGATACGGCCGGAGAAGATGTTCTTCTTGCCAGCCTTGGCCACGGTCAGCAGGCCCGACTTGATGGCGTACAGCGGAATGGCATTGACCAGATCACGCAGGGTCACGCCCGGCTGCATCTTGCCCTTGAAGCGCACCAGCACCGACTCCGGCATGTCCAGCGGCATCACGCCGGTAGCCGCGGCGAAGGCGACCAGGCCCGAACCGGCCGGGAACGAAATGCCGACCGGGAAACGGGTGTGCGAGTCACCACCGGTACCGACGGTGTCCGGCAGCAGCATGCGGTTGAGCCAGCTGTGGATCACGCCGTCGCCCGGGCGCAGCGAGATGCCGCCACGGGTGGAGATGAACTCCGGCAGGGTGTGGTGGGTCTTCACGTCCACCGGCTTCGGGTAGGCGGCGGTGTGGCAGAACGACTGCATCACCAGGTCGGCCGAGAAGCCCAGGCAGGCCAGGTCCTTCAGCTCGTCGCGGGTCATCGGGCCGGTGGTGTCCTGCGAGCCGACCGAGGTCATCTTCGGTTCGCAGTAGGTGCCCGGGCGCATGCCCTGGCCTTCCGGCAGGCCACAGGCGCGGCCAACCATCTTCTGCGCCAGCGAGAAGCCCTTGCCGGTGTCAGCCGGCTGCACCGGCAGGCGGAACAGGTCGGTCGGGGCCAGGCCCAGCGCTTCACGCGCCTTGCCGGTCAGGCCGCGGCCGATGATCAGCGGAATGCGGCCACCGGCACGCACTTCGTCGAACAGCACGTCGGACTTGACCTGGAACTCGGCGATCACTTCACCGTTCTTCAGCGCCTTGCCTTCGTACGGACGCAGCTCGACCACATCGCCGTGCTCCATCTTCGACACGTCCAGCTCGATCGGCAGCGCGCCGGCATCTTCCATGGTGTTGTAGAAGATCGGGGCGATCTTCGAACCCAGGCAGACGCCACCGGCGCGCTTGTTCGGGATGAACGGAATGTCATCGCCGGTCCACCACAGCACGCTGTTGGTAGCCGACTTGCGCGAGGAACCGGTGCCGACCACATCGCCGACATAGGCGACCAGGTGGCCTTTGTCCTTCAGGTCGAGGATCTGCTGGATCGGGCCGCGCTTGCCGTCTTCTTCCGGGGTGAACGGCGCGTCGTCGCGCTTGTTCTTCAGCATCGCCAGGGCGTGCATCGGGATGTCCGGGCGGGTGGTTGCGTCCGGCGCCGGCGACAGGTCGTCGGTATTGGTTTCGCCCGGCACCTTGAACACGGTGACGGTCAGGCTCTGCGGCACTTCCGGGTTGCTGGTGAACCACTCGGCATCGGCCCAGCTCTGCAGCACGGCCTGGGCGTTGGCGTTGCCGGCCTTGGCCTTTTCCTGCACATCGTGGAAGGCATCGAAGACCAGCAGGGTCTTCTTCAGGCCGTTGGCGGCGATGGTGCCGACACTGGCATCGTCCAGCAGCTGCACCAGCGGGGCCACGTTGTAACCGCCGAGCATGGTGCCCAGCAGTTCGGTGGCGCGCTCGCGGCTGATCAGCGGGTTCTGCTCGCTGCCCAGTGCGATCGCGGCCAGGTACGAGGCCTTGACCTTGGCTGCGTCATCGACGCCGGCCGGCACGCGGTGGGTCAGCAGGTCGAGCAGGAACTCGGCCTCGCCCTGCGGTGGGTTCTTCAGCAGTTCGATGACATCGGCCGTCTGCTGCGCGCTCAGCGGCAGCGGCGGGATGCCAAGCGCAGCGCGCTCGGCGACGTGGTGGCGGTAGGCTTCCAACATGACAACTCCCGGGTAATGCGTAGGTTGAAAAAACAAAGTGGGCTCAGGCTTGCGGCACGATCAGCTTCAGGCCCTTGAAGTAGTCGCGGTAGAACGTGTCGTTCCAGGTGATCAGGCCATCGCACTGCAGCAGTGCGTGAGCGCCGACCATGAATTCGTCCAGGCTGCGGCGGCTGCCGCTGCGCTGGCGGTGACGGCGGTGCATCTCGCCGGCGCGCAGCGCCGACTTGGCCTCCATCGGGTTGAAGTGCACGCCCATTTCTTCCAGCGCTTCGAGCACTTCGGCGCCGCCGCGCAGCGATGCGCAGACTTCGGCCAGGGTCGCGCCGCAGACCACCACGCGGCCACCCACCAGGCTCTGGCGCAGGATGGCTTCCACCGCATCGGCCTGCGGGCCATTGCTGAGCAGTTCAACCAGCACCGGCGAATCGACGGCGATCATCACCGGTCAGTCCTCGTCGCGCACCGAACGCACGGCCGCCTCGGACGATTCGAAACCATCCAGCGCGAACTTGCCGCGCGCCCGTGAGATGGCATCGTCAACACTCTTGCGCAGGATGATGCGGCTGCCGTCCAGCTCGACCTTGAGCAGCGTGCCCTTGGTCAGGCCGAGGGCATCACGTACCGCCTTGGGCAGGGTGATCTGTCCGCGTTCTGCAACAGTGGCTTCCATCGGTAGGCCCTCTTCGGTATGCACGAATTATACATACCAAAGGGTCCATACCGCCAGTCACGTACCTAGAACGCCACCTGCAGGCGGGTATTGAAGGTCGTGCCCTCGTCCCTGCCCTGCCCGCTGCCACTGCGGTTGTAGGTCTGCCAGCGGATCGCCTCGAACATCACCCGGCTGTAGTCGTTCAGGTACCAGTTCGTTCCGATCGTCCAGGCGTGGCCGGTGCCGCCGGTGGGCAGCTCGCCGTAGTCCACGTCCTCATAGCGCGCCTTCAGCTCCCAGGCCCCCGCGCCGCCCTGGGTCACCGGGTCGGCCACTTTCACCTTGCCCCAGGTGCCGGCCTTGCCTGAATAGGCCGGAACGGCGCCTGCCAGGAACCAGCCCGCCGACACCGCCCAGGCCTGATGGTCCAGGTTGTAGCGGCCTCCGGCATCGACCCCGCGCAGGTTGCGCGTGCCCCATTCGCCGGTGGCCCAAGCCGGGCCGAAGAAGCCAGCCGCTTCCAGGCCATAGGCGTTGCTGCGCTTGGCGCCGGCCAGGGTGCCCGGGGCGATCCTGACCAGATCGTTGAAGTGCCCGGCGATGGCCGAACTGCGCAGCACACCGCTGGCACCGGCGGCGATCTCTTCGTGGAACGCCCATGCCCCCAGATGCACGGTGGCCGCCTTGCTGGCCACCGGGTTCCAGTGCACGCGCGTGGCCCAGGTCAGGCTGTCGTTGTCGGTGCCGGCATTGTTCAGGTCATTGCCCGCCACCGACAGGCTGGCGTGCCAGCCCTTGCCGTATACGCGCTCGGTCAGGCCCACGCCGAACAGGCCGCGCTGCGGCAGCATCAGCGTGCCCACCACGTTGCGGTCCGGGAACGGCGTGTTGGACGTGCTGCTGGAGCCGTCGATGCCGCGATCGTTCAAGCGATTGCCCACGGTCAGGTCGGCCGGCAGGCCGAACAGGTGGTGGTCCACGGTGGCATAGACCGATTTCCAGGCCACCGCGTTGTCGGCGAAGTCGCCCTCCACCGCCCAGCCGAGAATGCCGTAACGACCCTCGGCTCCCAGCCGCACCGAGCGGATCTCGGTGCCGGAAATGTTGCGGTCGGCCACCGACGAGCCGTCAGTGCTCGACGCATCAACGAACAGGCGGCCACGCGGGCGGAACGCCACGTTGCCGTCAGCGCTGCTGAACTCGGGTGCGCCCTTCGACCACGACACCTTCGGTGCCTTGGACTGGCTCGATTCCAGCGCGGCCACGCGGGTTTCCAGTGCCGGCGAAGGCGCAACCGCGGCCGCAATAACGCCACTCTGTGCGCCTTCAACGGCACGCAGGCGCGCTTCAAGCTTCTGGATCTGCAGCGCCTGCTGCTGCACCAGTGCCGACAGTTCGGCCGGACTCAACGGGGCCGGGGCAGACTGCGCTCCGGCAGGGCCGCTGGCCAACAGCAGGCCGAGCGCGACCGACAGCGCTGCGCGGGGCAGCACGGTGTGCGTGTTCATGGGCTCTCTCTCCGGCCAGCCGGCCCCCTGGCCTGGCGCTGGCCCGTTGCGGTGGTGCGGGGGAAGATCGGGGGAGGCAGCGCGCGCCGCCGGGTCAGCCCGGCGGCGCGGCATGCGGGCTCAGCGCAGCGCGGTCAGCTGGTGGCCTGTGCCTGGGCGTTGGGGCGCCAGGTGATCAGCTTGTTCTCGACCACATCCAGCAGTGCATCGATGACCAGCACGAAGGCGGCCAGGATGATGATGCCGGCAAACACGCCCACGGCATTGAAGTTGCCCTCGGCCTGCGCGATCAGGTAGCCCAGGCCTGCCGAAGCACCCAGGTATTCGCCGATGATGGCGCCGACCACGGCAAAGCCCACCGAGGTACGCAGCGAGGACAGGATCCAGCTGGCGGCCGCGGGGAAGTACACGTGGCGCAGCAGGTCACTGCGGCCCGCACCGAGGATGCGCGCATTGGCCAGCACCACCGGGTTCACTTCGCGCACGCCCTGCATGGCGTTGAAGAACGTGGTGAAGAACACCAGGGTCACCGCCAGCGCCACCTTCGACCACAGGCCCAGGCCCAGCCACAGCACGAAGATCGGCGCCAGCACCACCCGCGGAATCGCGTTGAAGCCCTTGATGAAGGGGTCCAGGATGCGCGCCGAGCGGCGGCTCAGGCCGAGCCAGACGCCACCGGCCACGCCCAGGCCGGTACCGATCAGGTAGCCCAGCGCGGTTTCGGTCAGGGTGATGTAGACGTGCTGGTAGAACGAGGTATCGGACAGCCAGGTCCAGGCCTGCTGCGCGATCGCCGTCGGCGACGGGAAGAAGAACGGGTCGATCCAGCCCAGCGCGATGCCGCCCTCCCAGCCACCGAACACGGCGATGACCAGTGCGATCTGGATGAAGCGGTCAGTCTTGGCGTGCATAGCTCTTCTCCACTTCGCCGCGCAGGCAGGCCCAGATGTCGCGGTACAGGTCGGTGAAACGTTCGTCCAGCTTGATCTCCGCCACGTTGCGCGGCCGTTCCAGGTCCACATCGAAGCTGCGCACGACCCGGCTTGCGGGGCCGGAAGACAGCACCACCACGCGGTCACCCAGGGCGATGGCTTCCTCCAGGTCGTGGGTGATCAGGATCACCGAGCGGCGATCCTCCTGCCATAGGCGCAGCAGCTCGTTCTGCATCAGGTGGCGGGTATGGATGTCCAGCGCCGAGAACGGCTCGTCCATCAGGATCACCTTCGGCTCGACGATCAGCGCCTGCGCCATCTGTACGCGCTTGCGCTGGCCACCGGACAGCTGGTGCGGGTAGCGGTGCTCGAAGCCGGCAAGGCCGACCTTGGCCAGCCACGCGTTGGCCTTGGCCTTGCGCTCGGCCTCGGGCACGCCACGGAAACGCAGGCCCAGCTCGACATTCTGGTAGGCGGTCTTCCACGGCAGCAGCGCATCCTGCTGGAACAGGTAGCCGACTGACTCCTGCACGCCGTTGACCGTGCGGCCGTCGATGGCCACGTCACCGGACGAGGGCTTGAGCAGCCCTGCCACGGAATTGAGGATGGTGCTCTTGCCGCAGCCGGTGGGGCCGACGATGGCGAGGAACTCGCCGTCGCCCACCTGGATGTCGACATCGCGCACGGCGGTGAACTCGCCGAAGGACATGGTCACCTTGTTGATGGCGACCATGGTCTGTGCAGGCTCCAGCTGCGGCGCGCCGTTGAGCTGGCGCACGGTGGCATTGAGGGCCATGGGGTTACCTCCGCTTAACGTTGGGCAGCCGGCGCCGCAGCGTGGGCACGCTCGACGAAGGCATTGGTGTAGGTCCTGGACAGATCGATGTCGGCGTTGGCGACATCCTTGTTGAACTCGCGAAGCACCTTCAGCGGCGTTTCCAGATCAGCCGGGGTGAAGTGGCCGTCGGTGGTGAAGATCGCGCGGGCGTTCTCCACGGCACGGGCATAGGTGGCGCGGTCGCCGGAGACGTAGCTGTCCGGCAGCGCGGCAACGATGTCCTCGGCGCTGTTGTCGGCAATGAACTTCAGCGCCCGCTGTTCGGCGCGGGCAATCTTCTCGGCCGCCTGCGGACGCTGTTCGAGGAAGCTGCGGTTGGCGTACATCACCGAGGTGGGATAGAGGCCGCCGTAGACCTGGCGTGCGCCTTCGTCGCTGCGCGCGTCGATGATGATCCTGCCGACCTTGCGATCGGTGATCAGCGTCGCGGCCGGATCGTAGTTGACCAGCAGGTCGATCTTGCCCTGCTCAAGCGCGGCCACCGCCGCCGCGCCGGAACCCACGCCGATCAGCGAGATGCTGTCCACAGGGATGTCATGCTGGGCCAGGAAGTGGCGCACGAAGAAGTCGGATGACGAACCCGGGGCGGTAATGCCGATCTTCTGGCCCTTGATGGTCTGCGGGCGCGCCGGATCGAAGCTGGCATCCTCGCGACCGGCCATCACCAGGCCCGAGTTGCGTGACAGCAGCACGAAACCGACCACGTCCTTGTGCTTGGCCTGCATCTGGATAGTGTGGTCATAGAAGCCCACTGCCACATCGGTGGAATTGGCCACCAGCGCCTGCAGGACCTTGGAGCCGCCCTGGGCGAAGTTCTCGGTCTTCACCTCCAGCCCGGCATCCTTGAAATAGCCCTTCGCGTCGGCGATGAAGAACGGCAGGTTGTTGAGGTTGTAGGAACCCACGCTGATCCGCACCGGCGCATTGTCGCCGCCGGGCGCCGAGGCTCCGCTGGCATCGTGTTTGCCGCAACCGGACACGGCCAGGCTCGCCGCGCACAGCGCGGCCATGAAGAACTGCTTGTACATCATCCCTCCCAGGAGTGAAGCATCTGCGTTGTAGTGGCCTGGCCACGCGCATCTGCGCGGCCCCGACCGGTTTCAGGTCATGCCGCTGAGGTCCATTGGCGGGCTTCGGTGGAATGGGTTTCGGCAGCGGCGGGCGAAGTCGCGAACACGCGCCCTTCGAACAGGCGGCGCGCGGTGCGGACCACGCTGGCAACGACCGGCGCGTCGTCCGAGCTGCGGCTCAGGCCCACTTCCAGCAGGCCGCTCGGATGTTCGAGGGTAATGCTGCCCGGCATCGGCAGGCATCCGACGAAAGTGTTGGCCAGGGTGCCGGGCGTGACTGCGGCGGTGGCCAAACCGACCGCGCCGGTGATGGCAAGTGCGGTGTGGCATTGGTGGGGCATGAAGTAGCGGACCTGCAGGTCGCCGCCCTGCTGCGGTGCGGAAAGTAGTACCGGCTTGGGAATCACCTTGCTGCCCGCATCGGCGATGCCCATGCGCGTACCCGCCTCGATGCGCATCGCCTCCAGCCGCGCCAGCAGCGCGTGATCCGCATTCAGTTCCGCCGGCGAGGCGTCGCCGTGGACACCCATATCGGCCGCGCGCACCATCATCATCGGCATCGCGCAGTCCACCAGGCTGACCGCCACGCCATGGATGGTTTCCTGCGCATGGCCACTGGGCAGCAGCTTGCCGGTGCGGGCACCGGCGGCGTCCAGGAAGGAAAGCCGCACCGGCGAGGCCGAACCCGGCGCACCGGCGATCCGCGTATCACCGCGGTAGACCACTTCGCCGCCGGGGGTCTCCACCGTTGCCACGATCAGCTTGCCGGTGTTGACGTTGAAGATGCGCACCCGCGTCTGCGGATCCTGCGCCTGCACCAGGCCGCGTTCGATGGCATACGGGCCGACTGCGGCCAGCATGTTGCCGCAGTTGGGCGAGGTGTCCACCACCTGCTGCTCCACCCGCACCTGGGCGAACAGGTAGTCCACGTCGGCATCGTCGCGACTGGAGCGGTCGATGATCGCCACCTTGCTGGTCAGGGCGTTGCCGCCGCCAATACCGTCGATCTGCAGCGGGTGGCCCGAGCCCATCACTTCCAGCAGCAGGCGGTCGCGCCGGGCGGTGTCCGCCGGCAGGTCGGATGCCAGGAAGAAGGGACCTTTGGAGGTGCCACCGCGCATGAGTACGCAGGGAATGCTGAGCAGATCGTTGGACATACGTGTGCTAGATTGATGCGTATCGGGGATGAATGACCCCTCTGTGATTCGATACTGGCATGACCCCAATTGATCTGTGAATTGCTGATTTTTGGATGATTGATACCGAATGAGCATCAATTGCGAAATCCTCGACCTGCGCGCTTTCCTCCTCGTTGCAGAGACGCGCAGCTTCCATCGCGCTGCGGAAAGCCTGCACGTTTCACAGCCGGCGCTCAGCCGCCGAATCCAGAAGCTGGAGCAGGCGGTCGGTTCGCCCCTGCTCGAACGCACCACGCGCAGCGTCAGCACGACCGCTGTCGGCGAGAACCTGCTGCCGTTGGTACGGCGCATGCTGGAAGAGTTCGACGGATCGCTGTTTTCACTGCGCGGGCGCGAAGACACCCGCGGCGCAACGGTGACCATCGCCTGCCTGCCGACGGCGGCGTTCTACTTCCTTCCCAGCGTGATGGCACGCTTCCACGAGGCGCATCCGAACGTGCGCTTCCGCATCCTGGATATCCCGGCCACCGAAGGACTGCAGGCGGTGGAACGCGGCGAAGTGGAATTCGGCATCAACTTCATGGGCGCCAACGATCCCAACCTTGATTTCGACGTGCTGGCCGAAGACCCGTTCGTGCTGGCCTGCCGCCGCGACCATCCACTGGCCCGCAAGCGCAAGGTCGAATGGGCCGATCTGGCCCAGCACCAGCTGATCACGGTGCATCGCACCAGCGGCAACCGCACCCTGCTCGACGGCGCGCTGGCACGCGAGAACCTGAAACTGAGCTGGCACTACGAGGTGACCCACCTGTCCACGTCGCTGGGCATGGTCGAAGCCGGCATCGGTGTATCGGTGCTGCCGAAAATGGCCACACCCGATGGGGACCACCCGATCCTGGTGACCCGCCCGATCGGCAACCCGGTGGTGTCGCGCACCATCGGCATCGTGCGTCGTCGCGGCGCCCTGCTCTCGCCCACTGCCGAACGTTTCCTGCAGATGCTGATGAGCCAGTGGCGCGGCAAACCGTGACATCCGCACTACATACAGCCATGTAACCTTGCGTCCTGCGCCAAGGGCGTTCCGCCCCCTCCCTGCTCGGCCATACTGGCGGGGATCCGGCGGCCGCAACGCCACCGTCACACGCAAGCAGGCCCGCCACGGCGGGCCACTGCAAGCCAACCGCAAGAAGGAGTTACCCCGCATGAGCGATTCGTTCTCCACCCGCAGCCAGCTGAACGTCGGCGGCAAGACCTACGACTATTTCAGCCTGCCCACGCTGGGCCAGCGCTTCGATATCTCCCACCTGCCCTACTCGATGAAGATCCTGCTGGAGAACCTGCTCCGGCATGAGGACGGCGGCGCCACCGTCGGCCCGGACCACATCGAAGCCGTGGCCCGCTGGAACCCGTCCGCTGAACCGGACACCGAAATCGCCTTCATGCCGGCGCGCGTGGTCCTGCAGGACTTCACCGGCGTGCCCTGCGTGGTCGACCTGGCCGCGATGCGCGATGCGGTGGTCAAGCTCGGCGGCTCGCCCGAGCAGATCAACCCGCAGATTCCCTCCGAGCTGGTCATCGACCACTCGGTGCAGGTCGACGTGTTCGGCAAGCCGGACGCGCTGGACCTCAACGGCAAGATCGAGTTCCAGCGCAACCAGGAGCGCTACGGCTTCCTGCGCTGGGGCCAGAAGGCCTTCGACAACTTCAAGGTGGTGCCGCCCAACACCGGCATCGTCCACCAGGTGAACCTGGAAAACCTGGCCCGCGTGGTGATGACCGCGGACAAGGACGGCAAGGCGGTGGCCTACCCCGATACCGTGTTCGGCACCGACAGCCACACCACCATGATCAACGGCATCGGCGTGCTCGGCTGGGGCGTGGGCGGCATCGAAGCGGAGGCGGCCATGCTCGGCCAGCCGTCGTCGATGCTGATCCCGCAGGTGGTCGGCTTCAAGCTCACCGGCAAGCTGCCCGAAGGCGCCACCGCCACCGATCTGGTGCTGACCGTCACCCAGATGCTGCGCAAGCTGGGCGTGGTCGGCAAGTTCGTCGAGTTCTACGGTGACGGCCTGCAGCACCTGCCGCTGGCCGACCGTGCCACCATCGGCAACATGGCCCCGGAATACGGCGCCACGTGCGGCATCTTCCCGATCGACGCCGAGTCGCTGAACTACCTGCGCCTGTCCGGCCGCAGCGAAGAGCAGATCAACCTGGTCGAGGCCTACGCCAAGGCGCAGGGCCTGTGGCACGAACCGGGCAGCCCGCACGCCCAGTACAGCACTACGCTGGAACTGGACATGGGCACGGTGAAGCCGTCGCTGGCCGGCCCCAAGCGCCCGCAGGACCGCGTGCTGCTGGGAGACGTGCAGAAGAACTACCGCGAAGCGCTGGTCGGCATGACCGCCAACCGTGACAAGCGCAGTGAGGATGTGTCCTCGTTCGTCAATGAAGGCGGCGGCGCTGCGGTCGGCAACGAGCAGCTGGCCAAGGGCTTTGCCGACATCGAGATCGAGAACCGCAAGGTGCGGCTGAAGGACGGCGCAGTGGTGATCGCCGCCATCACCTCCTGCACCAACACCTCCAACCCGGCGGTGATGATCGGCGCAGGCCTGCTGGCGCGCAACGCGGCGGCCAAGGGCCTGAACCGCCAGCCGTGGGTGAAGACCTCGCTCGGCCCAGGCTCGCGCGTGGTTACCGATTACCTGGAAAAGGCCGGCGTGCTGAAGGAGCTGGAGAAGATCGGCTTCTACGTGGTCGGCTACGGCTGCACCACCTGCATCGGCAACTCCGGCCCGCTGCCGACCGAAGTCAGCGCCGGCATCGCCGCCGGCGATCTGGTGGTCACCTCGGTACTGTCGGGCAACCGCAACTTCGAGGGCCGCGTGCATCCCGAAGTGAAGATGAACTACCTGGCCAGCCCGCCACTGGTGGTGGCCTACGCCATCGCGGGCACCACCGACATCGACCTGACCACCCAGCCGCTGGGCACCGGCAGCGATGGCCAGCCGGTGTTCCTGCGCGACATCTGGCCGAGCAACAAGGAAATCGGCGATGTCATCGCCGCCACCATCGGTCCGGAGATGTTCAAGCAGAACTACGCTGACGTATTCAAGGGTGATACCCGCTGGAACACCATCGCCTCGCCGGACGGCAACCTGTATGAGTGGAGCGATGCCTCCACCTACATCAAGAACCCGCCGTACTTCGATGGCATGACCATGCAGACCGGCAGCATTGACGACGTGCACGGCGCACGCGTGATGGGCCTGTTCGGCGACTCGATCACCACCGACCACATCTCCCCGGCCGGCAACATCAAGAAGGACTCGCCGGCAGGCCGCTTCCTGCAGGAGCGCGGCGTGCAGCCGGCCGACTTCAACAGCTACGGCAGCCGCCGCGGCAACGATGACGTGATGGTCCGCGGCACCTTCGCCAACATCCGCATCAAGAACCTGATGTTCGGTGGCGAGGAAGGCGGCAACACCCTGTACTACCCCGCCGCTGGCGGCCAGCCGGAAAAGCTGGCGATCTACGATGCGGCCATGAAGTACAGGGCCGACAAGGTGCCGCTGGTGGTGCTGGCCGGCAAGGAATACGGCACCGGCTCGTCGCGCGACTGGGCGGCCAAGGGCACCCTGCTGCTGGGGGTGAAGGCAGTCATCGCCGAAAGCTTCGAGCGCATCCACCGTTCCAACCTGGTCGGCATGGGCGTGCTGCCGCTGCAGTTCCGCAACGGCGAGAACGCGCAGTCGCTGGGCCTGGACGGCTCGGAGGTGATCGACATCACCGGCCTGCAGGACGGTGCCAGCAAGCGCGCCACGGTCACCGCGACCAAGGCCGACGGCACAAAGAAGTCCTTCGAGGTCTCGGTGATGCTGCTGACTCCGAAGGAAGTGGAGTACTTCCGCCACGGCGGCCTGCTGCAGTACGTGCTGCGCCAGCTGGCCAGCAAGTAACGGAAAAGGGCCGGATCCTTGTGGGTCCGGCCCTTTGCGTCTGCGACGCCCCCTTGTAGAGCCGAGCCTGCGCTCGTCTGCTTCTGCGCCAACAGCAGCCGAGCGTGGGCTCGGCTCTACAGAGGCGCTCAGCGGCGGGGCGCGTCCGGGTCGGTGCGCAGCGCCTTCAGCAGGCCCCACATGTAGAACGCCAGGATGAACGAGAACGGCAGGCCGCACAGCACCACCGCTGTCTGCATCGCGCTGAAGTTGCCCGCCAGCAGCAGGCCGACGCTGGCCACGGTGATGCCCACCGCCCAGAACACGCGCAGCCAGATCGGCGCGTCGTGGCCGTCCTCCACGCCGTCATCGACGCGGCGGGTGCACAGGTTGGCGATCATCAGCGTGCCCGAGTCGACCGGGGTCAGGAACAGCACGAAGCCGATCACCACCGCAGCACCGGCCACGTACGGCGCGCCGGGCAGGTATTCCAGCAGCTTGAACAGCGTCATCGCCGCATCGTTCTGCGCCACCTCACCGAGGATCGCCTGGCCGTGATTGAGCACCAGATCGATGGCGGTGTTGCCGAAGATCGACAGCCACGCCAGGGTGAAGCCGAGCGGGATCAGCAGCACGCCCATGATCACTTCGCGGATGGTGCGGCCACGCGAAATGCGCGCCACGAAAAGGCCGACGAACGGTGCCCAGGCAATCCACCACGCCCAGTAGAACAGCGTCCACGAGCCCATCCACTCACGGCCCTTGGGGTCGTTGAGGTACATGTCGAAGCTCTTGCGCACGAACGCGCCCAGGTAGTCGCCGGTGTTCTGGATCAGGCCGTCGAACAGGTGCAGGGTCGGGCCGGTGACCAGCACGAACAGCAGCAGGCCGCACAGCAGGCGCACGTTGAGATTGGAGAGCCAGGCGATGCCCTTCTCCACACCCGCCACCACGCCGATGGTGGCCACCGCCATCATCACCAGCACGATCGCCACCAGCACCTGCGGCGTATCCGGGATGTTGAACAGGTAGACCAGGCCGGACTGCACCACAAGCGCACCGATGCCGAGGTTGGTCACCATCGAGATCAGCGTGGCCAGGATGCCGAACCCATCGACCATGTCGCCGATGCGACCATGGATGCGCTCACCGAAGATCGGGTACAGCGCCGAGCGCAGCGCCAGCGGCAGGTCGCGGCGGTAGGCGAAGTAGCCCAGCGCCACGCCGACCAGCGCGTACAACGCCCAGCCGTGCAGGCCCCAGTGCAGGAAGGTCAGCACCATCGCCTCGCGGCCGGCGGCCACGGTGCCGCCGGGCTGCCCGGGCGGATGCAGGAAGTGGTCCAGCGGCTCGTAGGCGCCGTAGTACAGCAGCGCGATGCCGATGCCGGCCGAGAACAGCATCGACACCCAGGCCACGTAACCGAAGGCCGGTGATTCCTCGTTATGGCCCAGGCGGATGCGGCCATACGGCGAAAACGCCAGCCACAGCACGAAGCCCAGGCACAGCACGATCAGCAGCATGTACCACCAGCCGAACGCTGCCGAGACCTCGGCCTGCACCCATTGCAGCCAGTGCTCGCTGCCTTCGGGATAGAGAACGGTGAGCAGCCCGAGGATGCCGATCGACACCGAGGAGCTGAAGAAGACAAAACGGTTCAAGCGCAGGGGCGAACGCTTGGGATGAGCCAGGGAAGACATGGGGTCGTCTCATCAAGTCCGAGGGAGCACATGGGCGGGGCCGGACCGGTAAACCGGGCCCATGGCGTGGGGCGCGAGCGCATCCTAGGGTTTATTGATTGAACGTTCAATCAATAAAAAGCATAATGGCCGGCAGCCCGATCCTTCGGGTCGCAATCCGTGGAGAGACAATGCCGAAGAAAGGCGTGGAACCGGTACGGCGCGAGCAGCTGATCCGGGCCACTTTCCAGACCATCGACGAGATCGGCATGGCCGATGCGACCGTCGCCACCATCGCGAAGAAGGCAGGGCTGTCCAGCGGCATCGTCGCCCACTACTTCGGCGACAAGGACGGCCTGCTCAATGCTGCAATGCGGCAGATCCTGCGTGAACTGAAGGATGCCGTCGCCCGCTACCGCGCCGAGGTAGGCGACGATCCGCGCGAGCAGCTGCGCGCGATCGTCGATGGAAATTTCGACGACAGCCAGATCAACGGCACCGCGATGCGCGTCTGGCTGACCTTCTGGGCCGCCAGCATGCACCAGCCGGAACTGGCCCGGCTGCAGCGCGCCAACGACCAGCGCCTGTTCTCCAACCTGTGCCACCAGTTCAACCGCCTGCTGCCCCACCCGCAGGCCCGCCTGGCCGCCCGCGGCCTGGCCGCGATGATCGACGGCCTGTGGCTGCGCGGCAGCCTAGTCGGCGGCCAGTTCAACGCCGAGAAGTCCCGGCGCATCGCATACGGCTATATCGACTTCCAGTTGCAGGCTGGCGCGCTATAAGCGCTTCAGCACCCGCCCCCTTCCAAGGAGTACGCCCCATGACCACCCTGCCCGTCCAACAGCTCTACATCCACGGCCAGCGCGTCGATGCCACCAGCGGCAAGACCTTCAAGACCGTCAACCCGGCCACCGGTGAGGTGATCGCCGAAGTGCAGGTGGCCAGCCATGCCGACGTCGAGCGCGCCGTGCAGAGCGCGGCCGAAGGCCAGAAGGTGTGGGCCGCGATGACCGCAATGGAGCGTTCGCGCATCCTGCGCCGCGCCGTCGAGATCCTGCGCGAGCGCAACGACGAGCTGGCCCACCTGGAAACCCTGGACACCGGCAAGGCGCTGGCCGAAACCACCACCGTGGACATCGTCACCGGTGCCGACGTGGTCGAGTACTACGCCGGCCTGGCCACCGCCATCGAAGGCATCCAGCTGCCGCTGCGCGAATCGAGCTTCTTCTACACCCGCCGCGAGCCGCTGGGCGTGGTCGCCGGCATCGGCGCGTGGAACTACCCGATCCAGATCGCCATGTGGAAGTCGGCCCCGGCCCTGGCCGCCGGCAACGCGATGGTGTTCAAGCCGTCGGAAGTGACCCCGCTGACCGCGATCAAGCTGGCCGAGATCTACACCGAAGCAGGCGTGCCGGCCGGCGTGTTCAACGTCGTGCAGGGCCCGGGCCGCGAGATCGGCCAGTGGCTGACCGAGCACCCGGTGATCGAGAAGATCTCCTTCACCGGCGGCGTCGCCACCGGCAAGAAGGTGATGGCCAGCGCCGCGTCCTCGTCGCTGAAGGAAGTGACCATGGAGCTGGGCGGCAAGTCGCCGCTGGTGATCTGCGATGACGCCGACCTCGACCGCGCCGCCGACATCGCGGTGATGGCCAACTTCTTCAGCTCCGGCCAGGTCTGCACCAACGGCACCCGCGTGTTCGTGCCGCGCAGCATGCTGGCTGCCTTCGAGGCCGCCGTGGTCGAGCGCGTCAAGCGCATCCGCATCGGTGACCCGATGGCCGCCGAGACCAACTTCGGCCCGCTGACCAGCTTCCCGCACATGGAAAACGTGCTGCGCTACATCGAAAGCGGCAAGGCCGAAGGCGCCCGCCTGCTGACCGGCGGCGGCCGTGCCACCGAAGGCGCACTGGCCAATGGCGCCTACGTGCTGCCGACCGTGTTCTCCGACTGCCGCGATGACATGACCATCGTCAAGGAAGAGATCTTCGGGCCGGTGATGAGCATCCTCGCCTACGACGACGAAGACGAAGTGGTGCGTCGTGCCAACGACACCACCTTCGGCCTGGCCGCCGGTGTGGTCAGCAAGGATGTCAGCCGCGCCCACCGCATCATCCACCGCCTGGAAGCCGGCATCTGCTGGATCAACACCTGGGGTGAATCGCCGGCCGAAATGCCGGTCGGCGGCTACAAGGAATCCGGCGTCGGCCGCGAGAACGGCCTTTCCACCCTCGGCCACTACACCCGCATCAAGTCGGTGCAGGTCGAGCTGGGCGACTACGCCAGCGTGTTCTGACCGGCGCGCCCTGCGCGCGCCCCATCGTGCGGCCATCGTGCCGATCCGACATTCCGCCGGGACGCCTGCATGCAGCGCGCCCCCGGCCTGCAGGAGACACCCATGAGCACCCACAACGAGTACGACTACATCATCATCGGCGCCGGTTCGGCCGGCAACGTGCTGGCCACCCGCCTCACCGAAGATGCCGATGTCAGCGTGCTGCTGCTGGAAGCCGGTGGCCCGGACTACCGGCTCGACTTCCGTACCCAGATGCCGGCCGCACTGGCCTTCCCATTGCAGGGCAAGCGCTACAACTGGGCGTACAAGACCGATCCCGAGCCCTTCATGAACAACCGCCGCATGGATTGCGGCCGCGGCAAGGGCCTGGGCGGCTCGTCGCTGATCAACGGCATGTGCTACATCCGCGGCAACGCGATGGACTACGACAACTGGGCCAGCATGCCGGGCCTGGAAGACTGGACCTACCTGGACTGCCTGCCGTACTTCCGCAAGGCCGAAACCCGCGACATCGGCCCCAACGACTACCACGGCGGTGACGGCCCGCTGCGCGTGACCACGCCCAAGGCCGGCAACAACGAGCTGTTCGCGGCGATGGTCGAGGCCGGCGTGCAGGCCGGCTACCCGCGCACCGACGACCTCAACGGCTACCAGCAGGAAGGCTTCGGCCCGATGGACCGCACGGTCACCCCGCAGGGCCGTCGTTCCAGCACCGCCCGCGGCTACCTGGACCTGGCCAAACCGCGCCCGAACCTGACCATCGTCACCCACGCGCTGACCGACCGCATCGTGTTCTCGGGCAAGCGCGCGGTGGGCGTGCAGTGGCTGCACAACGACCAGCCGCAGCGCGCCACCGCGCGCCGCGAAGTGCTGCTGTGCGGCGGTGCCATCGCCTCGCCGCAGATCCTGCAGCGCTCCGGCGTCGGCCCGGCCGACCTGCTGCGCAGCCTGGACATCGACCTGGTGCACCATCTGCCCGGCGTCGGCGCCAACCTGCAGGACCACCTTGAGATGTACCTGCAGTACGAGTGCAAGAAGCCGGTGTCGCTGGCGCCGGCGCTGAAGCTGTACAACCAGCCCGCAATTGGTGCCGAGTGGCTGTTCCTGGGCACCGGCATCGGCGCCAGCAACCAGTTCGAGGCCGGCGGCTTCATCCGCAGCGACGCCGAGTTCGACTGGCCGAACCTGCAGTACCATTTCCTGCCGGTGGCGATCAATTACAACGGCTCCAACCCGATCAAGGCGCACAGCTTCCAGATGCACGTCGGTTCGATGCGCTCGCCCAGCCGTGGCCGCATCCACGTGCGTTCCAAGGATCCGCGCGAACATCCCAGCATCCTGTTCAACTACATGTCGCACGACCAGGACTGGCGCGAGTTCCGTGCGGCGATCCGCATCACCCGCGAGATCTTCGCGCAGCCGGCGCTGGCACCGTACAGCGGCCGCGAGATCTCGCCGGGCAGCGCACTGCAGACCGATGCACAGATCGATGCGTTCGTGCGCGAGCATGCCGAGACCGCCTACCACCCGTCGTGCTCGAACAAGATGGGCCACGCCGATGACCCGATGGCAGTGGTCGATGGCCAGGGCCGCGTGCACGGCCTGGAAGGCCTGCGCATCGTCGATGCGTCGATCATGCCGCAGGTCGTGACCGGCAACCTCAACGCGCCGACCATCATGATGGCCGAGAAGCTGGCCGACGTGATCCGCGGCCGCACCCCGCTGGCCCGCAGCACCGCGCCGTACTACAAGGCCAACGGCGCACCGGTGCGCAACAAGGGCTGAGCCGCAAACCGGCAGGTGCCCACCTTGGTGGGCACGCCTCCGCCGCGCCCCTCGCAATCCCGTGCCGACCAAGGTCGGCACCTACCCTTGCCGCCGCCGCGAACCCCTCTTCGCGTTTTCCCTACGGCGGGGTATGCTGCAATGAACGGCCATTGTCGCTACGCTCAGGGCCGCAACCTAATACATCACGATTCCTGGAGGGGGAATATGAGTCTGGATCGTCCCTGGCTGCAGAGCTATCCGAAAGGCGTTCCCGCCGAAATCGACGTCAACGAATTCCATTCGGTCGCTTCGGTCTTCGACGCTTCCGTGGCCAAGTTCCGCGACCGCCCCGCCTACTCCAGTTTCGGCAAGGTGCTGACCTACGGCGAGACCGACGCGCTGGTCGAGCAGTTCGCCGCCTACCTGCTGGGTGAGCTCAAGCTCAAGAAGGGCGACCGCGTCGCCCTGATGATGCCCAACTGCCTGCAGTACCCCATCGCCACCTTCGGCGTGCTGCGCGCCGGCCTGACCGTGGTCAACGTCAACCCGCTGTACACCGCGCGCGAGCTCAAGCATCAGCTGGTCGATGCCGGCGTGGCCGCCCTGGTGGTAGTGGACAACTTCGGCGACACCGTCGAGCAGGTCATCGCCGATACGCCGGTCAAGCACGTGGTCACCACCGGCCTGGGCGACCTGCTCGGCGGCAAGGGCGTGATCGTCAACTTCGTGCTGAAGTACGTCAAGAAGATGGTCCCCAACTACCATCTCAAGGGCGCGGTGCGCTTCAAGCAGGCGCTCAAGCTGGGCAGCCGCCACAGCCTGCCCAAGGTCGAGATCGACCATGACGACATCGCCTTCCTGCAGTACACCGGTGGCACCACCGGCGTGGCCAAGGGCGCGATGCTGACCAACCGCAACCTGATCGCCAACATGCAGCAGGCCTCGGCCTGGATCAGTGCGTCGGGCATCGAGATGGGCAAGGAGTGGATCATCACCGCCCTGCCGCTTTATCACATCTTCGCGCTGACCGCCAACGGCCTGGTCTTCATGAAGTTTGGTGGCTGCAACCACCTGATCACCAACCCGCGCGACATGAAGGGCTTCGTCAAGGAGCTCAAGTCGGTGCGCTTCACGGCCATCACCGGCGTCAACACGCTGTTCAACGGCCTGCTCAATACCCCCGGCTTTGACACGGTCGACTTCTCCTCGCTGAAGGTCACCCTGGGCGGTGGCATGGCCGTGCAGCGCGCCGTGGCCGAGCGCTGGAAGAACGTGACCGGCGTGACCCTGGTCGAGGCCTATGGCCTGACCGAAACCTCGCCGGCGGCCTGCATCAATCCGCTCACCCTGACCGAGTACAACGGCTCGATCGGCCTGCCGATTCCGTCCACCGATGCCTGCATCAAGGACGACAACAGCGCCATCCTGCCGTTGGGCGAGGTGGGCGAGCTGTGCATCAAGGGCCCGCAGGTCATGAAGGGCTACTGGCAGCGGCCGGACGAGACCGCAAAGGCCATCGACGCCGATGGCTGGCTGCACACCGGCGACATGGCAAGGATGGACGAGCACGGCTTCTGCTACATCGTCGACCGCAAGAAGGACATGATCCTGGTGTCCGGCTTCAACGTGTACCCGAACGAAGTCGAAGACGTCATCGCGATGATGCCGGGCGTGCTGGAAGTGGCCGCCGTGGGCGTGCCGGATGAGAAGTCCGGTGAAGTGGTCAAGGTGGTCATCGTGAAGAAGGACCCCAACCTGACCGCCGAAATGGTCAAGGAACACGCCAGGGCCAACCTGACCGGCTACAAGCACCCCAAAATCGTTGAATTCCGAAAGGAGCTGCCGAAGACCAACGTCGGCAAGATTCTTCGCCGCGAACTGCGAGATACGCCCGCCCAGTAAGGGTTTGGGGCTGTCTGGATGAGCAAGGGCCCGGGACGGGAACGTCCCGGGCCCTTTCGCATGCGCCGCCCCGGGGGCGGTGTAGCATCGCCGCGTGTGTGGACCGTTCGGCCCGCCGGCCACCCACCTCATTCTGCGGGCCGCATGCCGAGGAATCTTCCATGAGCACCATCGAAAAGCTGCCCACCAGCGGCTCCCCCTTTGCCACCATCCGTACCGAAGACAGCGCCGATGGCGCGGCCCACTGGCTGTTCATGCACGCCGACGCGGCCACCGGCATCCGCCCCTGCTGCCGCAAGGACATGCTGGATGAAATGTGGAGCTACATGGCCGCCATCACCCGTGGCCCGGCTGAACGCAACAGCGGCAAGCTGCGCCACTTCGTGCTGGCCTCCGACGCCGCCGCCTACAACCTGGGCGGCGACCTGGACCTGTTCACCCGCCTGATCCGTGAAGGCAACCGCGATCTTCTGCTCAGCTATGCCCAGCGCTGCGTGGAGGGCGTACACCACCTGCACACCGGCTTCGGCGGCGACATCCGCTCGATTGCCCTGATCCAGGGTGACGCACTGGGCGGCGGCCTGGAAATGGCCCTGGCCTGCCACACCATCGTTGCCGAAGAGGGCAGCGGCCTGGGCCTGCCGGAGGTGCTGTTCGGGCTGTTCCCGGGCATGGGCGCCTATTCCTTCCTGTGCCGCCGGGTCTCCCCGCACCTGGCCGAGAAGATCATCCTGGACGGACGCGTCTACAGCGCCGAGGAGATGTACGCGATGGGCGTGGTGGACGTCCTGGTGAAGAAGGGAGAAGGACGTGCGGCGGTGGAAGACCTGATCCGCCAGCAGCAGCGCATCCCGCAGTCGTACCTGGCAATGAACGCCGCGCGCGCCATCGCCCAGCCGGTCAGCTACGACGAACTGCTGGAAATCACCAAGGTCTGGGTCGACTCCGCCCTGGTTCTTGGCGACCGTTCGCTGCGCACCATGGATCGCCTGATCAAGGCCCAGACCCGTCGCGCCAGCCTCGACGCAGCCTGATTCACCCTCCCCCAGAAGGGTTCAAGCCCGGTTGGCCACCGGGCTTTTTTTATCCGTGCTGCTGCCCTCGTTCAACCCTGCTGGCGCAGCAGGAACGCCTCGATCACCGCAGCCAGGCGCGGCGGGCATTCCTGCATCGGGTAGTGCCCGCAATGGCCCAGCACCTGCAGTTCCGCCAGCGGGTGGCAGGCCAGGAACGTGCTCTGCATCGCCGCGGTATCCAAGCCAGGATCACGATCGCCGATGATGACCAGCAAGGGCGTGCGCAACCCCCGCACCTCCTCCACGAAATCCGTTTCCACCAGCATGCGCAGGTACGGCAGCCGACAGCAGGCGGCAACGTTGTGGCGGTTGCACTGCAGCTTCGCCTCCACCCAGGGGCCCGACAGGCCCGGCGACACAAAGGCGAACAACCTGCGCAGCGCGGCATCGTCGGTGGTGGTGCTGGCAAAGAACGCCAGCGCCTCGCCCTGCAGGCGGTTGCCGGCGGCAGATACCGGGCAGATCGCGATCGCGCTGGCGATACGCTGCGGCGCATCCACCGCCAGGCGCTGGGTCAGCATGCCGGCCATCGAATGCCCGATGACATGGAAGCGCGACCATCGCAGCCGATCGGCCAGTTCCAGGCAGTCGGCCGCCATCTCCGGCAGGCTGTAATCGCCCCACATGCCCATCGAGCGGCCGTAACCGCGCACATCGACGAAGGCGTAGGTGAAGGCAGTGCCATCAAGCCAGGGCAACAGCGGCGCGTAGCCACTGTGGTCGCCCAGCCAGTCGTGCAGCACCATGACGCGTCGAGGGCCGTGGCCGTGCAGCACATGACCCAGGCCACGGTCGGCCGCTGCGTGGGAATCGGGGAGCGTGTTCATGCAGGTTCCTTGAAATGAAGGGGAACCAAAACGAGACGCCCTCCGGGCGGACCGGGAGGGCGTCTTGTCTTGAACAGGCCCGCATGCGATCAACCGCGCAGGCGGCAATCAATCAGCCGTTTTTCCCGGCCGGCCCCGCCGTCACCGCGCCTCACCGTCATCGGCAGCACTGCGCAGCCGGCGTTCGGCCCGCGCATCCAGCGCGCGGCGGCCTTCCTTGATCGCTTCCTGCAGGATCGACAGGCGCGTGCGCCATTCCGCCTTCAACTGCCAATCGGCCATGCGCATCAGCTCACCGGCCCGGTTGGCCGCGCGCATCAGGCCCAGGTTGCTGGCCACGCCCTTGATCGCGTGGGCCTGCTCGCGGAAGACCTCCCACTGCGCACCCTCACCGGACTGCTCGGCCTTGCCCATGCAGGTGGCCGCATCTTCCAGGCACTGGCGGATGAACTCGCGCTCGAATCCCTCGCCCATGCCCAGCGAGGCCAGCTCATCGAGCACGCTGCTGTCGAGCACCCCCTCCGGCAACGCGGTGGATGAGCGCACCACGGGCGCAGCCATGGTCTTCAACTGCGCGTTGCTGGCGATCTCGGCCAGGGTGTCGAGCAGGCGCACGGCCACCACCGGCTTGGCCAGGAACGCGTGCGCCCCAGCCTGGGTGCAGCGCTGGATCGCCTCGGGCGTGACATCGGCGCTGAGCACCAGCACCGGCGTGCGCGGACCGCCGCCGGCCTGCATCACCCGCAGCTCCTTGAGCATGTCCAGCCCGCTCATGCCCGGCATGTGCAGGTCCACGATCACCGCATCGAACTCGCTGTCAGCCAGCGCGTCGAGCACCGCTTCACCGCCATCCACGCACAGCACGCGGTGGCCGGCTTTCTGCAGCAGCCGCTGCAGCACCATGCGGTTGGCCTCGTGGTCGTCGGCCACCAGGATCTGCATGCTGCGCACCCGCGCGCGATGGCGCAGGAACGGATCGGCAAAGGCGATCACATTGCCACTCTGGCCGGTGTCATCGCCGCCGGCCAGCGTCGGTACCGCACCCGGCACCATCGGCTGCGGCGGCGCGAACGGCAGTTCAACCCAGAAGTGGCTGCCGCGCGGCGGGTTGTCCAGATAGCCGATGTCACCCTCCATCGCTTCGACCAGGCCCTTGGCGATGGTCGTGCCCAGGCCGGTCCCTTCATGGCGGCGCGCCATGCTCACATCGGCCTGCTCGAACGCATCGAACAGCCGCGGCCGCATCGCAGGCGGCACGCCGATACCGGTATCGAGGATGTCAAAACGCAGCCGCACCGCGCCGCTGGTGTCGGCGTGGACCACGCCCACCCGGATCTCGACGCGGCCGTGATCGGTGAACTTGACCGCATTGCCGGCCAGGTTCAGCAGGATCTGGCGCAGGTGACCGACATCGCCGCGCAGCCGCGGAGGGACGCCATCGGCCACCTTCACCCGGTAGTCCAGGCGCTTGGCCTTGGCCTGTGGCAGCAGGATCAGGCCGATGGCCTGGATGACGTCGGTCAGCGCGAAATCCTCGGCCACCACCCGCAGCTTGCCGGCCTCGATCGCCGAGATGTCCAGCACCTCCTCGACCAGGGCCAGCAGGCTGCGCGACGACGCCTGGATGGTGTTCAGGCATTCGCGCTGCTCGTCATCCAGCCGCGTGGTGGCCAGCACTTCGGTCATGCCGTTGAGGCCATTGAGCGGCGTGCGGAATTCATGGCTCATGTTGGCCAGGAAGCGGCTCTTGGCCTCGCTGGCGCGGCGCGCTTCGGCCATCGCTTCGGTCAGCTGCCGCAGCAGCGTCGAGAAATACAACGGCACCGCCGCAAGCCCCAGCCAGAGGCCGATGGCCAGGCGGAAGTTGCGCTCCCAGTAGGGCGTGAGCAGCACAGTGGAACCGAAGCTGACCATCGCCATGGCCACCGCCACATACAGGTAGTGGTTGCCAAAGCGCATGCCGTTGCCGACGGTCACCCACATCACCACGATGTAGACCCAGGCCAGCGGCTCGCCCATCTGCACCATGCCGGCGGCGATCAGGCCATAGTCGGCCAGCATGCCCAGCACGCGGCGCGGGTCGGAACGGCCGGGGCGCCACAGCAGCCAGCCAAACAGCAGCACTGACAGGCTCAGGCCGGTCAGCACGATGGCCAGCACGCCCACGTACTGCGTGTGCGGCAGATCGTGGCGCGGCGCCGGCAGCAGCACGTAGGCCAGGATCAGGCTGATCAGGACGATGCGGACGATCTGTTGCCCATGCTCGCTGTCCTGCCGCTGGGACAGGCGCAGTCGCAGCCGCGACCACGCGCGTTTCACGCGCCCAGCCCCGGCCGCGCCGATGCCATCGAGTGCTCGGCACAGATGTGCTCGAGCTGTTCGCGGCCGCGCAGCAGTGCGTCCACGCAGCGTGGGTCGAACAGGCGCCCGCGCTGTGCATACAGATAGGCCAGCGTGGCTTCCATGGTCCACGCTTCCTTGTACGGGCGTGGCGATATCAGTGCGTCAAACACATCGGCCACGGCGACGATGCGCGCCTCCAGCGGAATGGCATCGCCCACCAGGCCATCGGGATAGCCGCTGCCGTCGTAGCGTTCATGGTGGCGCAGCGCGATCAACGCGCCGACCTGGATGAAGCGGTTCTGGCTGCCGCTGAGCAGCTCGTGGCCGATACGCGGATGCCGGCGCATGATCGCCAGTTCTTCGTCGTTGAGCTTGCCCTGCTTGAGCAGCACCGCATCGGGAATGGCGATCTTGCCCATGTCATGCAGCGGCGCGGCCATCTCGATCAGGCGCACATCGTCTTCGGGCAGACCCAGCTGTTCGGCGATCAGGCCGGCCACGCGCGCCATGCGCTCCAGGTAGGCACTGGTGCCGGCATCACGGAACTCGATCGCCCGCGCCAGCCGCGAGAGGGTCTCGCGCTCGCGCTCCTCGACCTCGTGCATGCTCGCCAGCAACCGCTGTTCCAGCGACAAGGCGCGCTACTTCACGTTCTCGGTCTGCTGGCGCAGCTGCAACAGGTTGTAGCAGCGCGCGCGCAGTTCGCGCGGACGGATCGGCTTGACCAGGAAATCGATGACACCCGCTTCCAGCGCCGCCTGCCGGATCGGCTCGTCGCCCACCACGGTAATCAGGATCACCGGAATGTCGCGGTGCTTGGGCAGACGCCGGAAGCGGCGGGCGAATTCCAACCCGTCCATTTCCGGCATGCGGTAGTCGAGCAGCAGCAGATCGACCGGGTGCGCTTCGCACCAGGCCAATGCAGTCAGCGGATCGCCGAAGTCGTACACACTCAGTTCGGGCGCGATGTCTTCGATGACATGGCGCAGCATCGTCCTGGCGGACGTCTGGTCGTCAACAATGACGATGTTCAACGCATATTCTGCCTGGTTTTTCGACCATGCTGGATCATCAGCAGGCGAGGATATTCTGCCGCTGCGAACGCTCGCACCCTGCATCGGCCTGACTCCCGTGTCATGCGTCCCGGTTCATGATCGTCATCACGGCGTGAAGCGGGCTCTCCGCACCGTGCCCTCCCCCGACGCCGATCAAGCCATACAGGACGTCAAGGGAGTGCAATAACGATACGCCTAGCGCGATAGGCGTCAATCGCGCCGTCTCATTTCGCGACGGCGCGCACAAACGGTGTCAGAAAGACGTCTTACTGCTCCGGACGCATGTACGGGAACAGCAGTACGTCGCGGATCGAACTGCTCCCGGTCAGCAGCATCACCAGGCGGTCCACGCCGATGCCCAGGCCGCCGGTCGGGGCCATGCCGTACTCCAGCGCACGGATGTAGTCGGCATCGTAGTGCATCGCCTCGTCGTCACCGCCTTCCTTCGCGGCCACCTGGGCCTGGAAGCGCTGGGCCTGGTCTTCCGGGTCGTTCAGCTCGGAGAAGCCATTGGCCAGCTCCTTGCCGTTGACGAACAGCTCGAAGCGGTCGGTATAGCCCGGGTCATTGTCGTTGGCGCGGGCCAGCGGCGAGACCTCGACCGGGTGATCGGTGATGAAGGTCGGCTGGATCAGGGTGTGCTCGACGGTGGCTTCGAAGATCTCCAGCAGCAGCTTGCCCCAGCCGTAGGATGGCTTGACGCGGATCTTCAAGCGCTCGCAATGGCGCAGCAGCGCCTCGCGGTCGGTGCAGTCGGCCGCGGAAATTTCCGGATTGTGGTGGCGTACCGCCTCGTCCATGCGCCAGCGACGGAACGCCGGGCCCAGGTCGATCTTCGCACCGTCCCATTCCACTTCGGTACCACCGTTGACGGTCTGCGCCACATCGCGGATGACGCCCTCGGTCAGGTCCATGATCTCGTTGTACGTGGCATAGGCCTCGTACAGCTCCATCATGGTGAATTCCGGGTTGTGGCGGGTGCTGACACCTTCATTGCGGAAGTTGCGGTTGATCTCGTACACCCGCTCCAGGCCACCCACGGTCAGGCGCTTGAGGTACAGCTCCGGCGCCACGCGCAGGTACAGGTCCAGGTCCAGCGCGTTGTGGTGGGTGGTGAACGGCTTGGCCGCCGCGCCGCCGGGGATGTAATGCATCATCGGCGTTTCGACTTCCAGGAAGTCGCGGTTGTCCAGCCACGCGCGCATGGCGCGGATGATCTTGGAGCGCTTGATGAAGACCGCGCGCGATTCCGGGGTCACGATCAGGTCGACGTAACGCTGGCGGTAACGCTGCTCGACGTCGGCCAGGCCGTGCCACTTGTCCGGCAGCGGACGCAGCGACTTGGTCAGCAGGCGGATCGACTCGGCCTTCACCGACAGCTCGCCGGTCTTGGTGCGGGTCAGGCCACCTTCGACGGCGATGATGTCGCCCACGTCCCAGCCCTTGAAGGCGGTGTAGGCATCGCCCAGCACCGCACCCTGCAGGAACAGCTGGATGCGGCCGGACTCGTCCTGAATCTGCGCGAAGCTGGCCTTGCCCATAATGCGCTTGGCCATCAGGCGGCCGGCCATCTTCACCTGGCGGCCGTTGCCTTCCAGCGCCTCGGCGGTCCACTGTTCGGCATCGGCGAATTCTTCCTGCAGGCGACCGGCGAAGTCCTGGCGACGGAAGTCGTTCGGGTACGCGATGCCCTGCCCACGCAGCGCTTTGAGTTTCTCACGGCGCTCGGCGATCAACTTGTTTTCGTCGACGGGGGGGGTATCGGTAGCTTCGCTCATGGATCTGCGGGAATCGTGTAGTGAGGGGGGATGCTGCGCCCGGCACAGCCGGTTGCCCAGCATACCAAAACCGCCCTGCCCCGGCCCCGGGCCGGGCCCGCCGCCCGGTAGGCGCCAACCTTGGCTGGCGCTCTGCCTGTCGACCAAGGTCGACACCTACCAGGCCGCGCGGGGTCGGTATCATCCGTTTCCGGGGAAGGCCTGCCGCAGTTCGTCCACCAGCACCCGCTGGTTCTCCGAATAGTCGATCGGCACCGACACCAGATGCACCCCACCCTCGTTGAACGCCGCCTCCAGGGTCGGGATGAACTGCTCGATGGCGGTCACCTCATGCCCCTTGCAGCCATAGGCCAGCGCATACTTCACGAAATCGGGATTGCTGAAGGTCATGCCGTAATCGGTGAAGCCGTCCACCGCCTGCTTCCAGCGGATCATCCCATAGGCGCCGTCGTTGAGGATCAGCACCACCAGGTTCAGACCGAGCCGGCGCGCGGTTTCCAGCTCCTGGCTGTTCATCATGAAACCGCCGTCGCCGCACACCGCCAGCACCCGACGCTGCGGGTACAGGATCGAGGCCATGATCGCCGACGGCAGGCCCGCGCCCATCGTCGCCAGCGCATTGTCCAGCAGCAGCGTGTTGGCCACCTGGGTGCGGTAGTTGCGCGCAAACCAGATCTTGTACATGCCGTTGTCCAGCGCCACGATGCCGTCCGGCGGCATCACCTGGCGCACGTCGTGCACCAGCCGCTGCGGGGTGAAACCGGCCTCCTCGGCACGGTCGGCCAGGTGCTCCAGGATCGTCGTGCGCAGCGGCAGCAGCGCATCGGCGTTCGGCACCGCCCCTTCGATGCGATCGGCCAGCTGGGTCAGCGAACGGCCGATATCGCCGATCACCTCCACCTGCGGGAAGTACACCTGCTCCACCGCCGCCTGCGAATAGCCGATATGGATCACCGTCGGGCCACCGGGGCGCATCACGAACGGCGGCTTCTCGGTCACCTCATGGCCGATGGTCACGATCACGTCGGCCTGGTCGATGGCCATGTGCACGTAATCGCGCTCGGTCAGCGCGGCGGTGCCCATGTACAGACCCGACCCACCCGCCACCGCGCCCTTGCCCATCTGCGTGGTGAAGAACGGAATGCCGGCGCGCAATACGAACGCCGACAGCGCCTCGCTGGACTGCGGCCGCGAGGCGGCCGAGGCGATCATCAGCAGCGGCCGCTTGGCAGTGCGGATGATCTGCGCCGCGCGATCCAGCGCCTCCGGGCTGGCAATCGGCCGATCCACCGCATGCGGCGGAATCAGTGCCACACCCTCCACCTCATCGGCGGCGATGTCCTCGGGCAGCTCCAGCAGCACCGGGCCGGGGCGCTCTTCCTGGGCGACGCGGAAGGCCTCGCGCACGATGGTGGGGATGGTACGCGCCGAGACGATCTGCCTTGCCTGCTTGGTCAGCGGCTTCATCGTGCTGACGATGTCCACGATCTGGAAGCGCGCCTGCTTGCTGGCGACGATGCCTTTCTGCCCGGTGATCATGATCACCGGCCACGCACCGAGCAGCGCGTAGGCCGCGCCGGTGGTGAAGTTGAGCGCGCCCGGACCGAGCGTGGCCAGGCATACGCCGGGCTTGCCGGTCAGCCGGCCATAGGTGGCGGCCATGAACACCGCCGCCTGCTCGTGGCGGGTGATGACCAGCTCGATGCTGGAATGGCGCAGGGACTCGACCACGTCGAGGTTCTCCTCGCCGGGGATGCCGAAAATACGCTCGACGCCTTCGTTCTCAAGCGCGGCGACGAGCAGGTCTGAACCCTTGGACATGGGAATGCCGTCCTTTTTTCGCTGGACTGATGGTGGATCGTTGCAGGAAGGATGAAAGGCGCGCGTCAACGCTTGTCGAACCACACCGTCTGCGCGTTGACGAATTCGCGGATGCCGAAGTGCGACAGTTCGCGACCGAAACCGCTCTTCTTCACCCCGCCGATCGGCACGCGCGGGTCGGAGGCGGAGAAGCCGTTGACGAACACGCCGCCGGTCTGCAGCCGACGCGCCAGCTGCATAGCGCGGGCCCGGTCGCCGCTCCACAGGTTGCCACTGAGGCCGAACTCGCTCTGGTTGGCCAGTTCCACCGCGTGGTCGGCGTCGCGGGCGCGGGTGATCGAGGCCACCGGACCGAAGGTTTCCGTGTCGAAGGCCTGCATGCCCGGCTCCACCCCGGCCAGCACGGTGGGCGCATAGAACGCGCCCGGCCGGTCCAGCTGATGACCACCGACCAGCAACTGCGCACCGGCGTCCACCGAGGCGCGCACCTGCGCATCGAGCTGTTCGAGCAGGTCCTGGCGTGCCATCGGACCGATGCGGTTACCCGGGTCGCGGCCGTCGCCGATGGTCAGCGCCTGCACCTTCTGGCAGAACTGCGCCACGAACCGGTCGTAGACCGCGTCTTCGACGATGATGCGCTTGCCGGCAATGCAGACCTGCCCGGTGTTCTGGAAGCGCGAAGCCACGGCCGCGTCGACCGCGGCATCCAGGTCGGCATCGGCCAGCACGATGAACGGATCCGAGCCGCCCAGCTCCAGCACCACCTTCTTCAGCGCCTGCCCGGCCTGGGCGGCAATGCTGCGGCCGGCGGCCACACTGCCGGTCAGAGTCACCGCCGCGATGCGGTCATCGGCGATCGCGCGGCTGGTGCCCTCGCGGCTGATGTTGGCGGCGATGAAGGTGCCCTCCGGCAGCCCGGCATCACGCCAGGCGGCATCGAGCAGCTGCGCGGTGCCGACGATGTTCTCGGCCGGCTTGAGCAGGAAGCCGTTGCCGCCCATCAGGATCGGCACCGCCGCGCGCATCACCTGCCAGTACGGGAAATTCCACGGCATGATCCCCAGCACCACGCCCAGCGGCAGGTAGGACACGTAGGCCTTGTCGTCGGGCACCTGGGTCGGCTCGTCGCGCAGGAATGCCGCGCCGTGGTCGGCGTACCAGTCGCACAGCACGGCGCACTTCTCGATCTCGGCCAGCGCTTCGGCCTGGACCTTGCCCATTTCGGCGGTGGCCAGCGCGGCCAGTTTCTCGCGGTCACGACGCAGCACTGCCGCCATCGCGCGCAGCACGCCTGCCCTCTGCTCAAGGCTCCGGCCGCTCCAGGCGGCAAACCCGGCCTGGCCGCGAGCGAGCAGCGTTTCCAGTTCGGCGTCGGAGGCGAAGGGATGGCTGGCGATCTGCTGGCCCGTGGCCGGATCGCGGGAAATGGCGGTGCTGGGGGCAGCGGACATGCAGGTCTCCTGGTGTCTCGACAACGGGCGGTTGCCCGTCTCCTGCACGGGAATGTGGACCTGTTCGATGGCAGCAACAAGGCGTCTGCTTATCCTGTGACCTGCACTTACCTGCCTGAATGGGGTTGGGTTCCCGGCAGGGCTGCGCCCTGCACCCGCCGAAGCCAGAGCAACGTCAACGTCAACCGCAGAAGCTGGTTTCCTGTGGGATGGGGGGTGGGTCCGGTGGCAGGGGACGCCGTAAACCCGTCCATGGGGGCTTGGTCGCGGCATCCATGCCGCTCACACCCCTGCCACCGGACCCGCCCTACCTTCGACAGTTTCCCGCGATCTGTTGGAATGGATCCCACTTCAGATGAATTTCGATATCTGACAGATGTGTCGACCAAGGTCGACACCTACCAACAGCCGCGCGAAATCTGTCTGTGGCGGGGCGGTGTGGGTTGGCAGGACCGTTGGCGCCATGGATGGCGCCATCGAGCCCCCAGGGACGGGTTTACGGCGTGTCCTGCCAACCCACACCGCCCCGCCATGCCACGAATTACCAGCTTTTGACGTTGCCGTTGCATTGGGCAGGTGCAGGGCTGCAAGCCCTGCCGGACAAACCCCCTACTTCCGCAGCAGGTAGGTCACCAGTGACAGGTCGTGCCGGCTCTCCGGAACCAGCGCCACGTACTGCAGGTCCAGCACCCCGCGGGTGGGGTGGTTCAGCTTCTTCGCTCCCTCGTCGAAGCGACGCACGTCGTGCTCCGGCCACCACTGGCGGAATTGCTCGCTGTGCGCGGCAATGTCCTCGGCCAGCGCCAGGAACGGCGCCTTGTCCGGCGCCTGCGCCATCGCTGCACGGAAACCGGCCAGCAGCCCGCGGGTCATTTCTTCCCAGTTGAGGATCAGGGTGCGGTACGGCGGGTACAGGAACATCAGCCGCAGCGTGTTGCGCTCGTGCGGCGCCAGCTGGCTGTAGTCCACGAACAACTCGGCGATGGCCGGGTTCCAGGCCAGGATGTCAAAACGGGTGTTGCGCACGTAGGCCGGGATCGGCTGCATCGCTTCCACCAGCTGGCGCAGGCCGTCGGTCACGCTCTCGTCCGGCGATTCCAGCGGCACGCCGTAACCGGACAGCGCAAAGGCATAGGCGCGCTCGTCATCGCTCAGCCTCAGCACTTTGGCCAGGCGCTCGAGCACTTCCGGCGAGGCGCGCACTTCACGGCCCTGCTCGATCCAGGTGTACCAGCTGACGCTGACGCCGATGGCCAGCGCGACTTCCTCGCGCTTCAGCCCCGGGGTACGCCGGCGCCCGGCCGGAAGGCCGAGCGTGGCGGGGTCGACACGGGCGCGGCAGGCCTTGAGGAAGCCGCCCAGTTCCTTGCGTTCACCTTCACTGCGCATCATCGCTACCGCCGCACGTGTTGTAGCGTCGAGCCACGCTCGACGGATCTGCTACCCGCAAAAGCCAGCCAAGCATGGCTCGGCTCTACAGAAAGCCGGATCAGCCACCCTCGGCGTTGCACACGAGGGTGATGATATCCGCGCAGGCGCGCCGATCAGGCATCGAGGCGCTTGGAGCCCACGGCCAGGCCCGCCTTCAGGCTGGCCTCGACGAACTCGTCCAGGTCACCGTCGAGCACCTTCTGCGTGTCGGAACGTTCGATGCCGGTGCGCAGGTCCTTGATGCGGCTCTGGTCGAGCACGTAGTTGCGGATCTGGCTGCCCCAGCCGATGTCGGACTTGGTGGCTTCCACCGCATCCTTTTCGGCGTTGCGCTTCTGGATCTCCAGCTCGTACAGCTTGGCGGCCAGCATCTTCATCGCGTTGTCGCGGTTCTGGTGCTGGCTGCGGCCGGTCTGGCAGGCCACAACGATGTTGGTCGGGATGTGGGTGATACGCACCGCCGACTCGGTCTTGTTCACGTGCTGGCCACCGGCACCGGAGGAACGGTACACGTCGGTGCGCAGGTCGGCCGGGTTGATGGTGATATCGATGTTGTCATCGATTTCCGGCGACACGAACACCGAGGTGAAGCTGGTGTGGCGGCGGTTGTCCGAGTCGAACGGCGACTTGCGCACCAGGCGGTGCACGCCGGTCTCGGTCTTCAGCCAGCCATAGGCGTAATCGCCTTCCACGCGCAGCGTGGCCGACTTGATGCCGGCGACATCGCCACCGGACACTTCCATCAGCTCGGTCTTCCAACCGCGCGATTCGCACCAGCGCAGGTACATGCGCAGCAGGATTTCGGCCCAGTCCTGGGCTTCGGTGCCACCGGCACCGGCCTGGATGTCGACGAATGCGGCGGCGTTGTCCATTTCGCCGGAGAACATCCGCTGGAACTCCAGCTTCTCCACGTGCGCCTGGTGCTTGTCCAGGTCGGCGACCACCGCCAGCGCGGTCTCTTCGTCCTGCTCGGACTCGGCCAGCTCCAGCAGCTCGGTCGCATCGGTCAGGCCGTCGAGCACCGACGCGATGCCGCCCACGGTCTTCTCCAGGCTCGAGCGCTCGCGCCCCAGGTTCTGCGCGTACTCGGCGTTGTTCCAGACGTCGGGGCTTTCCAGCTCCCGCGTTACTTCTTCAAGACGCTCTTTCTTGGCGTCGTAGTCAAAGATACCCCCGGAGCGACAGCACGCGATCGGTCAGATCGGTGATGCGCTGGCGGACAGGATTCAATTCGATCATGTCGGCGGTTATGCAATCAAAAGATGACTGCCAATGATACCGCAGCCGCCCTGCCCCGGCGAGGCAGGCCGGCGCGGCAGGGCCGACCGCTGGACACGGGCCGGCACGATGCCGGTAGACTTCCCGACCGCCGCGGGAACAGGGGCCACGCGGTCATTCCCAACCCAAGGAGCACCAATTCAATGACGATCATGCGTTCCACCCTGTGCCTGGCCGCCTGCCTGCTGGCCGCCAACGCCTCGGCCATCGACCTGAAGGGCCTGACCAGCACCGGCCTGAAGGCCGGCAAGGCGCTGACCCTGTCCGACGCGGAAGTCTCGGCCGCCGCCGACCAGGCCTGTGCCTACATGGACAAGGACAACCAGGTGGTCACCGGCAACGATCCCTACGCCCAGCGCCTGGCCAAGATCACCCAGGGCCTGTCCAACGAGGACGGCCTGAACCTGAACTTCAAGGTCTACCGCACCGCCGACGTCAACGCCTGGGCCATGGCCAACGGCTGCGTCCGGGTCTACACCGGCCTGATGGACATGGCCAGCGACGACGAAGTGCGTGGCGTGATCGGCCACGAAATCGGTCACGTGAAGCTCGGCCACAGCAAGACCAAGATGCGCACCGCCCTGCTGGCCTCGGCCGGACGTGAAGGCCTGGCCGCCTCCGGCAACGGCAACCTGACCCAGCTCAGCCAGGGCCAGTTGGGCGAACTGGCCGAAGGCTTCATCAACGCGCAGTTCTCGCAGAAGGAAGAGAGCGCCGCCGATGAGTACGGCTACCAGTTCATGAAGCGCCACAGCTACGACCCGGCCGCCCTGGCCAGCATGTTCCGCAAGCTGTCCAGCGACGGTGGCCTGATGTCCTCGCATCCCGGCTCGGAAGCCCGCGCCGCGCGCATCGACGCGATGATCAAGAAGGACAAGAAGTAATCCCTGCGCGGGCGGGCCGACCGGTCCGCCCGCTCAGCCCCCCGCCAGGGCCTGGCGCAGCAGGGGCAGCTGTCGCCTACTGCACGGTACTTTGACTCCATCTGCCATGTGAAGCAGGGCTTCGCCCCCGTCCAGCGGCTCGATGGAGCGCAGCTGGTCGCGGTTGATCAGCCAGCTGCGGTGCGGCCGCAGGAACAGCGCCGGGTCCAGCCGCTGCTCCAGCACCGCCATGGTGATCCGCAGCGGGTAGTCATGCCCGCGCACACGCAGGTTCACGTAATTGCCTGCGGCCTGGGCGTATTCCACATCCCCGGTGGCGACCAGGAACTCCTTGCCCAGCTTGCGCACCAGGAAATGCTGCGGACGCTCGACCGGCTCCACCGGCGGGCCCACATCGGGCTCGGCCAGCAGGCTCGCCTCACCCTGCCGGCGCCGGCCGAACCAGCTGGCGAAGTGCTCCAGTGCCACGAACAGCGCGAACGTGCGCACATCCTTCAGGTATTCGTAGGCAAGACGCTCCAACCAGCCGGCATCATCCTGGTAACGGTAGCCCAGCGCTGCATAGGCCAGATGCCGCACCAGCATCATGCCCACCACGTGCAGCAGCGACCAACCCACGCTGGCCAGCAGATACATCGGCAAACGCCGCGTCCAGGTATCGGCATGCAGCGGCCAGCGCTCGCAGCCCCACCACAGCAGCGGCAGGGTCAACAGGACCATGCTGAGGCTGCTGAATTCCCAGATCATGGGCTCCCACAGCCCCAGATCGCCCCCCCGGCGCGCAGCGTCCATCACCTCGACCAGCGCATTGGTCACTGCCGAGGCCGAGAGGATCGCGGCCCACAGCAGCAGGCGGGTGGACGTGCGCCAGCGCGGAGGACGGCCTGGGGCCATTGCAACTTCCATGGTGTAGTGGCTCTCCAGCCTGCCTGAAGGGACCGAGGGTAGCCGCTCCATTGGTCCCATCACGCCCGCCATTGGTCACTGCACGCGCCCCGGCAGGCCCCTGGCGATGGTCCGGGCCACCGGCGAGGGCGAGATTGGCGCCACCTCCCGGCCTGGCCCGACCATGACCCGACGCTACGACATCGACGCCCTGCGCGTATTCGCATTCGCGCTGCTGATTCTCTACCACACCGGCATGGCCTACGTGGACGACTGGGGCTTCTACCTCAAGAGCGTGCACACCGCCGAATGGCTGCAATGGCCGATGCTGTTCTTCAACCGCTGGCGGATGTCGCTGCTGTTCCTGATCTCGGGTATCGCCATCGCGCTGATGCGCCCTGAGGGAAGACTGCTGCGCTTTGCCGGCCTGCGCACCTGGCGGCTGCTGCTGCCGCTGCTGTTCGGCATGTTCGTGATCGTGCCGATCCAGCCCTATTGCGAGGGCGTTGCCAACGGCCATGTGGCGCCAGGCTTCGGCCACTTCCTGCTGCGCTACTGGCAGGTACGGCCGTGGCCGGAAGGCAGCTTTGCCGGCTGGCAGTACGGCATCACCTGGAACCATCTGTGGTACCTGGCCTACCTGTGGAACTACACACTGGCGCTGGCGCTGTTGATGCCGGTGCTGGGCCTGGCCATGGTGCGCAGGGCCGTGGCCGGCGTGGCTGCCTCGCCGACCCTGCTGATCGGCATCCCGTTCGCCCTGCTGCTGACCTGGGTGATCTGGCTGGAGCCGATCTACCCGTCCACCAATACGCTGGTGGGCGACTGGTACCAGCACGCCAAGTACGCCACGGTGTTCCTGGCCGGCTACCTGCTGGCGCGCGAACCGATGTTCTGGGAACGGGTGGTCGCCCTGCGCCGCACCACGCTGTGGCTGGCCCTGGCCGCCATCGGCTGGTACATGGGCCTGCGCATCCTCGGCCAGGTGCTGCCGGGCGACTCACCGCTGCGGCAGTGGCCAGAACCGTTCTGGGATCTGCAGGTCAGGACCACCCAGTCGCTGTATGTGTGGACCGCGCTGCTGGCCATCCTCGGCTGGGGCAAGGTGCTGCTCGACCGTCCGTTCCGCTGGCTGCCGTACTGCACCGAGGCGATCTACCCCTGGTACATGCTGCACCAGAGCCTGATCATCGCGCTGCTGTTCTGGCTCAAGCCGCTGCAGCTGGGGCCGTGGCTGGAGCCGACCCTGCTGCTGGGCGGCACGGTGGCTGGCTGCCTGCTGATCCACGAACTGCTGATCCGACGCACGCGCTGGTTGCGGCCGCTGTTCGGGCTGCGCGCCGATGCAGGGCCGAGCCCACGCTCGCCTGCGTCTGCCATGAGCCGAGCATAGGCTCGGCTCTATCGGTCCACCCACCGATAATCCGCTATCGTCGGCGGCTGCGCGCACGGCATCGCTGATCAAACGCACCGCGCGGTTTCGGCTCTACCCATCCACCCATCGATAGACAATCAGGACAACGGATGTTCCAGACGCATTGGCACCTGTGGTTGCAGCAGACCTTCGACAGCAGCTGGATGCTGTCGCTGATGCAGTTCATCAGCCTGCTCGGTTACGAAATGGCCTATACGGCGCTGATCCTGCTGTGCGCGTTCGGTGCACGCCTGCGTGCCGGGCTATGCGTGATGCTGGCGGTGCTGCTGATGGCCTGCGCCACCCACGCGATCAAGCAGGGGGCCGCCCTGCCCCGCCCTTCGGACGTGGACGCACGTGTGCTGGATAAAGGAGTTCCGTCGCATCCGTTCGTGGTCGATGGCGGCGGCCATACGTTCTGGTCACTGCCCGACGCGCAGGCCACCGCGATAGTGCGCGCGCAACCTGATGCCGATTACGGTTTCAACAGCGGCCATGTCGGTGTGGCCACCGCCGCCTGCGTTGGCCTGCTGCTGGCCTTCGGCGTCCGCCGCCGCTGGCTGCGCTGGGCCCTGGTGCTGGGCTGGCCACTGCTGATGGCGTTGTCACGCATGTACCTGGGCCGGCATTTCCTCGCCGACGTACTGGCCGGCTGGCTGATCGGCATCGGTGTAGCCCTGCTGGCCTGGCAGCTGATGCCGGAGCTGCGTGCGGCGCAGCGATGGCAGTTGCCGCTTCTGCTGGGCCTGGGCACGCTGCTGGCTTGGGCGGCGGCAACCACGCGCTACGTGCCAGTAGGTGAGGCCGGGCGGCTGCTCGCACTGGGCCTGCTGGTGGCGTGGCTGCAGTGGCGCGGCTGGCCGGTCGATCCACGGGGCGTTGTGCAGCGGGTAGCACGCGTGGTCGGCGTGGTGATGATCTACCTGCTGGCGCGACCGGTCATTGATTGGCTGGCTGACAGCATCCCGCTGCCCAATGCCCCGGCAACCGAACTGCTGTGGCAGACCGTCGGCACGTTGGCGGTCCTCGGTGGCGGCGTGGCGCTGGCGCGGTGGATTCCGCGCCAACGCCCGCCGATGCCAGAGCGCCCCCGGTAGATCCACGCCATGCGTGGATAGGTCGTTCCCGACCCTGCGACGGCCACGCATGGCGCGGCTCTACCTCACCTCGAACTCGCCCACCAGCACGGTCTCGGCGCGGTCCTTCAACCGCAGCGTGACGCTCTGGTCCTTCTGCTTCGGCGTGCCCCAATGCGTGGTCATGCGCAGCATCAGCGTGGTCGCACCGGTCACCAGCTGCTGGCGGCTGCCGAAGTAGTTCGCTTCCACCTTGTAGGTGCCGGGCTTGGCGTTGCGCAGCGAGAACTGCTCGGGCCCATAGCCCCCGGTGAAGTCCTGCGACATCTGCCCGCCCTGGTAGGTCAGGCGGTTGCCGTAGTACGCGCGCTCGCCGTTCGGATCGGTCACCCAGAGGTCCATGTCACTGTTGTCGGCATCCCACGACAACACCACGCGCAGGTCCAGTGGCATCGCCTGCAACAGGCGCGGGTCGATGCTGCCGGTGTCGAGCCGGGGCGTGCTGCGTGCAACCAGATGGGTCAGCTCATCCAGCGCGATCAGCGCGATGCCATCGAAGCGGCTGTCCCACGGCCGCACCACCACCTGGTACAGCGGCGCCAGCGCCTGCTGCGGCTTCCCGGCGGCGGCCAGCGCCAGGCCGAGGTCACGGAAACTCTGCGGTTCTTCCTGGCCCATCGCCAGCACCTGCTCGAACACCGGCACCGCCAGCGCGGGCGCATCGGCCTGCATCAACCGGTAGCCAAGCACGCGCAGCAGGTGGCGGTTGTCCAGATCCATCTCGGCCAGATTCGACAGTACACGCAGCGCCAGCTCGCGCTGGCCCTGTTCCAGCAGCAGATCGGCCACATCCAGGAAGAACGCACTGCTGTCGGCATGCGCATCCCGCTCGGCGAGGTAACGGTCGTACAACTGCGAGGATGGCCCTTGGCGCAGACGCTGGGCGATGGCCGAATCCGGCTGCCATGCCGCCAGCTGGATGCCGAGCTCGCCGTCGTTGGCGGGTCCGGCTTGATCGATCGCCGAACCGGTGACCACCACCGCGTCGAGCGCCTGGTTCGCCGCGGACACCGAGCGACGTGCACGCGCGCTGCCAGCTTCCCTGCGCTGCTGGGCCGCCGCTGCCATCGGCGCAGGCGGGGCTGCCGGAGCAGGTGCCGCCAGCATCGCCACCGGCGCCGACTCCATCGCAGCATCTGCAGACGCCACTTCCAGCGCTCCACCCTTCAACTGCGGCGGCGCATCCTTCGGCCAGCTGCGGCTCCACCACTGCTGGCGCTCCTTCCAGCGTGCGGCCACCTCGTCCAGACGCCGGCGATCGGCAGCGGCGCGGTCGCTCACCTGGCGTGCGAAGCGGGCGTCGTACTCGGCGCGCAGCTTGCCCGCCGGACGGATCGCGTAGCGCAGGTAATCCTCCAGCGTTTCCAGCACGATCAGCGAGGTATCCGGCCCGACCAGGCCGAACTGCTGCGACAGGCGCTGCATCGCCTCGCGGTTGCCGCGACGGTCAGCCGCCAGCTGCTGCAGGCGCGCCTGCGCCCACAAGCCGGCGAGCAGTTCACCGTCGTCGCTCTTCTGCGTGGCCGGCAGCGCCAGCCACTCACCACCACCAATGCGCACCCGCATCGGCACACCGTCCGCCGCCAGCCGCGCGTGCAGCCACAGCCAGCCTTCGGCTTCACTGCGGCGGTCGATCACCACGTCCTGCACGCCACGTCCCGCGTCGACCTGCACATCCAGCGGCGAAGACAGCAGTGCACGCGCGGCGGCATCGACGTCGGCTTCCAGGGCGACGAAGCGGCCACCGTGCGCTTCACTCCAGCTGCGCAGGCGCGTGCTGTCGGTGCGGGCACCGGCGCTGCTGACGGCAAACAGGCGCTGATCCGTCGCCATCGCTGGCAGCTGCTCCGGCCCGTAGGTCAGCAGGCCGTCGCTGACCAGCAGGTACTCCTTCACGCTCGGCTGCGGCTGCCACTGCGCCAGCGCACTGGCACCGTCCGGGCGCACCGCCTGCAACGCCGCGCGCAGCTCGCTCCAGTTGCCTGCGCGGATCCGGAAGCGGCGCACCGGCTCGGCACGGTCGCGCAGCAGGGTCAGCGCGACCGTGCCGTTGCCCATCGCGGCGAAGTAGCGATCCAGCAGCGCGAACTCACGTGCGCGGTCGCGCTGGCCGGAGGAACCCGAACCGTCCCACAGCAGGCCGACCTCGCTCGGCGGCGTGCGGGGGGGGCCGCTGGCCGGCACCGGCACCTGCGCCAGCAGATAGTGGCCGTCCTGCCACGGCGCCACCTGCACCTGCGGCTTTCTTTCAGCCGGCAGGGTCCATTGCAGCTGTGGCGGCAGCTGCGCACCCTGGCCCTGCCATTGCAGCTGGCCCGCGGTGATCTGGAACGGTGCGGTACCTGCGGCCATCGCCCCCGGCGCCTGCACCTTCACTGCAACGGAGGCGGCCCCTGCGGCGAACTGCAGCGGCAGCGTCCATCGCCAGCCCTGGCCCGAGAAGGCCAGCGGCTCGCGCAGCACCAGCTGCACGCGGCGACTGCCACCGGCCGGCAGCGGGTAGATGCGCAGGCGGAACTGGTTGCCCGCCGTCTGCTCGAGCAGGCCGGGGTCGACGCCACGGCGGGCGATCTCCTCGAAGACCTGGCGGCCGCGGTCCTTGGGCACCGGCACCGCCTCGCGCAGTTCGCCGCCGATATCCAGGGCAAACCCGGTGATCTGCTGGCCCTCGGCCAACGGGAACTGCAACTCCCCTTCCAGCACCCGACGATTCGGGTTGTGGAACTCCAGGGTGATGCGGGTCTGGGCGATGCCGGCCTGGATGTCGCCTTCGATGCGGGCCTGGCGCAGCGCGATGGGCTGCTCGGCGCCGGCAACCTGCAGTAGTGGCCCCGACCGGACGGGCCGGACGGCCTTGGTGGACTGCGCCTGGGCAAGTCCGGCGACAACGCAGAGCAGCAAGGCCAGTACGGTTGGAATCACACGGCGGACGAGGGGCATCGGACTGCTCCAGCGGGAGGTTGGACGGTTCAACGCCTGGGTGCGGGGAATGGGGTTGCTGGGAAGGCAGAAATGGCTGGACACGGCATTCAACGGCCTGCGCCAAGACTTCGCGCCAGTACCGACGGCGAGGCCAGCAGATTCCTGCTGTCACAGAACCCTTCATTCCGTCGCATTCGCCCTCGTTTCAGCACACCTCCCAGTGTGCGCTGCTTGGGGATTCTGTCTGCCTTCAGGGGCGGGCCGGGCCATGTCCGGCAAGGCTTTCGGCTCGATTCCGAGCTATGCGACAATGCCTAAAGCGTCACCGGGATTGGCGGATTTGAGCCCAACTCCTTGGCATGTCGTGTAACCGGGCGTAATCCTTGCCGGGCCACCGAGAAAGGGTGGTCGGGGCTCGAAATCCCGGGAACACGACTGTAGTTTGCGCTTGCCAGCCGGCACCACCTCGCGTGGTGCCGGCTGGCAATCCGTCGGCCGGCGCTGCCCCCACGTCCATCCGTGAAGCGGCCGCTTCCGATCCCGCCCTCGATTCCAACAGTCTCGTTGCCATCCTGCACAGCATTGGTGCCGGTGGTGCGTCCGATGGCCGGCCCTGGCCCGAGCGCCAATTGCTGCCGGGTCGGAGGATTGCCTTGGCAGATGCCGATTGTGCGTTGGCGGGCCAGCGTGTGGTGCAGGAAATTCTGCTGGCTGCGGAACGCGCCCGCCAGAATGGCGATCCGGATCAGTATGTGGGTGATCGTGTGATGGAAGGTCTGGCGATGGCGTGCCTCGCGCTGACCGTTTTCATCCAGGAACGCGTGCGGCCGGTTGCCTGACAAGGTGATGGTATGAGCTGGCAGGAAAGTGAGAGGTGTAGTCGAGCGAGCTTGACTCTACCGGGAGAGCGCAGTCGAGCAAGCTCGACTCTACCGGGGAGGTGCGGTCGAGCTTGCTCGACTGTACTGCTGGGGTTGGTGATGTTGCTGCCCTTGCCGTCTGTTGATGCCCGGCCTGCGTCTGCGCGGGTTGAGACGATGCGGATTCTGCACCCCAGGGAGTTCGAGATTCTGCAGAGCCATGCGCAGGCGTTTGTCAGTGCGAAGGCGTATGAGGGGTATGCGCTGTATGCGGGTGGGACGCCGGAAGCCTGGTTCCAGATTCGCCATCGCGGGCGGGCCGTGTTGGTGGCCGAGAATGCGCCGGGTGGGCTGGTGATTCGAGTGCCGGCGGGGGCAGAGCCGCTGGCATCGGATGTTCTACGGTTGCGTGAGCATTTCCGCATATGGGTCGTGCATTCGGGGCCCTCGGTAGAGGAGTAGTCGCCTCGAGAATATTTCAAAGGCCAGTAATTCCTTCACGGATCAGCTCCAAAGATTTACTTCTTCCCGGCAACTTTTGTCACGAACAGTGCATGCAGTCCGTTGGCGAGATAGGCTCCCTTTGCGCCGTCATATTTCCGCGCGGCATCTGGCCAGGCAATGAATTTCCGATCCTCCCTGGTCCCGCGCTGGCCACTTTCAGCATCAACTGCGACCACCTTTTCCCCAAGTGACTTTGCCGTATTCAATACGATCTCTACGAACTTCTCGGTGCGCTGGTCACCCGCGGGAATTGAAGCCCTTAGCTCCCCGTTGATCAGGGAATTCGGCAGGAAGTCCGCAGTCCTTGCCCTTAGAAGGCTCATGAGGCCTGAACCAACCAAGGCATAAATCCAACCCTTGCCCGATGGATGAGGCTTGACGTAACGCACATGGAAGTCATTTTGGGAAACCACTGAGGAATCCACGATAGTTACATGAGCACCCTTACATTCATCGATCCGACTTCTGAATATCGGCTGCCCGGCCTCTGACTGCTCATCCATGCTTACGAATCTAGTCGACGGATGAATCGCAAGCAACGCATCAGCAAAATTCACCTCATCAAGAGCGGTCATAAATACACACTGTTGAATCAATTTTGAACCAGCCACTATATACCCCACTCAAGTTCTTCAGTGCGCGTATTTGTCGAGTCTTGACCCGACACCCTTGACGCCTTGATCATGTAAAGCACACCAGCCTAGGACCGACCCGCCAGCGCCTCCTCAAGAACTTCGACGATGTACTCCGCAAGCTGCGGCATGGACGATGCACAGCTTCTTTCGGGGCATGCCGGCACAACCTCTCCGTTGAGGTCAACGTAGGCGCGCTTTACGCCAAGACCCCGATAGAACACCAGCGACTTCAGATCCGGCAGTGATTCCATCACTCCCTTGCGGAGAATCGGCCAACTACCATCTTCGATACGAAGTGTCACTATATTGTGGACGGGCATCACGTCGTCAGAATCAAGAATCGCATCAATCATTTCCGGAGCATCCAACTGCGCGTCAATGAACTGCGCCAGCCTCCATCGCTCTGAAACATGAATCATCCGACCCACTCCATACCCGCCTTTGGGCAGCGGAACCGCAAAGACGTCACCAACCTCAGCCTTGATCTTCTTTGGCATCCAATCTCTCTCACGTTCACGCCACGCATGTCCATGCAGGGTCAACCCCAGCTACACGCTTAAGCATAGTTCGCAACGGAATCCAGCGGGACGCCCTCCACTGCGCCATTCCAACTGCCGCTGGTCTGCTGTTCGTTGATTCGCTTGAAGTAGTGCGAGTCCTCGGTGGACCCAATGCACTTCGCTTTGCCGTTCCAACCTACTGATCCAACTGGTTGTCCAGTACATGAAGTTCCGTGCCCGCGAAGTCCACTCTCGGGTCGATGTGCCACAACAGCCCTTCGGACTCGCCATAGGAGCACTTGCCCGCACCCCGGGCGCAGGCGCTGCGCTGGCTCAGACAGCCACCACGATCTCTCACAGCGCGCTGCAAACACGTGGACCGAATCCTTTGCATTCAAGCTCTTCTCGGCCTTGGCCCAAGTAGAAATGCGCGACGCACCTGGCAAACTCAAGCCAGCCGGACAATTTCCTCCAGAAAATGTCGAAAATCTTCAGCAAACGGCTCGTAGCTGCCATCGGACCAATCGCGCCTGACAACCGGGTACTCGCCATTGATCAGCCCGTTGCTTGCATCAAAATAGAATGACTCATCTGTATCGGGGAGGTGGATCGAGATGTATCCGACAGGCAACCCACCATCTCGAGCGTCCAATCTGAAGTTGTAAATCAAATCACTGTCAGTGATGTCACGCACATCCCTCGGAGCAAGTGTCAGTACAGGATATGCGCCCACCTTAAGATTTCCGAACTTGAGGAGCCATTCCCTATACGATTCTGGCAGCGGTATTCCCAACTCATCCTCAGCTTCCTGAATGAGACCAGGATCAACTTGACGACCGGAAAACACCACGACTCGCGGCCGCTGCGCCACCAATGCTTCAAGCCTCTCAAACATGAACATTCCCCATTACCGGCAACCAGCGACTATTGATTACATCCTTTGGTTCCAATGCAACTACCCACGACTATCAAACCGACCGGCGAGCAAAAATCAAATTCCACATTTTCCATGCCAAATTCAAAACAACGGAAATAGTATGCCTTCTGTAATTTGGACTCCCCGGAAAGCTCGACCTGAAGGCGCATTACTTCGCGCACCAGACTGCTCAACTCTGAAATCTGCACGTGCAGATCGTAGACAAAGTGATCCTGTGCCCGCTGACAAGCGATAGTGCAAGTCCGATGGAGTCATGAGGGGAATGGACCCAAGGCTTGTCAACGGCGTGAGCGATGCGCTTGCCGTTGGGCGCGCATATTCGTGGCGAGCGCCCAATACCTTCCGATGCCTGAGACCAAGGCCAACCGGACACATTTAGCGAATCACAACCCCATCTGAAATGCAGCCCGAAAGCTGATCTTGGATTGTACATTCAACAAATTTGCTCTTCGCCACAGATCCAGACAACACCTTGATGCCGGTAAAGTCACAGCGCTCAAATACACAACTAATGAAATGTACACTTGACAAATTTGCCTCGAGAAATCTGCACTCAACGAATCTGCAGTCCGTGGCAAATGACTTGGATAGATTAGCACTCGAGAAATCACAGCCAACGAACTCGCCACCCAGTCGCGCCCCATTTAGTTTTGCCCCAACAAAACTGCATGAATCGAACTTCCTCCTCACAAATACATTGCGCATATCTATGCGATCGAACCTGCACTCTTTCGCCTCAGACTCGTTAACGCTAGCGCCGTCCTTGAAAATGGCATCCGAGAGATCAATCCTCTCGATTCCCAGGTACCTAACAGGTGTCGCGAGCGTGACACCGCGGAAGTCCTCAAAGCCCTGACCATTAACTCCGAATGGAGATTCGGGCATCGATGCCATCTTCATCAACCTGGCCGCCTCGCGGAGACGACCTTCAATCGCCTGCAACTGCTCTGTTTGCCATCTTGCACGCGCCTCTTTTACCTTCATTAACCACATCCTCGAGGACCATGAATTGAATTTGTGCCGTGGGCGCTATTGTACTTGGCAAGCTTCCCCACCTGCCCGGATGTCGTGATGTCGACCACGGCAACCTTGCCATTCCTCAGGCGAGCCTGATAGTCAGGCCGCATCGTATTTCCCTTTGCATTCTTCAGCCCATCCATGTGCCCGGAATTGAACAACACACCGGAATCGATAAGGTATCTGTTGTTTACAAGGGATACATCTGCTATTTGCTGAATCGCATTGCCCCGCGCAAGCTGTATAGGAATATCGGCATAACGGTCTCCCCCAGCGAGAATATCCTTGTATATCCTCCCCCACGCGGTTCCTCTGGTAATACCTCTGTCCAGCGCCTTCTCGGCAAAGGAATTGGCCGCATCGATCTCGCGGGCCACCCTATCCCACGCCACGTCGCCCGTCAGACCCTCCACGGTAAGGCCCAGCGGGTCGGCCCAGGTTAGGGAATTGGGACCAAAGCCATGCAAGTTCGTGCCAGCGTGCATCCCAAGAGGATCGGAAGATACAAATAATCCGAGATAGGCATCGTAGTATCTAGATCTGTTGTAAGAAAGACCACTTTCCTCATCCCAATATTGCCCGAGCAGCCGCACTGGATTAGATATTTCATCCACCTCAACAACGCCCACTGCCCCGCCGGGCGTGGACATCGCAGACCAAACAATTCGACCATCCGGCTTTACGATTCGACGAGGCAACCCATTGGGATCCAATTGATAGATATTAACTTCCGAAACGAGCACCCCCGATTCTTGCTTGGTTCCAGAACCCACAAGGTTACCCGCATGTACCACTTCAGTGGCCGCTCCACGCTGATCCGTACTGTCTCCGATGACAGGTGAGTTGAGACTCAACACCGCACTGATCGGCTCAAGCGCTTCCTGTTCCCGCAGTTTGCTCGTACCAGTCCACCGCCCCAAAGTGACATCGCCGAGCATCCCCATGGAAAGGGGTCGTCCAGACTCGGCCTTGGGGGCGCCACTGGACGCTGCTCGCAGCGTTTTATCCTGAGGGTTCAACCCCCTCTCCGCATTGTCCGGTTGCGCGGTTTGGCGGTTAGACCGGAGTACATCCCTCGCTAGCAGCGCCAACGGCACAAACGTCCCCGGGTAGTACACATACTCCCGCACCCGCTCATGCAGCTTCTCCAACCGCCGCTGCCGCCGCCTCACCTCCACCAGGCTGGCCACGTTCCCGACCCACACCGGCGCCGCCTCTTCGGCATCATTGGCCTGCTGCACCTCACCCAGCAACGCATCTCCATCCCAGAAGAACCACGTGGTCTGTGTCGGATTGCGCTTGAACACCCGCCGACCCAACGGGTCATATCCGTAGTACGTTGACTGCCCGTTGCGGCGGCTCTCGGCCAACCGATGGTTGGCATCCCAGATGAGCGTCAGGTCATCCGGCGCATGCCCATGCGGCGCGCCCTTGCGCACAAGGTCGCCTGCCCGGTCAAACACATAGTGCATGCCCTGGTAGGTGCCCTCGCGCGTCCAGGTGGTCAGGTCGTCATCGTCGCCGCCCACTACCTTGCGCGCCTGCACCTGCTTTACCTCGGTGCGCAGCCGGTCGCCCGCCGGGTCGTTGAAGTAGCGCTCCACCTTCCCTTTCGGGTCGATGTGCTGCAGCAGTCGCCCGATCGCGTCGTAGCGGTACTCGTCCACGCCCTGCGCGCTGTCGCTGCGCTTGGTCAGGTTGCCACTGCGGTCGTAGTCGTAACGCGTCTCGAACAGCGGCGCGGCATCCTTCAGCACCGACTGCGAGGTCAGCAGGTTGCGGCTGTCATAGGTGAAGTCGCGCTGCAGATGCGGGCTCAGCTGCTCGCGTGTCGTGCGTCCCAACGCGTCGCGTTCAATGGAGATCGGCGACTCGTCGTTGATCGCCACCGACACCGTCTGGTCGCGCAGGTCGTAGCCAAACGCCACCCGGTTACCCGCCGAGGTCTCCCGCAGGACCTCATTTCCCACTTCATCGTAGCCATAGCCCACGCGGAAGCCATCCTGCAGCTCTTCCAGCAGCTGGCCCAGCGGGTCATACACGCGCTTCACCGTGCGTGCCGGATTGCGCAGCTCGACAATCTGCCCCTGCACGTCGTAGACAAAGTGTTCCTGTACCTGCTGGCCAGGATGGCGTACATCCGGCAGCGTCTTGCGGGTGATGCGCCCAAGCTTGTCGGTCGTGAAGGCGATGCGCTGGCCCAGCGGATCCAGGGTCGCCGTCAGCCGCCCTGCAGCATCGTAGCTGTAGCGCCGTGATTGCCCCCAGTAGTCCACTTCCTCGACGATGCGGCCCAGCGCATCGCGTACAAGCTGATAGGTCTCACCGCGCTGATTGATGACCGCGATGAGCTGTTCTTCGGTGTCGTAGCGATACTCCACGCTGTGCCCATCGGCCTGCAGGCGCTTGCCGATCTGGCCGATGCCCACGTACTGCAGCCGCGTCTGCGCGCCCACTTCATCGGTGTAGCGCACCAGCTGATCTTCGGCATCGTACTCGCAGCGCACACCGTTCCCATCGGGGCCAGCAGTGGCCAGCAGGCGCCCCTTGGCGTCGTACTCGTAGCGGCTGGTCTGTCCCAGCGGATCCACCTGGCGCAGCAGATTGCCGAGCGGATCGTGCTCGAAGCGGCTCTCATGGCCCAGGGCATCGATGACCGCGGCCACCAGTCCATGACGGTCATAGCGCAGTTGCGTGACCGCCTGCCGTGCGTTGGTCTGCGCGTGCAACTGGCCCTGTGCGTCGTAGTCGAAGCGGGTGGTCGCACCCAACGGATCGGTCTGGCTGACCAGCAGGCCATGGCTGTCATACGCCTGTTGCCAGTCGACGCCATCCGGCGTCCGCAACGACACCATGTGGTCGTCCAGGTCGTACTCCATCTGGATCGTCGTGCCATCGGCGCGGGTCAGGCAGATCAGGTTGCCATGCGCATCATAGGCAAACGCCGTTCGCAGTCCCTCCGGATCGGTCACCGCCACGGTCCGCCCGAAATCGTCGTACTCGAACAGCGTCACGCCATCGAGCGGATCGATCTCGCACAGCGGCAGCTGGTTCTCGTCAAACTTGACCACGCTCAAATGACCCAGCGAGTCGGTCACCCGGGTCTCGCGCAGCAGCGCGTCGTACTCGAAGTGGTAGTCGTACAGGCCGCCATCGCCCCACGAATGCACCACCCTGCCCTGCGCGTCGAACGCGTAATGGAAGGACAGCCCAACGCGGTCGGTATGCCGCACCATGCGGTGCTGCGCGTAGGCAAAGGTGCGCGGCGCGCCCAGCGCATCCACTGCCGCCAGCAGATCGCCGTCGGCACTGTAGCGGTAGCTCACCAGCGGATGCACCAGGCCGGTGGCCGGGTCATGCAGCGCCATGCGGTCGATGCGGCCGTGGCGCGCCTCCACCTCGATGAAACGGCCCTGCAGATCACCGATGCCACTCTCGACGATGCGCACCAGATGGCCGTCGCGACGCTCGAACCGCCAGTGGTTGCCGTGCGCGTCCTCGATGCGCTCGATCGGCCAGGACTGTGGATTCGGCAGCACGCTCACGCCTGCCGGCAGTTCGCCGCCGAACACATACTTCAGGCCACTCTTGAAGCGCACCTGCCACTGCCCGCGCCGCCGCAGCAGGCGCGCGCCATCGACGAAATCGAGGATCGCCCCGGCCTCGCCTTCGGCGGGTGGCAGCTCCGGGAAGAACGCGACCTGGTCCGGGCCGGACAACCACACGCTGCCGTCGTCCAGAAGCTCCAGGCGGATATCGGCGGGCGTCTGCCAGCCGGCGCCGCACAGTCCCGGCTCACCCGCCCTGCGCGAGCCATAACTGCGCTGCCAGGCGAAGGACAGCCGCCCCGGAATGTCGAAGTCCTGGTGGCTGACCACCACGCTGCCATCGCGGATATCCACCGGCTCGGCACGCAGCACCTTGCATTTCAGGAAGCCGGAGGGCAGATGGCCCCACTTGCCCCGCCGCCACTTGGCGAACGCATCCATCTTCTTGCGGAAGAACGCACTCTTGCGCAGCTTGCCCAGTCCGGCGAACGCGGCGCGGAACGCCAGCGCGGTCCATGACACCGTCGGTGGCCCTCCCACCTTGACGCTGGTGGGAATGGCCACATTCAGGCCAGTCGGCAGCGACATCGCACGCAGTGGCTTCTTCGGCTTCTTCACCCGGAACGGATTGATCATGCCGGCCAGGTTGCAGTCCAGCACCGGCATCGCCAGCCGCGAGAACGGCTCGCCATCGGCCGACACCGTGCGGCTGCCCATGAAGATCTCTTCGCCGTCGAACTGCGGCCCCATCGGCGCAGCCAGCGGCGGTCCCCACACGCCCAGTGGAATGTGGATGTCCAGGCCGCCGGTACCGGCGGTGCCGCGATGCACGCCGTTGACCTTGATGGTCGAGCCGATGAACGGAATGTAGTCGAACGGATCCAGCACCAGGCCGATATGCGGCGTCGGCAGCGGGCACGGCGGCACCGCGTACATGTGGATGTCGATGCCCAGCTGCGGATCGAAATGCTTGGCGGCGATGCTCACGGCAACACTCCCTGTTGCTTTACAAGGCGCGGAACAACGCGCGCAGGAACGCCTTTACTTCGTCACGGTACTCGGCGCTGATCCAGGTCACGACGATGATGCCCAGCACGATGGCCACCAGCATCACCACGGTCTTGTTCGACTTCATGCAACAGCCACTCCTGTAACGGCAGGCCCGGCCGGCGCCGCCACGGACGCCTGCAGCAGGCCACTGGGATCGGGCAACGGCTGCATCGCCGGCGGCTCGCTCCACACCGGTATCTCGTGATCGAGCGGGTGTTCGATGGCTGGCAGGCCGTTCCAGCCCGGGTCGAGAAAGTCGCGGCCCACGGCCACGATCTTGCGGAAGAATTCGTCGCCGCCCTGGATCAACCGCTCGCGCTCCTGCTGGGCACGGTGGAAGCCACGCTCCAGCGCCGCATCCAGCTCCGCGTCGATGGCGTCCAATGCCGGCCGTGCGGGTCGCGGGCCAAGCGCACGGCCCTGTGCATCGGCCTTTTCCAGCAGGCCGGTACTGGCCTGCAGGTAATCGGCGGCCACCTGCTGCAGCGATTCGCAGCGGCGCGCGTCCTGCAGCTGCAACAGGTCCCACAACGCTTGCGGCAGCGTGGTGGCCTTGCGGTCGGCCGGCGCCAGCGGCTTGGCGATGCGGATCGCCTCCAGCAACTGGGTGCGCGCCGCTTCGCGGTGTCCGGCCTGCAACTGGCACCAGCCGGCCATGCGCTGGCCCTCCAGCGCGAACATCGGGTGCGGAATGCTGGCCGCCGACGTCGAGGCCTGCAGGTAGGTCTGCGCGGCACGCTCGGGCTGCTTGGCGGCCAACCAGCAACCGGCCTCGCCGAACCAGCTCTGCATCACCAGTTCCGGCGCAGCCGGGTTCCCGCTCATGCGTGCACCTTCGGCCGCACTGCGCGCCTGCCGGTAGCTGTTGATCGCCTGGCCGTGATCGCCGTGCTTCAACCATGCACCGGCCACCATCATCTGCACCACCGACTGCTGGTCCTGCCAGCCCTGCCGCTGCGCCAGCCCTTGTGCGCGCTCTGCGCGGGCAACGACCTGGGAGGGGCTGCCGCGTTCGAGCAACAGCATCAGGTCGGCCAGCAGCTGCCGGTACAGCACTTCCGGGCCGCGACCGCCAGACTGCGCGGCGGTATCGCGGGCAATGCCGAACATGTCGATCGGCGCACTGACCACGCGCGCGATCCTGCCGTGCCGTTCCAGCAACGACTGCCAGCGCGGATCCTCCTCGCTATCCACCAGTACCAGACGCAGGCGCGGGCCGGGGCCGGCGGCCAGCGCGGCGTCCACCCAGCGCTCGAAACCTTCGCCGGGCACGCTGCGCTCCGGCTCCAGCACCGCCGCCAGCAGGCGCAGGTGTTCGCCGTGGTGATCGATGAAACTCTCCAGCACCTCGACCACGCCTTGGGCGCTGTCCGGATGCCCTTCATGCGGGCCGCGCCAGCCCAGCGGCACCTGCTGCGCGCGTAGATCCTCCTGGCTGGCCACATAGCGCTCCAGCAGATCCTGCTTGAGTTGCCGGCTGTAGCGGAAGCCCAGTTCGTAGGCGGTATCGATGCGCAGGAAGTAGTCCGGTGTATCGCGCCCGGCATCGTGGCGCTGCATCTCAAAGAACGCGGCCAGCAACCGACTGGCGGCGGCCGGCAAGCGCCAGACCAGCAGACGCCGGCTGCTGTCGGCGCTGGCCTCCAGCCAGGCATCGCGCAATGCGTTCAGGCCGCGCAGCATGGGGGTGTCCTGCATGGTGTGTCTCCCGTGCGGCTCAGCAGTTGAGCTTGATCTCGCTGCCATTGACCGAAACACCACCGGCATCGATCACCACTTCCGAACCCCCGGCGGTGATCTTGATCGCGCTGTCGGTGATCTCGATGACCGATCCGCCGACCTTGCTGGTGAGCTTGACTGCCGATTCCAGGCTCATCGCGCCGTCCGAGCCCTGGCTGTGGGTACCGCTGGCGTCCTGGCTGAAATTGCCGGTGACATCGATCACCCGCTCGCCGACATTGCTGTCGTCCACCTTGCCCTGCACCTTGCGCTTGTCCTGCCCGGTGATGGTGACTTCGCGGGCGGCCTGCAGCGTTTCGGTGACCAGGCCACCCACGGTGCGGCTGGAGGTGGAGGTGACGGTCTCGGTCCAGGTGCCGGTGCGCTGGCTGGTGTAGTTGCCGGTCAGGGTGGTCTTGAAATCGCCGGTAATGGTCTCGGTGTAGCCGGCGGCAGCAATCGTCTTTGTTTGGCCGGTCTCGTACTTCTCGGTTACCGCGCCGGTCACGTTGGTGGTGCGGGTACCGGTGACGCCGAGCGTATCGGTGCCGGTGACGGTGATGCCGCGGTTGCCGCCGACACTGATGTCCTGGTTGGCGCCCACGCCCATGGTGTGGTTCACCGCCACCGTGGTCGACTTGTTGTTCTGGATGCTGGCGTTCTGGTCGTTGAGCACGGTGGTGACCATGTCGCGCTGCGCGCGCATGTTCAGCAGCTCGCCACCGGCACCATCGTGCATGGTGATCTCGTTCCAGCCGGCGCCTTTGACCGTCTTCGACTTCAGGCCGCTCACTTCCATGCCGAACGGCGGCATGTTGTCTTCGTTGTAGACGCGCCCGGTGATGATCGGGCGATCCGGGTCACCATCGAGGAAATCGACGATCACCTCCTGGCCGACGCGCGGTGGCGACACGCCGCCCATGTCGGCGCCGGCCCACGGGCTGGCGCTGCGGATCCAGCACGAGGCGTTTTCGCGGCGGTCCAGCTGGCGATCCCAGTGGAACTGCACTTTCACCCGTCCGTAGCGGTCGGCATGCAGCTCCTCACCCGGCGGGCCGACCACAGTGGCGGTCTGCGGGCCCGGCATGCGCGGCCACGGCGTGCGCCGCAACGGGCGGTACGGGATGCGCCGGCGCAGCACTTCGGCCTGCACTTCCACACTGGGCGCTTCGGCGCTGCCGAAATCGGCGGCGAAGTTGTTGTGGCCTTCGCGCTGCACGCTGACCACGAAGAAGCTGCGATCGGCATCGTCGCGGCCGATGAAATCGGGGTGTCGCTCCAGTTCGAAGCAGGCGCCGGCGTCGAGCTCACCGGCATTGCCGGCGCATTCGAACAGCTTGGTCGGCCAGGTCACCTCTTCATTGCGTACGTTGGCCAGCGCGGTACCGATGCGGCTGTTGCTGAAGCGTGCTGCACCATCGTAGCGGTACTGCTCCAGCGGCGGCAGCAGGCCCAGTGGCACCTGGTTGCCCTGATTGCCATCCAGCGCCTGGCTGGGCTGCTTGAAATCAAAACTGCGCAGGGTCTGCACGCTCGGCCCGACCCGGCGTCGCGCGCCCCAGCGGTGCAGGCCGGTACTGGCCAGCGTGCCCTGATCGGAGACGAAGGCAATCGGGCGTGGCTCGCCATGCACCGTGCTCAACGTGGAATCGTCGCTGATCACCATCGTGTGGCCTTCTTCATCGTGCACGAAGCTGTAGTACAGCCCGGCGTCCTCGAGCAGGCGGCTGACGAAGGCGTAGTCCGATTCGTTGTACTGCACGCAGTACGGCAACGGCGCCAGCTTGCCGGCGTTGAGGTCGTAACGGAACTTCGCCAGCTGCGCGTAGCCGGCGAACACCTCTTCAACGATCTGCAACGCGGTGCGGTCCTGGAAGATGCGGCAGTTACAGGTGTAGTCCAGGAACGCGAACCACGGCGCCAGCTCGGCGCGATACGCACTGAACTGTGCCTGCTGGCCGGTGCTGGCGAACTCGCGCACGTAGCCGTGCACGCTGCGGCTGCCGAACTCGTCGCCCAGCTGCAGGCGCAGCGGCTGCCCGACTAGCTGCTTCAGCTCCAGCCGTGGCTGGATCGAGAGCAGGTCGATGCGGTAGGTGAACGGGTTCGACACCGCCTCGCTTCCTTCGAAGCGCTTGACCAGGAACGTGTCCGGATCCAAGGCGGTTTCGACGCGGATCAGGCGTCGGTCCTGGTGCAGGCGCTGCAGCGCGGCGCCGGGAAGCAGTGATTCGGCGTACATCGGGCGTTCCGTCGTCCCATGTTGGTCGTGGCCCGACTTTGCCATTGACCTGTGACATGCGCCAGCTTTTTGACGCACCTGCCTCTGGATAAGGAGATGAATTGATTAAGAAAATTGAAGGGAGTGCGAACTTGATCACAGATATGCGGGTATGTGACGGCTGTTCAGGACGGCGTCCGAGGCGCACCATGTGCGCCCGCTTTCAAAAGGATGTGTCATGCGCCCGCTGTATCTCTGTGTCCTGTTGGCCACGTCATTGCCGGCCGCTGCCGCCCCTTCGGCGCCCTTCCCCTTCACCCACCACGACTGGACCCTGGCCTGCGACAACACCCGTACCTGTCGCGCGGCGGGCTACCAGCAGGACGAAGGTGATGCAGCGCCAGTGTCGGTCCTGCTGACCCGCGCCGCCGGGCCCGGCCAGCGCGTCGACGCGCAGCTGCTGCTGGGCCAGTACGACGAGGACTCGCCGAGGCCCCCGGCGCAGGCGCAGGCGCAGCTGCAGATCAACGGCAAGGATCTGGGCCGCTTGCAGCTGCAGGGCGGCGGCGCCACGCTTTCCGCCGCACAGACCGATGCCCTGCTGGCCGCGTTGACCCGCAGCAGCCGCATCGTGGTGATCGGCAACGGCCAGCAGCGCTGGACGCTGTCCGACCGCGGCGCCTCGGCGGTGCTGCTGAAGATGGACGAATTCCAGGGCCGCCTTGGCACCACGGGCGCACTGATGCGCAAGGGAAGCGCCAGTGAAGGCAAGGTGCTGCCGGCACTGCCGGTGCCGGTGGTGGTGCTGGCCAAGCTGGTACCCACGCGCGCCGGCGATGCCGCGCTGGAGCAGTCGTCTGCGCTGCGGGCTGCGTTGCGCAGCGCGACGCCGGGCGATGACTGCAGCGCGATCAGCGCCGAGGGCGATCCGATGATCAGCGAGCCGCAGGAACTGAGTGTCACCCGCCTGTCGAAGGACAAGGTGCTGGTGTCGACGCTGTGCTGGCGCGCTGCCTACAACGAGGGCTACGGCTTCTGGGTGGCCAACGACAAGGCGCCGTTCCAGCCGGTGCTGGTGACCACCTCCGGGACCGACAACGACGGCTCCACCATCAGCGCCTGGCAGAAGGGTCGCGGCCTCGGCGATTGCGGCTGGACCGCCGACTGGGGCTGGGATGGCAAGCGCTTCGTGGCCACCAGTGAAGCCACCTCCGGCCTGTGCCGGATGGTGACCGCCGGTGGCGCATGGGAAATGCCCACCGTCGTCAGCAGGATCCAGCACTGAGCCTGACAACGGCCTCGCGCATGCCGATGCGCGAGGCAATGCAGCCGCTCACGCCGGCAGGCAATGCTCGACGATCAGCTGGATGGCGCTGCCACCGCGATAGTCATCGCAGGCCAGCCGGTAGGCCAGACGCACGTGGCGGCTCGGCGCATTGCCATCCCAGCCGCCGAAATGGATCGCGTTGATCGTGCCGGGCACGCCCGGCAGGCGCAGTTCCAGCTTGAGGTGGCGCTCCTTCAGCACGCGCCAGTTGGCCACTTCGAAATGGCCATCGAACAGCGGCTCGGGGAAGCCCTGCCCCCAAGGACCGGCCAGACGCAGCGCATCAGCGTGGCGATGGTCCAGTTCGTCCGCCGCCAGTTCGCCGTCGCTGAGCACCTGCTGTTGAAGTGCTGCCGGATCGAGCATTTCCAGCACGACGGCGACGAAGGCCGCCTTGAAGCCTTCAAGGTGATCCACGCGCAGGCTGAGGCCGGCTGCCATGGCGTGGCCGCCGAAGCGTTCGATCAGGCCCGGATGGCGTGCATCGACCAACGCCAGTGCGTCACGGATATGCAGGCCAGGGATCGACCGCGCGGAGCCACGCAGGGTGTCGGCACCGGGTTCGGCCGGGGCGAAGGCGATGACGGGCCGATGCAGGCGATCCTTCATTTTCGACGCGACCAGTCCGACCACGCCCGGATGCCACTCGGCATCGAACAGGCAGGCCGCCACCGGCCGTTGCCCGGCCATCTCCAGCACCACACGGGTCAGCGCCTGCTCGGCATCGTCGGTCATCGACTGCTGCACCGCGCGGCGTTCCGCATTGATCTGCTCCAGCGTCTGCGCGATCTCGCGCGCCTGGCGCGGATCCTCGGTCAGCAATAGCGCGATGCCCAGCGCCATGTCTTCCAGCCGGCCGGCGGCATTCAGGCGTGGCCCCAGCGCGAAGCCGATGTCGGTGGCGGTCAGTCGCGCAGCATCGCGGCCGCTGGCTTCGATCAGGGCGCGCAGGCCGACACAGCCCTGCCCTGCCCGCAGCCGGCGCAGGCCCGCACTGACCAGCGCACGATTGTTCGGGTCCAGCGCCACCAGGTCGGCGACGGTGCCGACCGCTACCAGGTCCAGCAACGTGGTCAGGTCTGGGCCCTTGCCATCGGCGAAGACGCCGGCCTCGCGCATCTGCCGGCGCAGCGCCATCAACACGTAGAAGATCACGCCGACACCGGCCAGCGACTTGCTGGGGAAGGCATCGCCGTCCAGATTGGGATCAACGATGACGTCGGCCGGCGGCAGCTGTGGGCCGGGCAGATGATGGTCGGTGACCAGCACCTGCCAGCCGCGCGCCTTGGCCGCGGTCACGCCGGCATGGCAGGCGATGCCGTGGTCGACGGTGACCAGCAGGTCCGGCTGCAGTGCGGCCAGCTCCTCCACCAGCGATGGCGACAGGCCGTAGCCATGCACCATGCGGTTCGGCACCGCGTGGAAGACATGCTGCGAACCGAGCATGCGCAGGCCACGCACGCCCACCGCACAGGCGGTGGCACCATCGCAGTCGAAATCACCGACCACCAGGATGCGCTTGTCATTGGCGATGGCCTCGATCAGCAGTCCCACTGCATCATCGATGCCGGTCAGCAGTTCCGGCGCATGCAGGTTGCCCAGCTTGGGCAGTGCCAGTTCCGGGGTGTGCGCGCCGCGGGCGGCGTACAGGCGTGCAAGCAGTGGCAGCGTGCCGTCGGGCCACGCACCGGGCACGACTGCATCGCGGCGGCGGATCATCGGCGTATCGGAGGCGGGCTGCACAGCTTCGGCGGCAAGGGACATCGGCATCGCCGGTTACGAAAGACCCGTCGATGATACCGCCACGGCAACCGACCGGTGCAGTCGACTGTCAGTCGACTCCACCGGATCCAATCGGCGCTCAATCGTGAAGCTGGCGCGGCTTCTTCCAGAACTGCCAGCGCTGGCCACGGTCGAGCTGGAACTGCAGGCCATCCTCGAAATCGAGCACCAACCGCTGCAGCTCGCCACGCTTGAGCGCGGCCAGCAACGGGCGGATCGCATCGCTGCCCAACTGCTGCAATGAACGCAGCTGGCGCAGGTCGACCAGGGCATCCACCGCCTGCTCGCCATCGACGGCAACGCCTGCGGCCTGGGCCAGGCCCTGCAGCAGCGCGTCGCGGCTGCGCACCTGCGCGTGCGCGGTGCTGACCGACACCGGCATCACGCCACCGCCCCAGAACCACAGCGAATTGATCGGCTGGTGGCCCTGCGCGGCACGTTGCTGGTTCCAGGAATGGTTGTGCAGCAGCACCTGCGCTTCGGTCATCAGCGCGCGCCAGCGACGACCGCCCTCGCCTTCGGGCAGGTGCGAGAACAGGTCATCGCCCAGCACTTCGTCGGGGCTGTCGAAATCCGGCAACGCCAGATCGATCGGCAATCGCAGATACCACCGCGAGGGATCGGGCGCATCCAGCACAAAACCGGCGTCGGCGAACAGCGGCTGCAGTACCGGCAGCAGGGCCAGACTGTCGGCCAACGTTGGCCGCAGCGTTTCGCCGTAGGCCATCATCCGTGCGCCGTGCATGTCCGGCACCATGCAGGCCGGGTCGGCGCGCAGCCAGCTGGCGCCGGCGGCGTCGCCGACGTCGCGCTGGCGGGTCAACGCGGCCACCGGCCAATGCGGCGCGGCGACCGTGAAATGGCGCGTCAGCTGCGCGCGTTCGCCCGGCGCGACCTGCAGCGTGGTGGCACGGCCGAGCGCGCGTGCCACATCATCCGGCAGCGCAGCCGCAGCAAAGCGGCTGCGTGCCGGCAACAGCAGGGTCGCCGTTGCCACGCGTCAGTCCACGTAGCTGACGCTGACGATTTCGTACTCGCGCTGGCCGGCCGGGGCGTCGATCACGATCGAGTCGCCTTCCAGCTTGCCGATCATCGCGCGCGCCACCGGCGAGGAAATCGCGATCAGGCCCAGCTTGATGTCCGCTTCCAGGTCACCGACGATCTGGTACTTCTTCTCTTCGTCGGTTTCCACGTCGGCCAGGGTCACGCTGGCGCCGAACACCACCTTCGAACCGGCGTTGAGCTTGCTCACGTCGATGATCTCGGCGTGCGACAGCTCGCCTTCCAGCTGCTTGATGCGGCCTTCGATGAAGCCCTGTTCCTCGCGCGCAGCGTGGTACTCGGCGTTCTCCTTCAGGTCACCGTGCTCGCGCGCCTCGGCGATGGCCGCAATGACCTTCGGACGCTTGACCGACTTCAGGTGATCCAGTTCATCGCGCAACCTCTGCGCGCCCTTCATTGTGATGGGGGCTCTCATGCATTCAACTCCTTGTGCAGCTCCTGCAGCGACCAGACGGGGCCGGTGCCGCGGAATTCCAGTGAATCCACCAGCGCCTTGGCGCCGGCAATGGTGGTCGAGTAGGTGACGCGATGCTGCAGCGCCTCGCGACGGATCGAGAACGAATCGTTGATCGCCGAGCGACCTTCGGTCGTGTTGACGATGTAGACGATCTCGCCGTTCTTGATCGAGTCGACGATGTGCGGACGGCCTTCGACCACCTTGTTGATGATCTCGCAGTCCATGCCGTGCTGCTGCAGCCACGCGGCGGTGCCACGGGTGGCGACCAGGCTGTAGCCACGCGCCAGCAGCGCCTTGGCCACCGGCAGCACGCGCTTCTTGTCCGGATCGCGCACCGACACGAAGGCCTTGCCGATCGGCGGGGTCTTGATACCACCGGCCTCCTGCGCCCGCGCGAAGGCGGCGTTGAAGGTACGGCCCACGCCCATCACTTCCCCGGTCGAGCGCATTTCCGGCCCGAGGATCGGATCGACGCCCTGGAACTTGGCGAACGGGAAGATCGCTTCCTTCACCGAGTAGTAGTCCGGCACGATTTCCTTGGTCGCGCCCTGCTCGGCCAGGGTCTTGCCGGCCATGCAGCGGGCAGCGATCTTGGCAAGCGCCATGCCGGTGGCCTTGGACACGAACGGCACGGTGCGCGAGGCACGCGGGTTCACTTCCAGCAGGTAGATGGTGTCGGCACCTTCATCGCTGGTCTGGATCGCGAACTGGGTGTTCATCAGGCCGACCACGTTCAGGGCCTTGGCCAGCTCCACCACCTGGCGACGCAGCTCGGCCTGGGTCTCGGCCGACAGCGAGTACGGCGGCAGCGAGCAGGACGAGTCGCCCGAGTGCACGCCAGCCTCTTCGATGTGCTCCATCACGCCGCCGATCAGCACGTTGCCATCCTTGTCGGCAATGATGTCGACGTCACACTCGACGGCGTTGTCGAGGAAGCGGTCCAGCAGAACCGGCGAATCGTTGGACACCTTCACCGCGTCGCGCACGTAGCGGGCCAGGTCGGATTCACCGTAGACGATTTCCATCGCACGGCCGCCCAGCACGTAGCTCGGGCGCACCACCAGCGGGTAGCCGATCTCGCGGGCCAGCAGCAGGGCTTCCTGGTCGTTGCGGGCGATGCGGTTCGGCGGCTGCTTCAGGCCGAGCTTGTCGACCAGCTGCTGGAAGCGCTCGCGGTCTTCGGCCAGGTCGATCGAGTCCGGGCTGGTGCCGATCACCGGCACGCCGTTGGCTTCCAGCGCGCGCGCCAGCTTCAGCGGGGTCTGGCCGCCGTACTGCACGATCACGCCCTTGGGCTGTTCCAGTTCGACGATTTCCAGCACGTCTTCCAGGGTCAGCGGTTCGAAGTACAGGCGATCGGAGGTGTCGTAGTCGGTCGACACGGTTTCCGGGTTGCAGTTGACCATGATGGTTTCATAACCATCCTCGCGCAGCGCCAGCGCCGCGTGCACGCAGCAGTAGTCGAACTCGATGCCCTGGCCGATGCGGTTCGGGCCACCGCCGAGGATCATGATCTTGTCGCGGTTGCTCGGCGCGGCCTCGCACTCGTCCTCGTAGGTCGAGTACAGGTAGGCGGTACCGGTGGAGAACTCACCGGCGCACGAGTCCACGCGCTTGTAGACCGGGCGCACCTTGTGCGCACGGCGCAGCGCGCGGATGGCCGCTTCGTTGGTGCCGGTCAGCTGTGCCAGGCGGGCGTCGGAGAAACCGGCGCGCTTGAGCTTGCGCAGGCGTGCAGCATCCAGCGCATCGATGCCACCGGCAGCGACGTCAGCCTCGGCAGCGATGATCTCTTCGATCTGGTCCAGGAACCAGTGATCGATGAAGGACAGTGCGTAGATCTCTTCCACGCTCATGCCGGCGCGGAACGCATCGGCGACGAAGAACAGACGCTCCGGACCCGGTGCCTTCAGTTCGCGGCGCAGGGTCTGCAGGTCTTCTTCGTTGCCCAGGTCCAGGCCGGTCGGATCGAAGCCGACCTTGCCGGTTTCCAGGCCACGCAGCGCCTTCTGCACCGACTCCTGGAAGGTACGGCCCATCGCCATCACCTCGCCCACCGACTTCATCTGGGTAGTCAGGCGCGCGTCGGCCGCCGGGAACTTCTCGAAGGCGAAGCGCGGAATCTTGGTGACCACGTAGTCGATGGACGGCTCGAACGAGGCCGGGGTCAGGCCGCCGGTGATCTCGTTCTTCAGTTCGTCCAGGGTGTAGCCCACGGCCAGCTTGGCGGCGACCTTGGCGATCGGGAAGCCGGTGGCCTTGGAGGCCAGCGCCGAGGAACGCGACACGCGCGGGTTCATCTCGATCACGACCACGCGGCCGGTCTTCGGGTTGATGCCGAACTGCACGTTCGAGCCGCCGGTATCCACGCCGATCTTGCGCAGCACGGCGATGGAGGCATCGCGCAGGCGCTGGTATTCCTTGTCGGTCAGGGTCTGTGCCGGGGCGACGGTGATCGAGTCACCGGTGTGCACGCCCATCGGGTCCAGGTTCTCGATCGAGCAGACGATGATGCAGTTGTCCGCGGTATCGCGGACCACTTCCATCTCGAACTCCTTCCAGCCCAGCACCGACTCTTCCACCAGCACTTCGGTGGTCGGCGACAGCTCCAGGCCGCGGCTGACGATCTCCACCAGCTCTTCGCGGTTGTAGGCGATGCCGCCACCGCTGCCGCCCAGGGTGAAGCTGGGGCGGATGATGGTCGGGTAGCCGACCCGGGTCTGGATCTCCAGCGCTTCGTCCAGGGTGTGGGCGACGGCGGCGGTCGGGCATTCCAGGCCGATCTCACCCATGGCCACGCGGAACAGCTCGCGGTCTTCGGCCATGCGGATCGCTTCGCGCTTGGCACCGATCAGCTCGACGTTGTACTTCTCCAGCACGCCGTGGTCGGCCAGGTCCAGCGCGCAGTTCAGCGCGGTCTGGCCACCCATGGTCGGCAGCAGCGCATCGGGCTTTTCCTTGGCGATGATCTTCTCGACCGTCTGCCAGTTGATCGGCTCGATGTAGACGGCGTCAGCCATCTCCGGGTCGGTCATGATCGTGGCCGGGTTGCTGTTGACCAGCACCACGCGGTAACCCTCGTCGCGCAGGGCCTTGCAGGCCTGGGCGCCGGAGTAGTCGAACTCGCAGGCCTGGCCGATGACGATCGGGCCAGCACCGATGATGAGGATGGTCTTGAGGTCAGTGCGCTTGGGCATTTTCTTCTCTAAGTCAGTACAGCGTGACAAGGGGGAGTGATCGCACGCTGTCGATCAGGAATCTTGATCCGCAGCGCCGCGCCAGGGGCAGCAGCGATGCGGGGGCTTTCGGTCCATCGCGACGCCACCGGCGGGCCGGCGGCGTACTGATCACGCCTTGGCCTGCTCCATCAGCGCCACGAAGCGGTCGAACAGCGGGCCGACATCGGTCGGGCCCGGCGACGCTTCCGGGTGGCCCTGGAACGAGAATGCCGGCACGTCGGTGCGGGCCACGCCCTGGTTGGTACCGTCGAACAGCGAGCGGTGGGTCACGCGCAGGGTGGCCGGCAGGGTCGCTTCATCGATCGCGAAGCCGTGGTTCTGCGAGGTGATCATCACCCGGCCGTTGTCCAGGTCCTGCACCGGGTGGTTGGCACCGTGGTGGCCGTGGCCCATCTTCATGGTCTTCGCGCCCGAGGCCAGGCCCAGCAGCTGGTGGCCCAGGCAGATGCCGAAGGTCGGGATCTTCACATCGATGAAGGTCTTGATCGCTTCGATGGCGTAGTCGCACGGTTCCGGGTCACCCGGGCCGTTGGACAGGAACACGCCGTCCGGCTTCAGCGCCAGCACTTCGGCGGCCGGCGTCTGGGCCGGCACCACGGTCACTTCGCAGCCGCGCTCGGCCAGCATGCGCAGGATGTTGGTCTTCACGCCGAAGTCGTAGGCCACGACCTTGAACCGGGCCGGCACGCTGACGAAGGCATTGGCGTCCAGGTCCAGCTGGCCCTCGGTCCAGGTGTAGGTCTTCTCGGTAGTGACGACCTTGGCCAGATCCATGCCCTTCAGCCCCGGGAACTTGCGGGCCGCTTCCAGTGCCCTTTCCACGTCGATGTCGCCGGCCATCAGCGCACCGTTCTGCGCGCCCTTCTCGCGCAGGATGCGGGTCAGCTTGCGGGTGTCGATACCGGCGATGGCGACCACGCCACGCTGGATCAGCCAGTCCTGCAGCGACACCTGGCTGCGCCAGTTGCTGGGACGGCGCGGCACGTCGCGCACAATCAGGCCGGCCGACCACACCTTGGACGCTTCATTGTCCTGGTCGGTCATGCCGGTGTTGCCGATATGCGGATAGGTCAGCGTGACCATCTGCCGGGCGTAGGACGGGTCGGTCAGCACTTCCTGGTAACCGGTCATGGCGGTGTTGAACACCACCTCACCGACGGACAGGCCGGGCGCGCCTACGGATTCGCCCTCGAATACGGTGCCGTCTTCGAGGACGAGGATTGCGGCTTGGGTCACGGAAATCTCACTTTGGCTACCGAGGGGGTGCCGAAGTCACGCCTGTGCTTCTCGGGAATCGGGTTGCAAAAAAGCGCGGACGTACGGTACAGGACCGGTCCGGCTTTGGTGATTCGGCGAGTGCGAATTGTAGCGCTGCCGGGGCGCTCGCGCCAGCGGTTATCGCGCTTCATGAACAGGCGATTGCGCATTCATTTCAATACGCCCGCGTGTGCAAAGTGGCCTGGCCGGGGTCGGATCCCTTTTCCTGAGGGAAAACGACCCTCGTCCTACGGTAGTGCCGGCCGCTGACCGGCAATCCCAACGGCCCCAGCCGCCCCGAGGCTGCCGGCCAGCGGCCGGCACTACCGTGTTACTGCAGCAGATCGCGCACCCGGTAGCTGCCCGGGGCCCGCCCGCGCAGCTGACGGGCGGCGAACAGCGCGCCGCGGGCGAAGATGTCGCGATTGTTCGCCCGGTGCACCAGCTCGATGCGCTCGCCCGGGCCGGTGAACTGGACCAGATGCTCACCCACGATGTCGCCGGCACGCAGACTGGCGTAGTGCGGCTGCGCCCCGCCCCGCTGCGCGGCCGCGCCCAGGGTCAGCGCGGTGCCCGACGGCGCGTCCTTCTTCTGGGTGTGGTGCGATTCGACGATGTCGCAGTCCCAGCCGGCCAGCGCCTGCGCCGCGCGCTCGACCAGCTCGTCCAGCACCGCCACGCCCAGGCTGAAGTTCGAGGCCCAGACCAGCGCGATCTGCGTCGCCGCCGTGTCCAGCGCCTGCCGCTGCGCCGTGGAAATACCGGTGGTGCCGGAAACCAGGCCGGCGCCGCGCTCCACGCACAGCGCCAGCATCGGGTCGAAGCCTTCGGGCAGGCTGAAGTCGATCGCCACGTCGAACGCCGGCGCACCGGGCAGCTCGCTGGCCGCGAAGAACGGCACGCCATCGACCACGCGCTGGGCCGGCGCACGGCCGGTCACCGCCGCGACGATCTGCAGGCTGTCGGGATGTTCGGCGGCCAGCCGCAGCAGGGCCTGGCCCATGCGCCCGGAAGCGCCGTGAATGAGCAATCGCAGGGGAGTCTGGTTCATGCCTGCAGGCTAGCGGCAGCACGCCCGCTCCGGCAAGCGCCATCACTGCTACGCTGCATGCCCTTTCATGCAATGGATGGCAGCCCCCTCATGCAGATCAGCGAACAGCTGGTGCTGGTCACCGGCGCCGGTCGCGGCCTCGGCCAGCACATCGCCCGCGCCTTCGCCGCGCAGGGCGCACGGGTGATCATCAATTACCGCCACAGCGAGGCTGCCGCGCGCGCACTGGCCAGCGAACTGGGAGGGCAGGCCATCGCCCTGCAGGCTGACATCGCCGACCGCGCCCAGGTGGACTCGATGCTGCAGCACGCGCTGGCCCACTTCGGCCAGGGCGTGACCACCGTGGTCAACAACGCGCTGGCCACGTTCTCGTTCAATGGTGACGCCCGCGACGGCGCTGCCGACATCGGCTGGCCGGCCTTCCAGGCACAGTTCGAAGGCAGCGTGCGCGGTGCATTGAACACGGTGCAGGCCGCCCTGCCCGGCATGCAGGCCCGGCGCTTCGGCCGCGTCATCAACATCGGCACCAACCTGTTCCAGAACCCGGTGGTGCCCTACCACGACTACACCGCGTCGAAGGCCGCGCTGCTGTCGCTGACCCGCACCCTGGCCGGCGATCTCGGCCCGCACGGGATCACCGTGAACATGCTGTCCGGTGGCCTGCTGCGCACCACCGATGCCAGCGCCGCCACGCCGGAAGCGGTATTCGACTACATCGCCGCCAACACGCCACTGCGCAGCGTCACCACCCCGGCCGAGTTCGCCGATGCCGCGCTGTTCTTCGCCAGCCCGTGGTCACGCGCGGTGACCGGCCAGAACCTGGTGGTGGATGGCGGTCTGGTAAGGGACTGAACCGGTGCGCATCTCCGAGGTCAGCCGGCTGACCGGTGCCAGTGCCAAAGCCATCCGCCTGTACGAGGCACGTGGATTGCTGCCGCCGGTGCCGCGCGTGAACCGCTATCGCGACTACAGCGAACAGGACGTGGCATGGGTGCAGTTGATTCGCCAGGCGTTGGCGCTGGGCATCACGCTGGCCGCGATCTCGCGCCTGCAAGCATCCGACGGCCGACTCGACTGGCCGGCCGTACTGGCCTTGCTGGATCAACAGCGCAAGCACATTGCCGGCGAGCGGGCGCGACTGGAGCAGGTTGACCTCGCCCTGCAGCAGGTCAGCGATGAACTACGGCAGTGGCTGCATTCCGGCAGCGGCGACTGCGTTGTGGCCGCCAGCGGCTGCGCCACCGGCGTTTGACTCTGCCCCAGGGGCAGACCGCACCCTCGCGCACTTTCCATTGCCGAGGTTGCCGTGTCCCGCTCCATCCTGATCCTGCTTGGCCACCCCGATCGTGACAGCCTGTGCGGCGCCCTCGCCCAGCGCTACGCCACCGCCGCCGAGAATGCGGGGCACCGGGTGCGCCTGATCGCACTCGGCGAGCTTCAGTTCGACCCGGTGCTGCGTCACGGCTACCATCAGATCCAGCCACTTGAAGCCGACCTGCAGGACGCTGCCGATGCGATCCTGGCCTGCGACCATCTGGTACTGGTCTATCCCACCTGGTGGGGCGCGATGCCGGCCCTGCTGAAGGGGTTCTTCGATCGCGTGCTGCTGCCGGGCTTCGCCTTCCGCTACCGGCGCGGCTCGGTGTGGTGGGACCGGCTGCTGGCCGGGCGCAGCGCGCGCGTGATCACCACGCTGGACACGCCACCGTGGTACTACCGCTGGATCTACCGCGACCCGGGCATTGCCCAGCTCCGCGCCACGATCCTGGCGTTCTGCGGCATCCGCCCGGTGACGATCAGCCGGCTTGGCGCGGTACGCAGCAGCACGCCCGCACAACGCGCAACGTGGCTGGCGCTGGCGGCAGAACTCGGCGCACGGGCCCGGTAGATCCACGCCATGCGTGGCTGGAATGCCGGCCCCGGCTCATGTGTCGCTTTTGCCAATTGACCTGGAATCACCGCGCCTCAAGGGTGGGAGCCCCTCTCCCGGCGCAGGCACAGCCCATGAAATCCGCAACTGTTTTCAGTAAATGCGCGAAGAAGACAGGCTTTGCCGGAACCTCCACCACCCGCTACCGGCTGCTGGAAGGCGCCTCGCTGGTGATCAATCACCAGCGTGCCAGCGAGAGCCGAGGTTTCTACGTCAATGCCGGGCTCTACTTTGCAGAGCTGCTTGAACACCCGCTTGAGCCTTGCGATCTGGAGAACGCCTTCCGGTACCGCACCAGCATTCCCACGCCCCATGTCGATTGGCGGATCGAAGAGACGCCAGGGTTGCGCCGGCGCTTCACCCAGCAGGATCTTGATGACCTGCTCGAGGCGGGCAATCGTGACGCGATGAAATGCCTGCTGCTCGATGCCCTGGCCGACGTGGCCGGCTTCGCGGCAACCCACGGCAACCGCGAAGCGGTGCGCCGGTTGAATCAGGACGGGAGCTTCCGGGCGATCATCCGCAGAGAGGTCTGAACCCGAGCGGCCCTCGGCGGATCGAAGCAGTCGAGCAAGCTCGACGCTACTTCTTGGTGGGGCCGCAGCTGTCGCAGCCACCGCAGGCGCCACCACCGCCGCTGGCCGGCGGTGCGACCTTGCGCCCCAGCGCCTGCATCCAGGCCGCGCGGCCCGGCTTCAACAGCGCCAGCGCCAGTGCACCGCGCAGCTTGCGCACAGTGCCCGGGAACTGCTTCTTCAACACCACCCAGGCACTGACCAGCACGGCCACCGCGATGATCAGGTACTGCAGCAGCAGCCCCACGTCCATCAGCCGCCTCCCAGCGCCACGGTCACCTGGTAGGTGATCAGCGCTGCCACATAGGCCGCCGCGAACAGGTAGAACGCGGCAAAACCCATCTGCTTCCACGAATTGGTCTCGCGCTTGATGGTGGCCAGCGTCGAGATGCACATCGGCGCGTAGATGTACCAGACCAGCAGCGACAGCGCGGTGGCCAGCGACCAGCCATCGCTGATCAGCGGGGTCAGTGCCTGGCTGGCGGCATCGTCATCGGCCGCCGACAGGGCATACACCGTGGCCAGCGAGGCCACCGCCACTTCGCGCGCGGCCAAGCCCGGGATCAGCGCGATGCAGATCTGCCAGTTGAAGCCCAGCGGCGCGAAGAACACTGCCATCGCATGGCCGATCTGGCCGGCGTAGCTGTAATCGATCGCGGGCATGGTGGCGCCGGCCGGGGCCGTCGGGAACGACAGCAGCACCCACAGCAGGATGGTCAGCGCCAGGATGATGCCGCCGACGCGCTTGAGGAAGATCATGCCGCGCTCGTACAGGCCCACCGCCAGGTCGCGCACGTGCGGCAGGCGGTACGACGGCAGCTCCAGCATCAGCGGGTGCTCGCTCTTGTCGCGGCGCCACTTCTTCATGATCCACGACATTGCCAGCGCGCTGAGGATGCCGGCGGCGTACAGGCCGAACAGCACCAGGCCCTGCTGGTTGAACACGCCCCACACCGTCTTCTGCGGGATGAACGCGCCGATCAGCAGTGCATACACTGGCAAACGCGCCGAGCAGGTCATCAGCGGCGCCACCAGGATCGTAGCCAGGCGGTCACGCGGATCCTGGATGCTGCGGGTGGACATGATGCCCGGCACTGCACAGGCGAAGCTGGACAGCAGCGGGATGAACGAGCGGCCGGACAGGCCGGCGGCCGCCATCATGCGGTCCAGCAGGAACGCCGCGCGCGGCAGGTAACCGGATTCCTCCAGCACCAGGATGAAGAAGAACAGGATCAGGATCTGCGGCAGGAACACCACCACGCCACCGACGCCGGCGATGATGCCGTCGGTCAGCAGGCTGGCCAGCGGCCCTTCCGGCAGCACGCTGCCGACGAACTGGCCGAGCCAGGCAAAGCCAGCCTCGATACCGTCCATCAGCGGGGTGGCCCAGGCGTACACCGCCTGGAAGATCAGGAACATCACCACCGCCAGGCTGATCAGGCCGAACACCGGATGCAGCAGCCAGCGATCCAGCGCATCATCGATCTTGGCGGTACGCGCCGGCATGCGCACGGCCACCGACAGGATCTGGCGCACCTTGGCGTGGTAGTCGATGCCGCCTTCCGGGCCCGGCACCGGCGCGTCCAGGTGCGGCACCATCGCGTCCAGGCGCCCGACCAGGGCCTTGGCACCCTGCTTGCGCACCGCCACGGTTTCCACCACCGGCACGCCCAGCTCGCGCTCCAGCGCAGCCACGTCCACCTGGATACCGCGGCGCTGGGCCGCGTCAACCATGTTCAGCGCCACCACCATCGGCTTGCCCAGCTCACGCAGTTCCAGCGCAAAGCGCAGGTGCAGGCGCAGGTTGGTGGCATCGATCACGCACAGCAGCACGTCCGGCGCCGCTTCGCCCGGGTAGAAACCGCGGCACAGGTCGCGGGTGATCGCCTCGTCCAGGCTGGCCGGCTGCAGGCTGTAGGCGCCCGGCAGGTCGAGCACGGCAAATTCGCGGCCGGACGGCGCACGCAGGCGGCCTTCCTTGCGCTCGACGGTGACGCCGGTGTAGTTGGCGACCTTCTGCCGGCTGCCGGTCAGCTGGTTGAACAGCGCGGTCTTGCCACTATTCGGGTTACCGACCAGCGCGACGCGCAGGGGGGCGGTGGAGGCAGTGGCGGTCATGCACGTCGTTCCTGGCTGGCGGCGTCGATCACGACGCGCTTGGCTTCACTGATCCGCAGTGCGAACCGGGTGAAGCCGACCTGCACCAGCAGCGGCTCCCCTCCCACCGGACCCTTGGCCACCAGGCGCACTTCCTCGCCCTGGACGAAACCCAGCTCGCGCAGGCGACGGGCAATGGCATCGTTGGCATGCAGGTCCTGCACGGACTCGACCACGGCCGAGGTGTGCAGCGGCAGTTCGGACAGCGTCATCTAGCGTAATCTCTGCTGGATGTAAATGGTTCTCGATTCTAACATTCCCGCGTCGCGTCATGGCCCATGACCAATGGCCCGCTATGATCCATACAGGTATGGAGTGACCCTGGAATCCCATGAACGATGCTTTGCAGATCGAGCGCAGCGGCGCCGTCCTCACCCTCTGGCTGAACCGGCCGGAGCTGCACAATGCCTTTGACGCCGGCCTGATCGCCCGGCTGACCGCCGCCCTGGAGGCCGCCGGGCGCGATGATGCGGTGCGCGCGGTAGTGGTGGCCGGCCAAGGCGCCTCCTTCTCCGCCGGCGCCGACATGCAGTGGATGCGCGGCATGGCCGCCGCCAGCGAGGCCGACAACCGCGAGGACTCGCTGGCCCTGGCCCGGCTGATGCGCACCCTGGACGAGCTGCCCAAGCCGACCCTGGCCCGGGTCCATGGCGCCGCCTTCGGTGGCGGCGTTGGTCTGGTCGCCTGCTGCGACATCGCCATTGCCAGCGCCTCGGCCCGCTTCGGCCTGACCGAGAGCCGCCTGGGCCTGCTGCCGGCGGTGATCTCGCCCTACGTGATCGAGGCCATCGGCCCGCGCCAGGCCCGTCGCTGGTTCGCCACCGGCGAGCACTTCGATGCCGAAACGGCCCTGCGCATCGGTCTGGTCCACCAGCTGGTCGAGCCCGAGCGCCTGGACGAAGCCCTGGAACGCCAGTTGGCGCTGCTCGACAAGGCCGGCCCGATCGCCTCGTCCACGGCCAAGCAACTGGTCCGGCAGGTGCGCGACAGCCATGACCGTGACGCGCTGGATCGGGATAATGCCGCCCTGATCGCGCGCCTGCGGGTGTCCGCCGAGGGCCAGGAAGGCCTGGGCGCCTTCCTCGACAAGCGCGCGCCCCATTGGGTCACGGAAGCCTGAACATGCTCGATCATCTTGGTTTGACCAGCGCCGACCTGGCGCGCAGCAAGGCCTTTTTCCTGCAGGCGCTGGCGCCGCTGCAGATCGGCGTGGTGATGGAAGTGACCGCCGAGCAGACCGGCGCCCACGATCACATCGGCTTCGGCAGCGACGGCAAGCCGTTCTTCTGGCTCGGCAATGGCGGCACCGCCAGCCAGGGCGTGCACGTGGCCTTCGCCTGCGCCAGCCGCGCCCAGGTGAATGCCTTCCACGCCGCCGCGCTCGCCGCCGGTGGCCGCGACAACGGCGCCCCGGGCCTGCGCCCGTGGTACCACCCGGACTACTACGGCGCCTTCGTGCTCGACCCGGACGGCAACAACATCGAGGCGGTCTGCCACCGCCCCGCCGGCGAGGTGGCGGCATGAGCGACTACGTACGCATCGTCGAGGTCGGCCCGCGTGACGGCCTGCAGAACGAAAAGCAGTCGGTGGCCACCGCCGACAAGATCGAACTGATCAACCGGCTGTCGGCCACCGGCCTGCGCAGCATCGAAGCGACCAGCTTCGTCAGCCCGAAGTGGGTTCCGCAGCTGGCCGATGCCGCCGAGGTCTATGCCGGCATCCAGCGCCGGCCCGGCATCCACTACCCGGTGCTGGTGCCGAACGAACAGGGTTACGACCGTGCCCGTGCGGTGGGCGTGGAGGAAGTGGCGGTGTTTACCGCGGCCTCCGAAGCGTTCAACCGCACCAACACCAATGCCGGCATCGACGAGTCACTGGCCCGCTTCGAGCCGATCCTGCGTCGCGCCGCCGCCGATGGCGTGCGCGTGCGCGGCTACGTCTCCACCGTGCTCGGCTGCCCCTACCAGGGCGAAGTACCGCTGGCCGACGTGGTGCGCGTGGCGCGCGCCCTGTACCAGATGGGCTGTTATGAAATCTCGCTGGGCGACACCATCGGCGTCGGCACCCCGCGCAAGGCGCGGGCGATGCTGCAGGCGGTGGCCGCCGAGATTCCGATGACGGCGCTGGCCGTGCACTTCCACGACACCTACGGCCAGGCCATCGCCAACATCGCCAGCTGCCTGGAAGAAGGTGTGCGCGTGGTCGACAGCGCGGTATCCGGTGCCGGTGGCTGCCCGTATGCCAAGGGCGCCAGCGGCAACGTTGCCAGCGAAGACGTGGTCTATCTGCTGCAGGGGCTGGGCCTGGACAGCGGCGTGGACCTGCCGGCGCTGGCCGAGACCGGCCGCTGGCTGGCCGGCCTGCTGGGCCGCGCTACCGCCAGCCGCACCGGCCAGGCGCTCGCGGCGGCCTGCTGAACACCCCACTGCGCCGCTCCCGCCGGGGCGGCGCAGTGCACAACGGCGACGGTCGCCGCTTCCGTTAGAATCGGCGGTTCTCGAACCTGCAGGACCGTTCAATGCAGCTGTCTTCCGTACGTGCCGTGATCACTGGCGGCGTCTCCGGCCTCGGCCTGGCCGTGGCCCAGCACCTCGTCGCCCAGGGCGGCAAGGTGGCCCTGTTCGACCTCAACGATGACAAGGGCGCTGCCGCCGTTGCCGCACTGGGCGCCGACAATGCCCGCTATTTCAACGTCAACGTCAGCGATGAGGCGGCGGTTGCTACGGCCATCGACCAGGCCCACGATTTTCTCGGTGGCCTGAACGTGGCGATGAACTGTGCCGGCATCCTCGGCGCCGGTCGTGTGCTGGGCAAGGAAGGCCCGATGCCGCTGGCCGGTTTCCAGGGCACGGTGATGGTCAATCTGGTCGGCAGCTTCAACGTCGCCAAGGCCGCAGCCAACCGCATGCAGCACAACGAGGCGGGCACCGATGGCGAGCGCGGGGTGATCATCAACACCGCCAGCATCGCCGCCTACGAAGGCCAGATCGGCCAGGCCGCTTATGCCGCCAGCAAGGGCGGCGTGGTGTCGATGACGCTGCCGATGGCACGCGAACTGTCGCGCTTCGGCATCCGCGTCAATACGATCGCACCGGGCGTGTTCTGGACGCCGATGGTCGACGGCATGCCCGAGGCCGTGCAGCAGTCGCTGGCCGCCTCGATCCCGTTCCCGTCGCGTCTGGGCAAGCCGGAAGACTTCGCCAGCCTGGTCGGCTTCATCCTCGGCAACACCTATCTCAACGGCGAGACCATCCGCCTGGACGGCGCTACCCGCCTCGCTCCGAAGTGATTCCCCCGGGCGCCGGGACGGCGCCCTCCCCCAACCAGCCAGATCACCATGAAAGCCAACGACATCAAGAAGGGCAACGTCGTCGAGTACAACAACGGCGTCTACCAGATCCGCGACATCGAGCGCAGCTCGCCGCAAGGTCGCGGCGGCAACGTCCGCTTCCGCTTCATCATGTACAGCGTGCCGGGCGGCAACAAGCTCGATGCCAGCTTCGATGCCGACGACAATCTGGTCGAAGTCGAACTGCTGCGCCGCCAGTCCACCTATTCGTACAAGGATGGCGACGCGTTCGTGTTCCTCGATGACGAGGACTACACCCCCTACACCCTGGATGCGGACGTGATCGGCGACGACGCCGGCTACATCACCGACGGCCTGACCGGCATCTACGTCCAGGTGATCGACGAGCAGCCGGTGGCGATCCAGCTGCCGGCCTCGGTGGTGCTGGAAGTGATCGAGACCCCGCCGGAACTGAAGGGCGGCACCGCCACCAAGCGCCCGAAGCCGGCCAAGCTCAACACCGGTATCGAGATCATGGTTCCGGAGTACATCGTCAACGGCGAGCGCGTCCTGGTGAACACCGCCACCGGCGAATTCGCCGGCCGTGCCGACTAAGCGCCTGGCGCTGATCGGTTGCCTGTCCCTGCTTGCGGCGTGCTCGCCGCAGGCAGCGGTCAACGCCGCCGACGTCGCGCCGAACGCCGCACCCACAGCCGGGCCGCCCCCCGCTGTCGACTGCCCGGTTCCTGCCGACGTGTATGACGCCGACGACGTGCGCATCTACTGCCAGATGCCCAGCGATGTGCAGGCCTTCCTCGCGCGCGAAAACACCTGCCAGCACTTTGCCGGCGAGGAACCCTACGACGACGAGCGCCGCCGTGAGCTGGAAGTGGCCAATGCCGAGTACTGCGAAGGCCGCGAGAAGATCTTCACCGATCTGGTCGCGCGGCATCGCGACGACTGTGTGGTCCGCCAGGCACTGATCGCGATCAACGGCCGCTACGACCTGGTGTTCGAGCTGGACCTGAAGCCCTGCGAGGGCTGAGCCAAGAACGCCGGGCCACGCCCGGCGAGCGCAGGGTCGGAAGCACGCGTTACTTCGCGCCGAAATTGCCGCAGCCATGGTACTGGCGGGTCCCCACCGTCAGCATCGCCTTGGCCTCGAAGGCTTCGCCACTCATGTCGTCCTGGCAGGTGGTGCGCTGGAAGCTGAGCTTGACGTCGGTGCCGTCAGCCGCCTTGCCACTCCAGCCGTCTGCACCTGCGGTGGGCGCGGCCACGTCGAAGCGGCGCTCGCCATAATCGACTTCGACCTGCAGCCCCGGCGTGTCGCCGTCGACGACCGCCAGCCAGCCCGGCTCATTGCCGGTGGCACGGAAGGCGGCAGCGCCGGCACTGCCATCGCCTTCTGTCGCCTCCACTGCATGGCATTCGCGGTCCGGCTCGCCCTTCAGGCTGAGCAGGCCATCATCGCTGCCCTGGGTCCAGAAGCTGTTGCCCTGGCGGTCAGCGTACTTCGCACCCGACGCAGCACGCTCGGGGGTCATCGCCAACGTGCGATCACCGATCACCACCGTGGCTGCGTCCTCGCCATTGAAGGTGGCGCGCACGCTCAGGTCACCGCACTGGTAAATGGTCTGGCTGCCACCGCCGCTCGCGGCGCTGGGCTGTGGCGTTGCCGGTGCAGCCGCATCACCGCCCGTGGCAGGAGACGACGGCGGCTGGCAGGCAGCCAGCGCCAGGCCGAGGGAAGCGGCCAACAGACCGGGAACTACACGCATGGCTCGACTCCTTGTCGACACTACAGGGAAGCCCGACCCTACCATCTGGCGCTGAGCGGGGGCTGAAACCGGGCTGACCGCATTCATGCAGCCAGCACCGCCATCGACAGCAGCTGCGCGCCACCGGCACCGGAACTGCAGGTCCACACCCGCAGCAGGCGCAGCCCCATTGCATGCTCACGGCCGCGCCAGTGCACCACCAATCGCACATCACTGGACAGCAACGCCAGCCGCCCGCACAACAACGTTTCCACCGCCTGCACCTGCAGGCCCTTGACCTGCAGATTGCCGGCCAGCCAATCGCCCAGCCATGGCAGCTCGAGCATGCGCCCGCCGTTGGCCTCCATCATGAACAACGCCGGCGATACCAGCGCGGTCAGTGTTTCGCGGTCATCTTCCAGCAACGCCTGGCACAGGCGCTGCTCCAGCACCGCCAGCTGGCGTTCGTGCAGATAATCAATGATGTTCCGTTCCATCCACGGATCCTTCCGGCATCGGCCGGCGCCTGCGCAGGCGCCGCGCGATCGATTGCCGCGCGCCCTGCACCACTACATAGAAGACCGGCACGAAGAACACCGCCAGCACGGTCGCGCTGACCATGCCGCCGAACACGCCGGTTCCAATCGCCTGCTGGGTTTCCTTCGACGCGCCCTGTGCCAGCATCAACGGCACCACGCCCAGTGCGAACGCCAGCGAGGTCATCACGATCGGCCGCAGGCGCAGGCGTGCCGCCTCCGACGCCGCCTCGACCAGGCCGCGGCCCTGCTGCTGCAGCTGGCGTGCGAACTCGACGATGAGAATCGCGTTCTTGGCCGACAAGCCGATCACGGTGATCATGCCGACCTTGAAGAACACATCGTTCGGCATGTCACGCAGCAGCACGGCCGCCACCGCGCCGAGCAGGCCCAGCGGCACCACCAGCATCACCGACACCGGAATCGACCAGCTTTCATACAACGCTGCCAGTACCAGGAACACCACCAGCATCGACAACAGCAGCAGCCAAGGCGCCTGCGCGCCTGATTCGCGCTCCTGCAGCGACTGGCTGGTCCACTGCAGGGCGAAACCATCGGGCAGCTGCCGGGCCAGCCGCTCCATCTCGGCCATGGCCTGGCCGGTGGAGGTGCCCGGCGCCGGTGCGCCCGACAGGTTCAGCGCGGGGAAGCCGAGATAGCGCTGCAACTGCAGGGGGGCTTCGGTCCAGTGCGGAACCACCAGTTCGGACAAGGCCACCATGCCACCCTCGCTGTTGCGCACATAGAGCTTGAGCACGTCGTCCAGTTCCATCCGGTGCGGCGCATCGGCCTGCAGGATCACCTGCTGCAACCGCCCCTTGTTGGGGAAGTCGTTGACGTACTGCGACCCCATCGCCGCAGACAGCGTGCTGCTGATGTCGGCAAAGCCAACCCCCATCGCCTCGGCCTTGGCGCGGTCGATGTCCAGTCGCACACTGGTGCCGGCCGGCAAGCCATCGGCATGCACCTCCGACAACAGCGGGCTGGCCTCGGCCAGCTTCAGCAGCTGCTGCAGTGCCGCGCGCAGTTCGGCCTGGCTCTGCCCGGTCCGCGCCTGCAATGCCAGCGAAAAACCAGAGGACCGCCCCAGGCTGTCGATGGCCGGTGGCATCACGCTCATCACCTCCCCCTCGCCCACCGCGGCCATCGCCTTCTGCGCCGCCTCCACTTCGCTGGCGGCGGTGGCGCCGGCGCGCTCACCCCAGTCCTTCAGCATGGTGTAGGCCAGCGCCGCACTCGGGCCGGAGCCGGAAAAGCTGTAGCCCAGGATCGACTGGTTGGAGGCGATGCCCGGCCGCGATCCGACATGCCGCTCGTAGGCTTCCACCACCGCCAGCGTGCGCTCGGCGGTGGCTTCGGCCGGCAGCTGGATCGAGGTCATGAAGTAGCCCTGGTCCTCTTCAGGCAGGAACGCACCCGGCAACCAGTGCAGTCCCAGCAACAGGGCCGCCACCAGTGCCACGAACACTGCCATGACCCGGCCACTGCGCTTGAGCACCCCGGCCACGCCACGCTGGTAACGTCCGGTCATCCGCTCGAATGCTCGGTTGAACCCGCCCAGCAGCCGACCGCGACCCGGGTGGCCAGGATCGGCCTGGCGCAGCAGCGTCGCGCACAACGCCGGGGTCAGACTCAATGCCAGCAGCGCCGAGAACAGGATCGACACCGCCATCGCCACGGTGAACTGGCGGTAGATCGCGCCCACCGAACCGCTGGAGAACGCCATCGGGATGAACACCGCGGTCAGCACCAGGGTGATGCCGATCACCGCACCGGTCAGCTCACGCATCGCCTTGAGCGTCGCCTCGCGCGGCGGCAGGCCTTCCTCGGCCATGATCCGCTCGACACCCTCCACCACCACGATCGCATCGTCGACGATGATGCCGATCGCCAGCACCATGCCGAACATGGTCAGCACATTGATCGAGAAGCCCAGCGCCAGCATCACCGCAAACGTTCCCAGCAGCGCGATCGGCGCAACCAGGGCAGGAATCAGCGTGTAGCGCCAGTTCTGCAGGAACAGGTACATCACCGCGAACACCAGCAGCATCGCTTCCAGCAGGGTCTGCACCACTTTCTGGATGGAGATCTTTACGAACGGCGCGGTGTCAAACGGGATGCTCGATTCCACGCCGCGCGGCAGCAACGGCGCCAGCTCCGCCATCCGCTCCCGCACCGCGGCGGCCGTACGCACCGCGTTCGCGCCCGGGCGCAGCTGCACGCCGGCGGCGGTGGCCGGGTGACCGTCCTCGCGCGTACCCCAAGCGTAACTCTGTGCGCCCAGTTCGACACGTGCGACGTCGCCCAGCACCACCTGCGAGCCATCGGCGCCAGCGCGCAGCACGATGGCGGCAAACTGCTCCGGTGTGGACAACTGCCCGTCGGCACTCAGCGGAACGGTGATGCGCTGCCCAGGAACGCCCGGCGAATCACCGATGCGCCCCGGGGAAATCTCCAGATTCTGCTGTTCGATGGCGGTGGCCACATCGCCGATGGTCAGGCCGTAGCCGGTCAGCCGGGCAGGATCCAGCCACACCCGCATCGCCTGCTCGGCGCCGAACAGCTGCACGCGGCCAACACCGTCGATACGACGCAGCTCCTCGATCATGTTGCGCGCCATGAAATCACCGAGCGCCGCCTCGCTGACGCTGGCGTCGGGCGATCGCAGGCCCACCAGCATCAGGAAACCGGAATCGGCGGCCTCCACGAACAGGCCATTCTGGCGCACGCTGCGCGGCAATCGCGGCTCGATCCCCTTGATCCGGTTCTGCACATCCACCTGCGCCAGCTCCGGGTCGGTACCCGGCTTGAAGGTGGCGGTGATCGAGGCATCGCCGGAGGTATCCACCGAAGATTCGAAATACAGCAGGTGCTTGACACTGGACAGCTCGCGTTCGATCAGCCCGACCACGGCGTCGTTGAGCGTCTGCGGGCTGGCGCCTGGATAGCTGGCGTAGATGCTGACGCTGGGCGGCGCAACCGACGGATAGCGCTCCACGGCCAGGCGCGGTATCGCCAGCGCGCCGGCCAGAATGATGAAGATCGCCAGCACCCAGGCGAACACCGGGCGATCGATGAAGAAACGTGCCATGTTGGAAATCCTTGGAGGAGCTGGCCTGATGGGGCCGGCCCCGGAAGTACCGCCCCTGGAAAGGCTCAGCCCTTGCTGCCGGCCTGTGCCGCGCCGGTGCTGGCGCTGGCGACCGGCAACTGCCAGTCACGCGCATCGACCACCACGCCTTCCCGCAGGCGCTCCTGGCCCTCGACCACCACCTTCTCGCCCGCCTTCAACCCATGCCGGACCAGCCACTGGCGGTTGACGCTGCCGTCCACCTCCAAGGTGCGGATCACCGCTTTGCCGTCGGCGCCCACCACCCAGGCGTAGGCCTGGCCACCGGCACTGCGCAGCACCGCCTGCTGCGGCACCGTCAGCGCGCTGGCCGGCGCACCACGCGGCACCCTGGCGCGCACATACATGCCCGGCAGCAACTGCCGCTGCGGATTGTCGACCAGGATCCGCAGGATCACATCGCCGGTACGCGCATCGACATTGATGCCCGAGAACAGCAGCTGGCCACGCTCGGGCAATGCCTTGCCGGCCGCCCCGATGATGGTCACCGGCAGCTCGCCGCCACCGGCGGCACTGCGCTGCAGCGATTCCAGCTGCGCGGCGGGCTGGCGCACATCGACGTAGACCTGATCGATCTGCTGCACCACCGCCATAGGTTCGGCGTCGGCCACGCCGACCAGCGCCCCTTCGGTGACCAGCGCCTGGTCGATACGCCCCTCGATCGGCGCACTGACCGTGGCATAACGCAGATCAAGCTGGCGACGGGCGAGGATCGCGCGCGCTTCATTCACTGCGGCGCGGGCCTGCTCGAACTCGGCGCTGGCATCGTCGCGGTGCTGCTGGCTGACCGCCTGTGCTGCGGCCAACGCATGCAGGCGCTGCGACTGCACACGGCTGCGGCCCAATGCCGCCTCGCTGCGCTGCAGAGCGGCCAGTGCCGAATCGACATCGGCACGGAACGCGGCCGGATCGATCTGGAACAGGGCCTGGCCTGCACGCACTTCGGCGCCCTGCTCGAACAGGCGGCGCTGGACGATGCCGCCCACCTGCGCGCGGATCTGCGCGGTGCGCACCGCAGCGACGCGCCCGGGCAGCTCGTCATCGCGCTGCACCACCTGCGGGGCGACAGTGACCACGCTGACGCGCGGCGCCGCTTCCGGAGTGGCTTCGGGGGAGGAACAGGCCGTCATGGCCAGGGTGAGCGCCGCGATCAACGCGACCGGCGTCCTGAAGGTTCTCATTGCTGTGCACAATGCCGCGCAGGCGGCGGATAGGTTCTGAAGCGCGCAGTGTGCGGGCCGATGATGGGGTTTCGATGGAGGAAGTGTGGAGATACGATGGAGGCAAGCACCTTACCGCCCCGCCCCTGCATGTACGCCTCCCCCGCCCTGGCCGCCCTCGTCCTGATCGTCGAGGATGAGGCCGAGATCGCCGACATCCTCACCGCTTATCTGGAACGCGAAGGGCTGCGCACGCTGCGCGCCGCCGATGGCCACACCGCACTGGACCTGCACCGCAGCGCCCGCCCGGACCTGGTGCTGCTGGACGTGCAGCTGCCGCGCCTGGACGGGTGGAGCGTACTGACCCAGCTGCGCCAGCGCGGCGAAACGCCGGTGATCATGTTGACCGCGCTGGACCAGGACCTGGACAAGCTGACCGCCCTGCGCATGGGTGCCGACGACTACGTCGTCAAACCTTTCAACCCGGCCGAAGTGGCCGCGCGCGCGCGCGCCGTGCTGCGCCGCACCCTGCGCGCCGCGCGCGCCGATGCACCCACCGCGCTGCGCGTGGGTCCGCTGCTGATCGACTGGGGCACCCATGCGGTGCACGTGGAAGGAGACGGCTACAGCCACGAGGTCCTGCTCACTCTCACCGAGTTCAAGCTGCTGCATTGCATGGCCCTGGCGCCCACGCGCATCTTCAGCCGCAGCGAACTGATGCACGAATGCCTGCCCGAGAGCGAGGCGCTGGAGCGAACCGTCGACAGCCACGTCAGCAAGCTGCGCCGCAAGCTGGATGAGGTCGGCATGCTGAACGTACCGGCCAGCGTGCGCGGCGTCGGCTACCGGCTGATGGCCGACCGCTGATGGCCCGCCTGCGTCGCTCCGGGCTCAGCCGGCACATCATCGTATCGATGTCGCTGATGGTGATCGGCGTCATCGTGATGATGATCCTGTCGTCGTGGCTGCTGTATGCAGTGCTGGTGGAATTCTTCCCCGGCAGCACCGATGAGCCGGAAGGATGGCTGCCGACCGGGCCTGAACTGGCCTGGATGGTGGGCGTGATCCTGACCGGCCTGGCATTGGCCATCGCCGCGTCCTTCCGTCTTGCCCACCGCATCCTGTCACCACTGAACTCGCTGGTGGACAGCGTGCGCGCGCTTGCCGACGGCGATCTGGGCGCACGTGCCAGTGCCGAAGAGAACTCGCCGGGCGAAGTGGCCACCCTGGTCGAGGACTTCAATGCGATGGCGCGCAGGCTGCAGCAGATGGAAAGCGAGCGTGCGATGTGGCATGCCGCCATCGCCCATGAACTGCGAACGCCGGTGACCATCCTGCGCGGCCGCCTGCAGGGGCTGGCCGAAGGCGTGTTCCAGCCCGATGAATCGCAGTTCCGCAGCCTGCTGGCGCAGGTCGAAGGCCTGTCGCGGCTGATCGAGGATCTGCGCGTGCTCAGCCTGGCCGACAATGCGCGGCTGGACGTGCGCCGGGCACGCACCGATGTGGTGGCCGAAGTGCATTCGGTGATGACCCTGGTCGATCCGCAGTTCCGCACCGCCGGCTTCGTGCTGGAGCTGGAAACCAGCCGCGAGGAACACAACGCGCACTGCGACCCGACCCGGCTGCGGCAGGCGCTGCTGGCACTGCTGGAGAACGCGCGGCGCTACGCCAGCCCGGGCAGGGTCCGCATCGCCGTGCATGACACACCGGGCCATGTGCAGGTGGCCATCGAAGACGAGGGCCCCGGCATCGACCCGGAACTGCACGCGGATATCTTCACCCCGTTCATGCGCGCCGACGGATCGCGCTCGCGTCAAGGCGGCGGCAGCGGCCTCGGCCTGGCGGTGGTGAAGGCGATCGCCGATGCGCACGGCGGCCAGGCGTACTGCACGCCGGGCCGTGCCGGCGGCAGCCGCTTCGTCATCGAGCTGCCTCGCCAGTAGCCGGCGTCGCCGCCTGCCTGCGCAGGTGTGCGCCCAGTGCAGCCAGGTTGGCATCGATGGCGTCCATCTCGGCACGCTGCTGCGCCGGCAGCTGCTGGCGAAGCTGCACGCGCAGCGCCTGCCAACCGGGAACCGCCTGCGCACTCATCGCCGCCACCGCCTGCGCCAGTGGCACCTGCTCATCGGCCTGCGGCAGTCCGTAGCCGCCGTCGGCCAACAACGATGCCGGGCGCAACCACTGCCCACTCTGTTCCAGCAGGCCGCGTAATGCGCGGGTCTGGTCGCTGTCCGCTGCCGCCAGCAGGCGCCGCTTGAGCAGATCGCGGGCGCGCAGTTCGGCGCGCCGTTGCGCGGCCTGTTCCAGCAGCAGCAGGCCGGCGCTGGCGCGCAGATCGCCCTGCAGCAGCCAAGGCGCGCGCTGCCGCGCCGGCAGCTTCAGCCAGCCGCGTACATCGCGTGCGGGCAAGGCCAGCTGCGCGGCCGCCACGCCGAACAGCTGCTGGTAATGGTCACGCGCCGAGGCGAAATAGTAGCCCTGCGCCTGCGCCAGATCGCGATCGGCCAACACCTGTTGGTCCAGCACCTGCAGCCGTGCCAAGCGACGCTTCAGCCCACGCGGGGTCAACTGCGCCAAGCCGGCCTGGCCCAGGCGTGGCACGCCGGCCTGCAGCAGCTTGGCGGTCTCCACCGCGCAGTTGTTGCTGACGAAGTAGTAGCGGCCGTCATAACTCCAATGCACCTGCGCGGTGCGCTCGAGCAGGCTGGCGATCTCGTCGCGTTGCAGCTGCAACGGCAGCGATTGCAGCCCACGCAGCTCGACCTTGGTGTACTCATCCACCACCTGCTGCAGCGGCAGCACGAAGAGCCGCGAGGGATAGCCGCCGGTCAGTCCACGCCAGTTGGAGATCTGCACATCGCCGACGAAGGCGCGGAAGGACAGTACGCGGTGATACTCGAGATCCAGCCGGCAGTCCGGACCCGGCGCACGCCCCGGCCGGCAGATCACCAGCCGCAGCATGCTGTGGCCCCAACGGCTCATCGGCTGTGCGCTGCCCTCGGCGAACAGGTAGTCCACCGCGTAGACGCGCGCAGGGTCCAGCTGCAGCAGCGACGCCGCCCCCTCCTCGGCTTCGGCCTGCAGCAGCGGCAGCGTCGTCGCGCACTGCGGCCGCGGCAATGATGGCGGCGTTCCGAAATGGGCCTGGAACCACTGCGCCAGCGCCGGGCGCCTGCAGGCGAAATCGGCATCGAGCACGAAATGCTCGGCATTCACCGCCAGGTACTCGGCCGGACTCTTCAGCTCATAGCCATCCGGGCCGCGGTCACGGAAGTCGTTGTCGCCGCGGCCCAGATGCCAGGGCTTGCGCTGCCACCCGGCCAGATCGCGCCAACGCGGGCTGCGCGACCATGCCGCGCCGCTGCGATCTGCCACATGGGTCAGTTCGTGCACCAGCGCGCTGCGCCTTGCCCGGCGCGCACCCGGCAGGGCGTCTGCAAGCAGGTCGCGGCGCAGGGTAATGCCGCCCGCGAACGCACGGCCGTGCACCTCCGCCGGCAGATCGTCGCTCCAGCGCACCTGCACCTGTGCCGGCAACGCGCGCAGCAGGCCATCGGGCAGCAGCGACTGCACGTCGGCCAGGGTCTGCGTCGCCACCTGCTGCTGCGCCGGGCTCAGCCCGGCAGGGTCAAGTTCCAGGTATCCGCCGGCATGAACGGCCGGAGCCGCCAGCAGTAGAGCCAGGCCATGCCTGGCTGGGTTCCAGCGCCTACGCTTCTGTAGCGCCGAGCCATGCTCGGCGGCGGTCACGGTCGGCGTGCAGGTGTTCAGCCGAGCATGGCTCGGCTCTACAGAATGCGATATCGCGGGTGCCATGCAACCCGGATCAACGCGCCAGCAGCGCGCGGGCCAGCTCCAGGTCACTCTGCTGCTGCGCGGCAGCACTGTGCTCGCGCAGGTGGACCAGCGCCGCCTGCAGGCGCGCGCCACGGATCTGGCCATCGCTGGCCACGAAAGCGGCCGCGTCATCGCGTGCGGCCAGCACCACCTTGTCATCACCCGAGCTGCTGCCCGAGGAACCGGAAGATGCACCGGTGGCCGAACCGGCCGAGGTGCCAGCGAAGCTGGATGCAAAGCCGCCCAGCGGCAGGGACAGCAGGGCGAGCAGCAGAAGCGGACGGGTCATCGGTTCGAAGCCGGTTGTTGGGATGCGGGGAGCGTAACGGGTGTGTGAAGGCTATGCGCGGCTCACACGTCGAACAGCTTGCCGGGATTCAGCCGCGCTTGGGGATCGAACGCACGTTTGACCGCCTTCATCAGCGCGATTTCGGCCGGGCCGCGGGTGCTGTCCAGGTAGCCCTTCTTGACCAGGCCGATGCCGTGCTCGGCCGAGATGCTGCCGTCAAAGCGGGCCAGCACCTGCGCCAGCAGCTTGGTCACGTGCTCGCACTGCGCAACGAAATCGGCGTCGCCGGTGTCATCGGGCTTGAGCACGTTGATGTGCAGGTTGCCGTCGCCGATGTGGCCGAACCAGACCACGTCGAAGTGCGGGTAGGCCTGCCCGATCAGCGCCTGGGTCTCGGCCAGGAACGCCGGCATCGCCGAGATCCGCACCGAGACGTCGTTCTTGTAGGGCTTGTAACGCGCCAGCGCTTCGGTGATGCCTTCGCGCAGGCGCCACAGCTGGGCAGCCTGGGCGTCGCTGGCGCTGATCACGCCGTCGCTGACCCAGCCATTGCCCATGCAGTCCTCGAAGGCGGCCATCGCCGCCGCTTCCTGTGCCTCGTCATTGGCTGCGAACTCGGTCACCACGTAGTACGGATGCACCTCATCGAAGGGCGCCTGCGCGCCGTGCGCCAGCACGTGCTCCAGCGCGCGGTCGGTGAAGAATTCGAAGGCCTGCAGCTGCAGACGCGCACGGAACGCGGCGAACACCTGCATCAGCACTTCGAAGCTGGGCAGTGCCAGCAGCATCACGTTGCTGGCCGGCGGCGGGTCGGTCAGCTTCAGCGTGGCCTCGACGATCACGCCCAGCGTGCCTTCCGAGCCGATCAGCAGCTGGCGGAAGTCGTAGCCGCTGGAGTTCTTGATCAGCCCCTTGTTGAGTTCGAGCAGTTCGCCATTGGCGGTCACCACCTTCAGGCCGGCGATCCATTCACGGGTATTGCCGTAGCGGATCACCCGGATGCCACCGGCATTGGTGGCGATGTTGCCGCCGATCGAGCAGGAACCGCGTGCAGCGAAATCCACCGGGTAGATCAGGCCATGGTCCAGCGCGGCGTTGTGCACGGCTTCCAGCGGCATGCCGGCCTGCACCACCAGCGTGCGGTCGACCGCATCGTAGGCCAGCGCCTTGTTCATCCGTTCCAGGCTGAGCACCAGCTCGCCGTTGGCCGCCACAGCGCCTCCGGACAGGCCGGTGCGGCCGCCGGACGGCACCACCGCCACGCCATGCTCGGCGCTCCAACGCATCACCGCCTGCACTTCCTCGACCGTGGCCGGCAGCGCGATCACCAGCGGCGCCGGCGTCCAGCGTCGGGTCCAGTCGCGCCCGTAATGCTCCAGGTCGGCCGGGTCGGTCTTCAGCTTCAGGCCGGGACAGGCCTGCTGCAGCGAGGCAATGCGGGAATCGGTCATGACGGTCCAGCGCGGGGCGTGAAGAACGGGCAAGCGTGCCAGCGGCACGCGCCAGCGTCCAGCCCCGCAGGCGGGCAGATAGCTACCGATGCAACCAATTGCGCACTGCACCATCGGCGTCGCGATCTGGCATAGTGATTGGCCCCTGTCCCACTGGCCGTGTTGCCCCATGTCGCCGAAGAAGACCTCGTTCCCGAAGCAGGATATCCGCGTGCTGTTGCTGGAGGGGGTCAGCCAGACCGCCGTGGAGGTGTTCAGCGCCGCCGGCTACAGCCAGATCGAGGCGCACACCAAGGCGCTACCCGAGGACGAACTGAAGGCGCGCATCGCCGAAGCGCACATCGTCGGCATCCGTTCGCGCACCCAGCTCAGCGCCGAGGTGCTGGCCGAGGCCAAGCGCCTGATCGCGGTGGGCTGTTTCTGCATCGGCACCAACCAGGTCGACCTGGACGCGGCCGAGCTGGCCGGCATCCCGGTGTTCAATGCGCCCTACTCCAACACCCGCAGCGTGGCCGAGCTGGTGATCGCCGAAGCGATCATGCTGACCCGCGGCATCCCGCAGAAGAACGCCGAATGCCATCGCGGCGGCTGGTCGAAGTCGGCCAGCGGCAGCCACGAGGTGCGCGGCAAGACGCTGGGCATCATCGGCTACGGCCACATCGGCACCCAGGTCGGCGTGCTGGCTGAATCACTCGGCATGCAGGTGATCTTCCACGACGTGGAAACCAAGCTGGCACTGGGCAATGCGCGTGCAGCGGCCAGCCTGGACGACCTGCTGGCCCGCGCCGACATCGTCACCCTGCACGTGCCGGAGACCCCGTCCACGCAGTGGATGATCGGCAGCACCGAGCTGGCGAAGATGCGCAAGGGCGCGCACCTGATCAACGCCGCGCGCGGCACCGTGGTCGACATTGATGCGCTGGATGCCGCACTGGCCAGCGGCCACGTCGGCGGCGCCGCGCTGGACGTGTTCCCGGTCGAGCCGAAGGGCAACGGCGATATCTTCGAATCGCCGCTGACCCGCCACGACAACGTGATCCTGACCCCGCACGTGGGCGGCAGCACGCTGGAGGCGCAGGACAACATCGGTGTGGAAGTGGCGGCCAAACTGGTGCGCTACAGCGACAACGGCAGCACCCTGTCGGCGGTCAACTTCCCGGAAGTGACCCTGCCCGAGCACGCCGACAGCCTGCGCCTGCTGCACATCCACCAGAACGTGCCGGGCGTGCTGTCCAGGGTCAACGAGATCTTCTCGCGCCACAACGTCAACATCGACGGCCAGTTCCTGCGCACCGACCCGAAGGTGGGTTACGTGGTGATCGACATCACCGCCAGCGAGGAACAGGCCGCCGCCGTGCGCGACGAGCTGGCCGCGATTGCGGGCACGCTGCGTACGCGCATCCTGTATTGATCAACGCGTCGCCGGGCATGGCCCGGTCAGCGCGCCAGCCAGCGGCGCGCCATGCGCTGCATCGATTCGTCCGATTCCGGATCGGCCGCGACCTCGGTCACCGGCCGCCAGGCCAGCGCCAGCGATTCCTCGCTGAGCACGAAGGCCTCGCCACCCAGCGCCCGGATCACGAAACGCACGTCATAATGCCAGTGCCCCGGCACGTCCTTGCGTTCGGGAATCCAGTGCTTGTCGATGTCGAAGATAGCCGGATCTTCCAGCACCAGGCCGCTCAGGCCCGACTCCTCCTCAGCTTCCTTCAGCGCCACCAGGGCCAGGTCGCGCTCGCCGTCGGCGTGGCCGCCCAGCTGCAGCCAGCGCTGCAGCTTGCGGTGATGGGTCAGCAGCAGGCGCTGGCCATCGGCACTGACCAGCCAGCAGCTGGCGGTGAAATGCCCGGCCAGCCGTTCGCGGCGGAACGGATCTTCCGGATCATCCAACAATGTGCCGAATTCGGCAGCCAGTGCGTCGTGGGCCGGCTCACGGCGGGCATAGTCGCGCAACAGGCCACGCAGGCGATCGTCAAGCACGGCAAGGGTTTCGGCGGTCTGGCTCATGAATGGGCGGCGTTTGGAAAAATACTGCTCATTATCGCCGTTCATTGTTGCGATTGCGCTTGTGCGTTGGCTTCAGCTTTGGCTAAGGTACAGCGGGCCGTTCGCGCGGCCTTCACCATTCAAGGTTGCCGGCAACGTATCGGCGGCCCACCCAAATCCGATCACTAGGAAGTACTGCATGCTGAAAGCTCTGTTGAGGGTCAAGCCGGTCCAGCCGGCCGGGCACGTCGATGCCGGCGAACCCATCGAAGGCAGCCTGGATGGCGAAGCCACGTTGAAACGGACCCTCACGGCTAAACACCTCATCCTGCTTGGCGTGGGTGCGGTGATCGGCGCTGGTATCTTCGTGTTGACCGGCCAGGCGGCGGCCAACCACGCCGGCCCTGCGGTGATGCTGTCGTTCGTGATCGCCGGTTTCGCCTGCGCCCTGGCGGGCCTGTGCTATGCCGAGTTCGCCGCGATGATGCCGGTCTCCGGCAGCGCCTACTCCTATTCCTACGCCACCCTCGGCGAAGGCATGGCCTGGTTCATCGGCTGGTGCCTGGTGCTGGAGTACCTGTTCGCCTCGGCCTCGGTCGCGGTGGGCTGGTCGGCCTACCTGATCAGCTTCATCACCACTACGCTGCACATGCCGTTCCCTGACCTGCTCAGCGCCGCGCCCATCGCCTGGACCGGCAGCGAGTTCGTCGCCTCCGGCAAGCTGTTCAACCTGCCGGCGGTGCTGATCGTGGCGGCGGTGTCCGGCCTGCTGTACGTGGGCGTGACCCAGTCGGCCTTCGTCAACGCGATCATCGTGGCGATCAAGGTCACCGTCATCTGCCTGTTCATCGGCATCGGCGCGGCCCATATCGACCCGTCCAACTGGCAGCCGTTCATCCCGGAAAACACCGGCGTGCCGGGTGAGTTCGGCTGGAGCGGCATCTTCCGCGCGGCCACCATCGTATTCTTCGCCTACATCGGCTTCGACGCGGTTTCCACCGCCGCCGGCGAAACCAAGGATCCGCAGCGCAACATGCCGATCGGCCTGCTCGGCTCGCTGGCGGTGTGCACCATCGTCTACATCATCGTCTGCGCGGTGCTGACCGGCATGATGCCGTACCACCTGCTGGGCACCGACAAGCCGGTGGCCACCGCGCTGGAAGGCTACCCGCAGCTGTCGTGGCTGAAGACCGCGGTGGAAATCGGCGCCATCGCCGGCCTGTCTTCGGTGGTGCTGGTGATGATGATGGGCCAGACCCGCATCGCCTACACCATCTCCCGCGACGGTCTGCTGCCGAAGTTCTTCGGCAAGGTGCACGCCCGTTTCCGCACCCCGTACGTCGCCACCATCGTGGTCGGCGTGATCGCCGCCGCCCTGGCCGGCCTGGTGCCGCTGAACGTGCTGGGCGAGCTGGTGTCGATGGGCACCCTGCTGGCCTTCGCCACGGTCTGCATCGGCGTGCTGGTGCTGCGCTATACCAAGCCGGAGATCCATCGCCCGTTCCGCGTGCCGATGGTCTGGATCATCTGCCCGCTGGGCGCGGCCACCTGCCTGTTCCTGTTCTGGCAGGCGTTCGTGGTGCATTGGCACCTGTTCGTCGGCTGGACCGTGCTGGGCATGCTGATCTACCTGGGCTACGGCATCCGCAACAGCAAGCTGGCCAAGTCCTCCTGATCCGCCTACGGGCCGGCCCTGCGCCGGCCCGTCCGTTTTCCCCGCGCCGACTCGAACGGCGCTTCGACAAGACCACCAGACATGTTCAAGCAACTGTGGGCCACCAAGCACCCGCACGCCGCCCATGAAGACGCCAACGGCCTGAGCCTGCGCCGCCACCTCGGCCCCTGGGGCCTGACCGCCCTTGGCATCGGCGCGGTGATCGGCGGCGGCATCTTCGTCATCACCGGCCAGGCCGCCGCCAACCACGCCGGCCCGGCGATCATGCTGTCGTTCGTGCTGGCCGCGATCTGCTGCGCCTTCTGCGCACTGGCCTACGCCGAGTTCGCCTCGATGGTGCCGGTCTCCGGCAGCGCCTACACCTATACCTACGCCACCTTCGGCGAGCTCTCGGCCTGGTTCATCGGCTGGATGCTGGTGCTCGAATACGGCGTGTCCGCCTCGGCAGTGGCGGTCAGCTGGACCGGCTACTTCCTCAGCCTGCTCAGCCAGTTCGACATCCATCTGCCCGCCGCGCTGGTCAGCGCGCCACTGGACGCACAGCTGCGTCCGACCGGCGCGATCGCCAACCTGCCCGCAGCCGGACTGGTGCTGCTGCTGACCTGGCTGTGCTACGTCGGCATCAGCAAATCCTCGGCGATGAACATGGCCATGGTCGTGCTCAAGACCGGCCTGATCGTGCTGGTCATCGTGGCCGGCTGGAAGTACGTGGATACCAGCAACTGGACGCCCTTCATCCCGGCCAACGAAGGCCCCGGCAAGTACGGCATGGAAGGCGTGCTGCGCGGCGCAGCGATGGTGTTCTTCGCCTACATCGGCTTCGAGGCGGTGTCGGTGGCGGCGCAGGAATCGAAGAATCCGCAACGTGACATGCCGATCGGCATGATGCTGTCGCTGGTGGTCTGCACCGTGCTGTACATCGCGATGGCCGCGGTGATGACCGGCCTGGTGCCGTACCCGCTGCTCGGCACCGACGAGCCGGTGGTGACCGCGGTGGCCGCGCATCCGCAGCTGGACTGGCTGCGCTGGGTGGTCGAGGTCGGCGCGCTGGTCGGCCTGTCCTCGGTGGTGCTGGTGATGATCATCGGCCAGCCGCGCATCTTCATGATCATGGGTCGCGACGGCCTGTTGCCGCCGGTGTTCACCAGGATCCACCCGAAGTACCGCACCCCGCACATCAACACCGTGATCACCGGCATCGGCATCGCGCTGCTGGCGGCGCTGTTCCCGCTGGACATCCTCGGCGAACTGACGTCGATGGGGACGCTGATCGCGTTTGCCGCCGTGTGTGCCGGCGTGCTGATCCTGCGTCGCACCCAGCCGGACCTGCCGCGCCCGTTCCGCATGCCGATGGCCTGGCTGATCTGCAGCCTGGGCGTGCTGAGCTGCCTGGCGCTGTTGTCGGCGATGACGATGCACAACTGGATGCTGATGGGCGTGTGGACCTTCGTCGGTTTCGTGATCTATTTCTGCTACGGGTTCCGGCACAGCCGCCTGCGGGCTAAGTAAGGTTTTGCATTGCAGGGCCTGCGGCCCTGCACCCGCGTGTGAAGCCAGAGCAACGGCAAGAGCGGGTGTGCTGGTTTGGCGGGGAGGCATGGGTACGCGGGGGACGCCGCAAGTACGTCCCTGTAGGCTTGGCAGCCGCATCCATGCGGCT
>NZ_JCAKRX010000018.1:0-69126 GCF_059515225.1 Stenotrophomonas sp. CS3K5
TCCAAGTGCGATCAAAGTATCGCTTCTTGGCGTCCGCTGACGGGGGGCCAGATCAAATGCCCCGTTGTTGAGGTTGATGTTGACGTTGTTATGGCGGGTGCGGGGCGCAGCCCCGCATCGCGTCACCCCGCGCTGCCGCCCAGCGCCTTGAACAGGGTCACGTCGTTGTTCAACTGGCCCTGCCGCACGCGCGCCAGCGACAGCTCGGCATCGCGCCGGGTCTGCTGTGCTTCCAGCCAGGTGCGCAGATCGGTGGCGCCTACCCGATAGCGCACCTCCTGCGCGCGCTCCACTTCCACCGCTTCGTCGTACGAGGCCTGCGAGGCCGCCACCTGGCGCGCCAGCTGTTCGCGCGCAGACAGCGCGTTGTCCACTTCCGAGAGCGCGGTGTACAGCGTCTTGCGGAAGTTGGTCGCCGTGATCTGGTAACTGGTGCCGGCGATATCGGTGTCCAGCTGCGCGCGCTGCAGGTTGAGGAACGGCAGTGACAGGCCGGCGCCCAGGGTGGCCACCGGATTGCGCAGCACGTCGCCCAGCGAGGTTGCACTGGAGCCGAGGCTGCCGGTCAGGCTCAGCGCCGGGTAGTACTGGGTCGCGGTGACCTTGATGGTCTTCAGGCTGTTGCGCAGGCGCAGTTCGGCCGCGCGCAGGTCCGGGCGGCGGCCCAGCAGGTCGGTCGGCAGACCCTCCGCGATCTGCGGGCTGCGCGCGCCCAGCAGATCCTGCGGTTCGTCCTGCTGCGGCCACGGCATGCCGTCCAGCAGCACGGTCAGCGCATTGCGCACCTCCACCCGCTGCTGTTCCAGCGCGCTCTGCGAGGACCGCTGCGACTGCAGGTTCTGCAGTGCCTGGCGCACTTCCAGACGCGACACCGCACCGGCATCGAAGCGCGCCTGCACCAGTTCGCGGGTGCGTTCGAGCCGCTCAAGGTTCGCCTGCCCGGTGGCGATCGACTGGTTGAGATAGGCCAGGTTCCAGTACTGGGTGATGGTGTCGCTGATCACCAGCAGCGCAGTGTTCTGCCGGTCTTCTTCACTGGCCTCGGCTTCCCAGCGGGCGATGTCGCGCTGCGTGCGCAGGCGGCCCCACAGGTCCACTTCCCAGCTCAGTGAAACCCCCGTGGAATAGCTGCGGCGCCAGTCGTCGGCCTGGTCGGTGGCGCGGCTGGCGTTGCCGCTCACGCCGGACGAGGAAGGCTGCGGCCACAGCGCGTTGCTGGCCAGCCCGGCCTGCAGGCGCGAGCGCTGCACGGCCAGGCCGGCGGCGGCAAGGTCGCTGTTGGCGGCCAGCGCGCGGGCGACCAGACGGTCCAGGCGTTCATCGCCGAAGCCGGTCCACCAGGTGTCCTGGCGGATGTCGCGGCCGGGGGTATCCAGGCTGCTGCGCGGGTCGTCGGCTGGTGCATTGAGCGTGGCATCGCCACGCCCGTAGCGGGCCGCCACGTCGGGGTCCTGCACCGGATAGCGACCCACCGAGGCACACGCGGACAGGGCGAGCAGGACAGCGCCGGCCAGCAGCAGGCGCGAGGGAGCGGGGAAGGGTAGTCGGGTCATCATCGTCATTCGCGGGCCAGGGCCTCGACCGGGTCGAGCTGCGCGGCGTTGCGCGCGGGCAGGAAGCCGAACGCCACGCCGATCAGGGTCGAGCAGGCGAACGCGGCAACAATCGAGGCGGTGGAGAACAGCACCTGGAAGTCACTGGCGAAGCGGCCGATCATCGAGCCCAGCAGCAGCGCCAGACCGATGCCGAGCACGCCACCGAGCAGGCACACCAGTACCGCCTCGATCAGGAACTGCTGGCGGATATCACTCTGGCGGGCACCGACGGCCATGCGCACGCCGATCTCGCGGGTGCGTTCGGTCACCGACACCAGCATGATGTTCATCACGCCGATGCCGCCGACCAGCAGCGCGATGGCGGCGATGGCACCGATCAGCAGTGTCATCGTGCGCGTGGTCTGCTCGATGGTGTCGCGGATCTCGGCGCTGTTGCTGAGGAAGAAATCCTCGGTGCCGTGGCGCAGGGTCAGCAGGCGGGTGATGGCTTCCTGCGCGGCGTCCATCGGCGTGCTGTCATCCACGCGCACGGTGATGCTGGAGACATGGCTCTGGCCGAGCATGCGCGACATCACCGTGGTGTACGGCACCCACACGCTGAGGCTGGTACTGCCGCCGAAGCCGAAGCTCTGCCGCTTGGCCACGCCGACCACGCGGGCCGGCACGTTGCCGAGCAGGATCACCTGGCCGATCGGATCGACATCGGGGAAGAACTGGGTCTGGGTGTTCTCATCGATCACCGCCACCTGGCCCAGGCCCTTCACCGCATCGGCATCGAAGAAGCTGCCGCTGAGCAGGGTCACGCCCTTGACCCGGAAGAACTGCTCGCCGACGCCGCTGACCTGGGCGGTGGAGGACTGGTTGCGGTAGCGCGCGGTGACCGAACTGGACACGCTGGGCGTGGCGCTGTCCACATAACTCTGCCGGGACAGGGCATCGGCATCGCTGGCTTTGAGCGTCTGCACGCGTGCCGATCGCATGTCGCCGAAACCACGGCCGGGATAGACGTCGATGGTGTTGGTGCCCAGCGCGCTGATGTTCTGCAGGATCTGCTGCTGTGAGCCGTTGCCCAATGCCACCACCGACACCACCGAGGCGATGCCGATGATGATGCCGAGCATGGTCAGGAAGGTGCGCAGCCGATGCGCGTTCATCGCCAGCAGGGCCATGCGGAACGCTTCGGTGAAGCGGTCGCGGGCGGCGCGCCAGCTGTTGCCATGGGCGACGCCGGTGCTGGCTTCGCGCTGGGCGCGGTAGCTCGGCGCATCCGGGTTGGCGCGGTCGGCGATGATCTCGCCGTCGCGGATCTCGATGATGCGCTGTGCGTGCTCGGCCACGCTCATGTCGTGGGTGACGATGATGATGGTGTGGCCTTCGGCATGCAGCTCGCCGAGGATCGCCATCACTTCCTCGCCGGATTTCGTGTCCAGCGCGCCGGTCGGTTCGTCGGCCAGGATCACCTCGCCGCCGTTCATCAGCGCACGCGCGATCGACACGCGTTGCTGCTGGCCGCCGGACAGCTGGCCCGGCTTGTGGTGCATGCGGTCGCCCAGGCCCAGCCGTTGCAGCAGCTGCTCGGCGCGCGCGTTGCGCACCGGGCCGGGGCTGCCGGCATACACCGCGGGGACTTCCACGTTGCCACGTGCGTCCAGGTCGCCGAGCAGGTGGTAGCGCTGGAAGATGAAGCCGAAATGCTCGCGGCGCAGTTCGGCCAGCTCGTCCGGTTCCATCTGGCCGGTCTCGCGGCCGGCCACCTGGTAGCTGCCGCGGGAGGGACGGTCGAGGCAGCCGAGGATGTTCATCAGCGTCGACTTGCCCGAGCCGGACTGGCCGACGATGGCCACCATCTCGCCGGCGTGGATGTCCACGTTGACGTCGCGCAGTACGGCGATGACATCATCGCCGGCCGGGAATTCGCGTCGCAGGTCGCGCAGGCGCAGCAGCGGCGCCGTCGTGCTCATCGGCGCGGGCCCATGCCCGGGCCGCCGACCCGCATCTGCATGCCACCACGGTTGCCACCGCCGCTGCCGGCTGCAGCGGCACTGGCTTCACCCACCACCACACGCTCGCCTTCCTGCAGGCCGGACAGAATCTCGGCCGAAGCGCCGTTGTTGATGCCGACCTTCACCTTGCGCGGCTGCGGCTGGCCCTTGTCATCCAGCACCCGCACCATGCGCTCGTCGCCGCGCCGCTTTGGCCCCAGCGCCACCGCCGGCACCATCAGCACGTTCCTGGCCTGCTTCAACAGCACCGAAACCTGCGCGGTCATGTCGATGCGCAGCGTGCCGTCCGGGTTTTCCACATCGAACAGCGCGTTGTAGTAGACCGCGCTGCTGGAGCTGGAACTGGACGAACTGCTGGAACTGGAGGAGTTCTCGTTGGCGATCGAGGCCGGCGCCGGATTGATCTGGCGCAGCGTGGCGTGGTACTTGCGGTCCGGGTCACCCAGGGTGGTGAAGTACACCGGCATGCCGGCCTTGATCTTGACCACGTCGGCCTCGGAGATCTCGGCATTGACGGTTACCACGTCCAGCCGGGCCAGCATGACGATGGTCGGCGCGGTCTGGTTGGCGTTCACCGTGCGGCCTTCCTCGGCCACCACCGCCACCACGGTGCCATCCATCGGCGCGGTGATGCGGGTGTAGGCCAGGTTGGCGCGGGCGGTGCCCAGCTCGGTCTGGCGGCCCTTGATCTGCGCCTCGTAGGACTGCAGCTGGGCACGGGCGGTCTTCAGCTGGGCCTCGGCGGCATCGTATTCCTGGCGCGAGGTGGCTTCGGCGGCCAGCATCTGCTGCTGGCGCGCGAATTCCAGTTCGGCCTGGCGCAGGGTGGCCTGCTGCACGGCGCGCTGGGCGGTAACCTGGTCCAGCGAGGCCTGCGCGTTGAGCACCTGGTTCTGCTGGGTGGTGGCGTCGATCTCGGCGATCAGGTCGCCTTCCTTCACCGTATCGCCCAGCTGCACCTTCAGCGACTTGATCTGGCCCGAAGCCTGGGCACCGACGCTGACCAGCTTGTAGGCGTCGATCACGCCGGTGGCGTCCACCGTCTGCTCGATGTCGCCGCGGCTGACCGCAGTGGTCGCCACGGCCGGGCCGGCGGGCTTGCGCAGCAGCCACCAGGCGGCCACGGCAACGATCAGGGCAAGCAGGGCGATCAGTATCAGGCGACCCCGGCGGGTCGCAGGCAGCAGGCGGAACGTCACGTCGTGGCTTCACTCTCGGGGCCGCGCGGGCGGCGTTGGTGGGCATTGTGAAGACCGGGCAGCGGGCCACTCAATCCTCGGGGTATGTCTGTATGTAACACTGTCGGTGAATACGCGTAACCACAGGTATCGCCCCCTTCGGCAGATACACTGGTACGCATTGCCCCGGATGCGGTTCAGCTGCCGACACGGGATGATCGCGCCATGGAGACCGAAAACCCGATGCACCGACTGCTGATCGTCGATGACGACAACGACATCCGCACGCTGCTGGCCGAACAGCTCGGCCGCGCCGGCTACCAGGTGAGCACCGCCGCCGATGGCACCGCCATGCGCCAGCTGCTGGACCGTGAGCATGTGGACCTGATCGTGCTCGACCTCAATCTGCCGCGCGAGGACGGCCTGACCTTGTGCCGCGACCTGCGCGCGCGCTCGAACACGCCGGTGATCATGCTGACCGCGCGCGCCGAGCCGATCGACCGCGTGCTGGGCCTGGAAATGGGCGCCGACGACTACCTGGCCAAGCCGTTCGAGCCGCGCGAGCTGCTGGCGCGCATCCGCAACGTGCTGCGCCGGACCGAGGCGCTGCCGGCCAACCTGGAACCGCTGGCGGTGCGCCGCGCGCGCTTCTCGCGCTGGGTGTTCGACCTGGAGCATCGCCACCTGGTCGATCCGGATGACCGCGTGGTGGTGCTGTCCGGTGCCGAATTCCGCCTGCTGCGGGTGTTCATCGCCCATGCCAACAAGGTGCTGTCGCGTGAGCAGCTGGTCGCGCTCAGCAGTGGCCGCAACTACGAGGCGCAGGACCGGGCGATCGACCTGCAGGTCAGCCGGCTGCGCAACAAGCTCGGTGACGATGGCGGCCCGGACGGCCTGATCAAGACCGTGCGCAACGAAGGCTACGTGCTGGCTTCGTCGGTGAACCTGGAATAAGCCACGATGAATCGCCTGCGCCATTTCCTGTCCTCGATGGTCGGGCGGTTGTTCGTGATCCTGCTGCTGGGCATGAGCGTGGCCGCGATCGGCGCGACCATGCTGGCGACGTCCAAGCGCCAGCAGGAATTCGAGCGGCAGAATCTGAACCGTATTGCCGACCGCTTGCAGGGCTACGTCAACCTGCTCGATGGCAACCCCGAGCTGCGCGAGCGCCTGCTTGAAGTCGGCGGGCCGAGCGTGCGCGCGCTGCAGCCGGGCGCGCGGCTGGGGCGTGCCGACACCGCGTTGATGGAAGTGCTGGAGGACCGGCCCGGCCCGGTGTCGCGTGCGCATGTGCACTTCGCCTCGTTCCGGTCCTGCATTCCCAAGCTGCAGGACCTGTTGCCGCCGCCCAAACCCGGCCATCGCAAGCCACCACGCGAGCGCGATCCTGCGTTCATCCCGCCCAAGTGCCGCGCAGTTGACGTGACGCTCAACGATGGCACGCTGCTGAAGCTGGCGCTGGATTCGCCGGCGGTGGCGCACAACGGCATCCTCGCCGTCGACCCGTGGTTCCTGACCCTGCTGGTGCTGGCGATCGCCGTGCTGGCCTACATCGTGGCGCGCATCGCCAGTGCGCCGCTGCAGGAACTGGCCGCCGCCGCTGAAGACCTGGGCGATGACCTGCAGCGCGACCCGCTGCCATTGCGTGGGCCGCGCGAAGTGCAGCGTGCGGCCGAAGCCTTCAACGCCATGCAGCATCGCCTGCAGCGCCATCTGGCCGAACGCACGCAGATGCTGGCGGCGATCACCCACGATCTGCAGACGCCGCTGACCCGGCTGCGCCTGCGCCTGGAGAATGTGACCGACGAGGCCCTGCGCGAGCGCCTGATCGGCGATCTTGCCGCGATGCAGGCGCTGGTGCGCGAAGGCCTGGAGCTGGCACGCAGCGCCGAGAGCTCCGAGCAGCGCGCCGCGCTGGACCTGGATTCGCTGCTGGAAAGCATCGTCGAAGATACCGCCGAGGGCGGTGGCGACGTGGTGTTCGAAGGCGGCAGCGGCTCGGTGCTGATGCTGCGCCCACTGGCCATGCACCGGCTGTTCTCCAATCTGGTGGACAACGCGGTGATGTACGCGCAGCGGGCGCGGGTGCGCGTGGAGCGCAGCGGCGGCGCGATCACGGTGGTGGTGGCCGACGATGGCCCCGGCCTGGCCGATGAGCAGCTGGAGGCCGTGTTTGATCCATTCGTGCGGGTGGAAACCTCGCGCTCGCGCGAGACCGGCGGCGCCGGCCTGGGCCTGACCATTGCCCGCGCCTTGGCCGAGAAGGACGGGGCGCGACTGTGGCTGCGCAACCGCGCCGAGGGTGGGCTGGAGGCCGTTGTGCAGTGGCCGGCCAGTGCCCAGGTGGTGGCACCCGGGCGCGCCGGCTGAGACGGGCAAGCGGGCAACGGTGACGCCGGGGCCTGGCTTTGCCCTATCATCTGCGTATCTCCCCAGCCTCCCCCCGATGAGCCAGCCCGTTCCCGCCGGCATGCCGCCCCGCGCTGTCCGGCTGTTCCCGCACGCTGCCGTGTCCTGCAGCCGCACCTGGCCACCGCTACTGCGGTGATGGGCGGTCAAGGGGACAACGGGCGCTGGGTGGAGCGCCGCGTAACGGCCGTCAGGCAGGCCCTGCGCCGCGGCCTGTTGTGGCTGCTGCTGGCCATGCTGCTGCCGCTGCCGGTGGCCGCGCAGGAAGGCGCGCCGCCGCTGCGTGACTACGCCATCGACGTATGGACCTCGCGCAACGGCCTGCCGCACAACTCGCTGCGCGACATCGCGCAGACGCCGGAAGGCCACCTGTGGTTCGCCACCTGGGAAGGGCTGGTGCGCTACAACGGCCTGGATTTCACCGTGTTCGACCGCAGCACGCGTCCGGGCCTGCGCGACAACGGCATCGGCGCGCTGTTCGTCGATCGCCAGGGCGGGCTGTGGATCAGCGATTCGCGCGGTAATGTCAGCCATCGTGGCAGCGACGGCCAGTGGCGGGTCTGGGAACACCAGGCCGATACGCCGCAGGTGCTGATCCAGTCGATGCAGATGGACAGCCAGGGCCGCCTGTGGCTGCTGTATGAAGGCAAGGGCATCGGTTACCTGCTTCCCGACCGCGGCATGGTCTACCAGGCGCCAGCGGCCGATCTGCCGATGGCGATGAGCTTCACCAAGCTGGTGGTCGATGCGCAGGACCGGGTCTGGATCGGCACCCTCGACGGCCTGGTGCTGCGCGACAACGACGGCGTGCTCAAGCGCGCGCCGGCGGCGTGGGGGCTGGGTGCCGGCAGCGGCCTGTCGTGGCCGTACCGGGCGCCGGATGGTGCGCTGTGGATCGTCGCCGGCGAGCGCCTGTACCGGGTGGAGGATGACCGGCTGGTGCTGGTGCATCGCCTGCCGGGCCAGCTGCACATGACCGCGATGCTGCAGGATCGCCACGGCGATCTGTGGCTGGGCACCGAGAACCAGGGCCTGCTGCGCATTTCCGCGCACGGGCTGGAACGGCTGCCGGCCGGTCTGAACCTGCCGGGCGGGCGGGTGGTGAGCCTGCGCGAAGATGCCGAGGGCAGCATCTGGGTAGGCGCCAACGGTGGCCTGTACCGCCTGCGCGAAACGCTGTTCAGCAGCTATACCGAGCGCGATGGGCTCAGCGGCGACTATGTGCGCACGGTGTTGGAGGATCGCGACCGCCAGCTGTGGGTCGGCAGTGCCAGTGGCCTTGACCGGCAGACCGCCGACGGTCGTTTCCAGGCGATGCCGCTGCACAACCGTGGTGGCAAGGCGCCCTCGGTGCTGAGCCTGGCGCAGGGGCCGAATGGCGACCTCTGGGTCGGCACCTTTGGCGATGGCGTCTACCGGCTTGGCCGCGATGGCAGCCTGCGCCACAACTACGCCGCCGCCGACGGCATGCCCGGCGGCAACATCCGCGCAATCAGCGTGGATCCGCAGGGCGTTGTCTGGGCCGGCACGCAGAAGGGCGTGGTACGCATCGATGGCGACCGGGTGCAGGTCTCCAACGTGCCGGGCATGCCGGGCGGCCTGATCACGGCGCTGGAGCACGACCATCAGGGTAACCTGTGGATCGGCACCATCGAAGGCATCCGCGTACTGCGCGGCGACCGCGTGCAATCGATCAACCTGGCCCCGCTGGGGGGCGGCCGCAGCGTGTTCGGCTTCCACCAGCTGGGTGATGCGATGTGGATCAGCAGCGACCGCGGTCTGTACCGCTGGCAGAACGGGACGTTGGCACGGGTCGGCCTGGAACAGGGCATGCCGGTGGACGCGGTGTTCCAGCTGGTGCCGGACCGGCTCGGCAATGTGTGGATCAGCAGCAACCGCGGCGTGCTGCGCACCGACATGGCCACGCTCAATGCAGTGGCCGATGGACGCACGCCGCGAGTGGTGGTGGAGCGCTACAACGAGATCGACGGCATGGCCAACGCGCAGGCCAATGGCAGCTCCGGGCCGTCGGCGATCCTGCGCCAGGACGGCACGTTCTGGGTGGTCACCGCCGGCGGCCTGAGCACGGTCGACCCGCAGCGCCTGCAGCGTTTCCGCGAGCGCCCCTCACCACCGGCGGCGATCGAGAGCGTGCAGGTGGACGGCGCGCCGGTGCACTGGGAAGGCCCCGAACGCAACCACATTCCGGGCGGGCGCCGGCTGGCGGTCAGCTACGTCGGCCTGAGCTACCTGATGTCCGACCGGATCCGCTACCGCACGCGGCTCGATGGCCTGGACAGCGGCTGGGTCGAGCGCGGCCCGCAGCGCAGCGTCGAGTTCGTTGGCCTGCCGCCGGGCGACTACACGCTGCATGTGGCGGCGGCACATCCGGGGGGCAGCTGGGGCCAGCAGGAAGCGGTGTGGAGCTTCAGCGTCGAGCCGTTCTGGTGGCAGCGGCGCAGCGTGCAGGCGCTGGGCGGATTGTTGCTGCTGGCCGGCCTGGTGGCGCTGTACCGCCTGCTGCTGCAGCAGCTGAAGGCCAGCAACCTGCGCCTGGCCCGGCGGGTGGACGAGGCGACCTTCGACCTGCAGGCCAAGACCGTGCACCTGCAGGCCCTGAACCAGGAAAAGACCGAGCTGGCCGAGCGCCTGGCGCGGCAGGCCGAAGCGTTTGAGCGCCAGGCCCGCGAGGATGCCCTGACCGGACTGGCCAACCGCCGTGGCTTCGACGAAACGCTGGCCCGCGATTTCGCCCGTTCGCAGCGCAGTGGCCACTCGTTGTGCCTGGTGGTGCTGGACATCGACCACTTCAAGGACGTCAACGACCGGCACAGCCACAGCATCGGTGACGCGGTGCTGGTGCAGGTGGCGGCGGTGATCGGCGCGGCCTGCCGCGCATCGGATCTGCCGGCACGCACCGGTGGCGAAGAGTTCGCGCTGCTGCTCAACGACACCCGGCTGGAAGAGGCCGCACAGCTGTGCGCGCGCCTGCGCGGGTTGTTCCACGATCACCCGGACTGGGCCGGCGTGCCGGGCCTGCGGGTGACCTTCAGTGCCGGCCTGGTGGAACTGGATGCCGACGATCGCACGCCGGCCTTGCTGTACCAGCGCGCCGACCGTGCGCTGTACCGCGCCAAGAGCGACGGGCGGGATCGCACCTGCATCGGGTGAATTCATCCACGCATGGCGTGGATCTACTGGTGTTGCCGTACCAACGGTCGGCAGCTACCACAGCACCGACTCACCACCGAGGTCGGCGACAGCACCCATCGAGCGCAGCGATCCGCTGTTGCTCCCGCTTTTCTGATCTTCCCGTGGCGCCCCGCAACCTGTCGAAGGCCGGGCAGGGTGGGTTCGCGGGGGTATCCGCGCCATGGATGGCGCGGCTAAGCCCCCAGGGACGGGTCCACGGCGTCCCCCGCGAACCCACCTTGTCCGGCCCAACCGATGATTCGCTTCACGCCACGAGGGGCTCCGCCGTTGGCCGCTTCACCGCGGCCAGGCGTTGGCGATGGTGCAGAACAGCCGCGCGGTCTGCTCGGTGTCATACACCGCGCTGTGTGCCTCGTTGGCGTCCCAGCCCAGCCCGGCGGCATGGGCCGCGCGCGCCAGCACCGTCTGCCCGTACGCGATGCCGGCCAGGGTGACCGTGTCGAACACGCTGAACGGATGGAACGGATTGCGCTTGTGGCCGGTGCGTGCCACCGCCGCATTGACGAAGCCCAGGTCGAAATGGGCGTTGTGGCCGACCAGGATCGCGCGCTGGCAGCCGTATTTCTTCATCGCCGCACGCACCGGGGTGAAGATGTGGTCCAGCGCCGCCTTCTCTTCCTTGGCCAGCCGGAACGGATGGTCGAGGATGATGCCGGTCACTTCCAGCGATTTCGGGTCGATCTCCAGGCCCTCGGCCGGCACCACATGGGCACTGGCGGTCTGGCCGGGGTAGAGCAGGCCGTTCTCGTCCATCTCGATCGGCACCGCGGCGATTTCCAGCAGGGCGTTGCGCTGGCTGTCGAAGCCGCCGGTTTCCACGTCCACCACCACCGGCAGGAAGCCGCGGAAGCGCTGGGACATCGCGCGCTGCGCCGGGGATGTTGCGGAATCGGGGGCGGCGGCAGGTGCGGGGGTGGGGTCAGTCATGGGTGAATTCTAGCAGAGCGGCCCCGAGTGCCCGGCCATGCCCAAGCGCCCACGCCGACCAAGGCCGGCGAGCCCGGTAGGTGCCAACCTTGGTTGGCACAACCCGCGCCGACCCAGGTCAGCATCTATCGAACCGCAGGCCGTGCCAGCACGGCGTCCACGCTCAGCTTGCCGGCGCCGGTGAACAGCAGCGGCAGCAGCATCGCCATGAACAGCGCGGGCAGCTTGAAGTTGCCGAAGCCCTGGTCGCTGATCGCATAGCCCATCGCCAGTTCGCCCAGCGTGTCCCATTGCATCGGCCAGTGCACCGCATAGATGGCCACCACGGTCAGCACCAGCAGGCTGGCCGCCGCCAAACGCGTGCCGAAACCGAACAGCAGGCAGGCTGCGCCGACCAGCTCGAACCAGGTCGCCAGCTGCCAGTTCAGTGCCGCGGGTACCTGATCGAAGGGGAACGGGAAGGCGTCCTGCAGGTCGGCAAACCAGTTCTGGCCCTGCAGCTTCTCGCGGCCGGATTCGAAATATTCCCAGGCCAGCAGCAGGCGCAGGCCGAGCGGGGCCAACCAGGGGGCGAGACGGTCCAGCTGGCTGCGCGTGGCAGCCAGGATCGGCAGGTTCATCGGTGGATCTCCGTGGAAGGGGTGTCAGCGCGGTGGAGCAAGCGGGCCGATCACGCCGGCGCGCAGGAACTGCTGCAGCAGCGCGGCACCGGGTTCGGCCAGCGCATCGGCGCCCAGGCCATGGTCGGTGGCGAGCTGCTGGAGGTAGCGATGGCCATCCAGGCCAGGCTGTTCGCCGATCCGGGACAGCAGGTGCACCGCCAGTGGGCTGAGCGCAGCGAACCGCACCTCACCGTCGGGGTCGCGGCGCACCAGCAGGCCGGTCGGTTCGGACGGCAACGCGCTTGGCGCATCCTCGGCACCAAGGCGATGGACCGGCCACCCGTACAGCAGTGGCCAGGCCAGCGGCGAGCGCTGCAGCGGCACCCGCAACGGATCGACATCGCCAGGCGCGGGCAGGGGTTCGGCGGACAACTGGTACAGGGCGGTTTCCACCCACTCGTAGTGGGCCAGTTCGGCCAGCGCCGGATGCGGCAGCGTGGGCTGCGCCTGCAGCCACTGCACGAACTCGGCGGCCAGTTCGGTGAACAACGGTGTCTGGCAGCGGTGGGTGGCGAAGTAGTGGCGCACCAGCGTGTTCCAGGCCGGTTCGCCGAGCAGGCGCATGCAGACCGGGAATCCAGTGCTCAACAGGCCGAGCAGGTTGTTGAACAGCAGGCGCTGATACACCGCCACCCGGCGCGGGTCCAGCCCGGCCGGTGCGGCCACCGCCTGCGGGTCGCGCAGATGCGCGGTGAAGGCGTGCTGCTGTGCGCGCAGCGTGGCGGGAGCCTCAGCCATGTGCCGCTCCCGCGTGCATGGCCTGCAGGCGGCGGATGGTCTGCAGCTCGCCCTGCAGCTCGGCGTAGGGCGGGAAATTGAAATCGCGTTCGAGCAGGGTGGGGCGCGGACCGATGCGCGCATAGGTGCGCGCCAGCAGTGCCCAGACCGGGTCGATCACCGCGCTGCCATGGGTATCGATCTTCAGGTCCGGCGCTTCGTCCAGGTGCCCGGCAACGTGCAGGCAGACGATGCGGTCGGCGGGCAGGCCGGCGATGAAGGCATCGGCATCGTAGCCGTGATTGCAGGCGTTGACATAAACGTTGTTGACGTCCAGCAGCAGGTCGCAGTCGGCTTCGGCGAGCACGGCCGTGGTGAATGCCAGCTCATCCATCGCCGGTTCCGGCGCCAGGTAGTACGACACGTTCTCCACGGCGATGCGGCGACCGAGCAGTTCCTGTACGCGGGCGATGCGCGCGGCGGTGTGGCGCACGGCTTCGTCGGTGAACGGAATCGGCAGCAGGTCGTACAGATGACCTTCGTCGCTGCAGTAGCTCAGGTGTTCGCTGTACAGCGGCACGCGGTGTCTTTCCAGGAACTGGCCGACCTGTTCCAGCAGCTGCGTATCCAGCGCTGCGCTGCCACCCAGTGATAGCGACAGCCCATGGCAGCTCAGTGGATGGCGCTGTGCCAGTTCGGCCAGCGCATCACCGGCCGGGCCGCCAACGTGGATCCAGTTCTCCGGCGCACATTCGAGGAAGTCGAAGTCGCCGGCCGGTGCATCGCGCAGGTCCTGCAGCAGCGCCCGGCGCAGGCCCAACCCCGCGGCCGCCGCGCGAAGCGGCGACCGTGGGTGGACGACGCTGGCGCGGACGTCAGTGCTTGCCACCGCACTTGCCTTCGCCGCACTTGCCTTCGGCTGACTTCTTGTCGCCGGTCTTGGCGGCGGCCGCACCGGCAGCCTTGCCCTTGTCGGCGCCGCACTTGCCTTCGGCGGTCTTGCCGTCGGCGCCACATTTGCCTTCGGCGTGCTTGCTGGCGTCAGCGGCCATCTTGGTGTCGGTGGCCTTGGCGTCGGTGCTGGCCTTGGCCGCCTGACCGGCCACCAGGTAGCCCTGGGCCAGGTCGCTCATGCTCAGGGCCGAGGCACTGGCGGTCATGCCCAGGCCGGCGGCCAGGGCGGTAGCCGTCAGCAGGGACAGGGTCTTGTTGGAACTGCTCATCGGTCGTGCTCCTGGGTGGTGTGGGCAGATGCCCGGGTGGCCGGCAGGAATGCCGGTGGAAGCGATGGTGCAGCGATCCTACTCAACGAATCCTCGCCAAGAACTCAAATTTTCGTGAGGTTTGTTACAGAAGCATCCGGAAGGTCCGCACCGGGCAAGCCCGGCGCCCACGATGCCGGGGGGAATACCCCAAAAAAGAAGGCCGCTGTCAACAGGACAGCGGCCACCTTGGAGTCAACTCCGGTGTTGCAGTGCAGCGTCAGATCTGGCCGGTGCTGGAGGTCTCATCGCGCTTTTCACGCGGCGGCAGCGGCTGCTCGCCGTGCACCAGGAACCACACGTTCTCGGCAATGTTGGTGGCGTGGTCGCCCACGCGCTCCAGGTTCTTGGCCATGAACAGCAGGTGGGTGCACGGGGTGATGTTGCGCGGGTCTTCCATCATGTAGGTCAGCAGCTCGCGGAACAGCGCGGTGTACTGCGCGTCCAGGCGCGCGTCGTCTTCGCGCAGCGCAAGTGCGGCGTCGGCGTCGTTGTCGCGGTAGGCGGCGATGGCGCGGCGCACCTGCTGCGCGGCAAGGCGGCCCAGCGCGCGCAGGCCCTGGATCTGCGGCAGCGGCGGCACCTTGCCCAGCGCGATCGAGCGCTTGGCCACGTTGGCCGCGTAGTCGCCGATGCGCTCGATGTCCGCCGGGATGCGCAGGCCGGCGAGGATCTCGCGCAGGTCGCGCGCCATCGGCCCACGCAGCGCCAGGCGCATCACGTCGTGGCTGATCTGCTGTTCCAGCGCGTCGATCGCTTCATCATTGGCAATGATGCGATGGGCAGCGTTCTCGTCGCGCTTCTCGATCACGTCCATCGCCGCTTCGAGCTGGGCGACGGCCATCTCGCCCATGCGGACGATTTCGGCCACCAGGCGTTGCTGTTCTTCGTCGTAGCTCTTGACGATGTGGTCGTTGGGAAGATTCATGGTTGTTCCACTCTGTAGAGTCGAGCCATGCTCGACTGCCGTTGTCTGTAGAGTCGAGCCACGCTCGACTGCCGTTTCAGCCGAAGCGACCGGTGATGTAGTCCTCGGTCTGCCGCTGAGACGGCTGCGAGAAGATCACTTCGGTACGGTCGTGCTCGATCAGGTCACCCAGGTACATGAAGGCGGTGTAGTCGGACACGCGCGCGGCCTGCTGCATGTTGTGGGTGACGATGACGATGGTGTACTCGTTCTTCAGCTCTTCGACCAGCTGCTCGATGCGGCTGGTGGAGATCGGGTCCAGCGCCGAGGTCGGCTCGTCCAGCAGCAGCACCGACGGGCGCAGGGCCACGGCACGGGCGATGCACAGGCGCTGCTGCTGGCCGCCAGACAGGCCCAGTGCGCTCTGCTCCAGCTTGTCCTTCACTTCGTCCCACAGCGCGCCCTGGCGCAGCGCCTGCTCGACGCGGTCGGCCATGTCGGCCTTGCTCAGCTTCTCGTGGTGGCGGATGCCGTAGGCCACGTTCTCGAAGATGGTCATCGGGAACGGCACCGGCTTCTGGAACACCATGCCGACCTTGCTGCGCAGGCGGTTCATCGGGTACTTCGGCGACAGGATGTTCTCGCCGTCCAGCAGCACCTCACCGCGCGCTTCCAGCTTCGGGTACAGCGCGTAGATGCGGTTGAAGATGCGCAGCAGGGTCGACTTGCCGCAGCCGGAGGGACCGATCAGCGCGGTCACGCGCTTTTCCGGAATCTCCAGGTTGATGCCCTTCAAGGCATGGAACTTGTCGTAGTAGAAGTCCAGTCCGCGCGCGGCAAGCTTGACCGGAGCCGGCGTGTGCAGGCTCTCGTGCGAGGACGGCACGGCGATGCGCTGCATCGGCACGGCGTTGGAAAGGTCGTTCATGGCGTTATCCACGGAAAGGTCAGTCATGGGAGATACGGTTGCGCAGCAGGATGCCGCGGGCGGCAAGGCTGACCAGCAACACGAAGACGGTGAGCACCAGGGCACCGGCCCAGGCCAGCACCTGCCAGGATTCATACGGGCTGCCGGCGAACTGGTTCATCACCACTGGCACCGAGGCCATCGGCTGGAAGATGTTGTTGTTCCAGTACTGGTTGCCGAAGGCGGTGAACAGCAGCGGCGCGGTCTCGCCGGAGATGCGCGCCAGCGCCAGCAGGATGCCGGTGATGATGCCGGCCGACGCGCTGCGGTACAGCACCTGCACGATCACCTTCCACTGCGGGATGCCCAGCGACAGCGCCGCTTCGCGCATCTGCGAGGGCACCAGGCGCAGCATCTCGTCGGTGGTGCGCACCACCACCGGCAGCACGATGAAGGCCAGCGACAGCGCACCGGCGAAGGCCGAGAAGTTGCCGCCGGTCTGCATCACGTACAGCGTATAGACGAACAGGCCGAGCACGATGGACGGGGCCGACAGCAGGATGTCGTTGACGAAGCGGACCACGGTGCCGGCCTTGCGGGCGTTGCCGTACTCGGCCAGCCAGGTGCCGGCCAGCACGCCCAGCGGGGTGCCGATGCCGATGGCCAGTGCACACATCACCGCACTGCCGAAGAAGGCGTTGGCCAGGCCGCCTTCCTGCATCGGCGGCGGTGTCATCTTGGTGAACAGATCCCAGTTGATGCCGGCCAGGCCCTTGGCGGCCAGGGTGAACAGGATCCAGCCCAGGAAGAACAGGCCGAACAGGGCGGTGGCGCAGGATGCCGCGATGGCAACGACATTGCCGATGCGGCGGCGCAGGTACAGTGAATCAGCGGTAGTGGACATCAGTTGCCCTCCTTGCGGGACAGGCGCATCAGCATCAGGCGGGCGATGGCCAGCACCACGAAGGTGACGATGAACAGGACGAAGCCGAGCAGCAGCAGCGCCGAACGATAGGTTTCAGTGGCTTCGCCGAAGTCGTTGGCGATCAGCGCGGCGATGGTGGTGCCCGGTTCCAGCAGCGACGGCGACAGGCGCACGCTGTTGCCGATCACGAAGGCCACCGCCATCGTCTCGCCCAGGGCGCGGCCGAGGCCGAGGAAGATGCCGCCGATCACCGCCGAGCGGGTGTAGGGCAGCACGATGTCCCAGCTCACTTCCCACTTGGTGGAACCCAGCGCGTAGGCCGATTCCTTCAGGCGGGTCGGCACGGTCAGGAACACTTCGCGCATCACCGAGGAGATGAACGGGATGACCATGATGGCCAGCACGAAACCGGCGGTGAGCATGCCGATGCCCAGCGGCGGGCCCTGGAACATCGGGCCGATGATCGGCCACTCGCCCAGGGTTTCGTTGAGGAACGGGGTGACGTACTCGGTCATCACCGGCACCAGCACGAACAGGCCCCACATGCCGTAGATGATCGAGGGGATGCCGGCCAGCAGTTCGATGGCGGTGCCGACCGGGCCGCGCAGCCAGCGCGGAGCGACTTCGGTGAGGAAGAAGGCGATGCCGAAGCTGACCGGCACGGCGATGACCATCGCGATCAGTGCGGTGACCAGGGTGCCGTAGATCGGAGCGAGGGCGCCGAACTTGTTTTCGACCGGATTCCAGTCGGCCGAGAAGAAGAAGCTCAGGCCCTGCATCTGCAGGGCATGGCGGCCGCCCCACAGCATCGACAGCGCGGCGCAGGCCAGGGCGATCAGGACGAAGATGACGGTGCCGACCAGCACCCATCGGAACAGTTTGTCGTTGCGGGCATCACGCGCATCACGCGTGGACGGGGCGGCTACAGGCTGGGCGATGGCATTCATGGGGACGGCAGGGCCAGGAAGGGGCGGGGCGGTACGGTGTGGAAGCAGCGGTGCCCGCGCGGGGCGGGCACCGTCGTGTCCATCACTTCAGGTCGGTCGCCCAGTAGGCCTCGATCTGCTTGACCAGCTCGGCCGGCAGCGGCACGTAGTGCAGCTCGTTGGCCTGGGCCTGGCCGTTCTCGAAGGCCCACTTGAAGAAGGCCAGGGTGTCCTGGTTGCGCTTGGCGTCCTTCGGCTGCTTCTGCATCAGCATGAAGTTGGTGGCGGTGATCGGCCACGCCTGCTCGCCCGGGGCGTTGGTGATGACCAGATTGAAGTCCTTGGCGCTGGCCCAGTCGGCGCTGGCTGCTGCGGCGGCGAAGGTTTCCGCGCTCGGCGCGACCCAGTTGCCGGCCGCGTTCTGCATGGCGGTGTACGGCATGCCGTTCTGCAGCGCATAGGCCAGTTCGACGTAGCCGATCGAGCCCTTGATCTGCTTCACGTACGAAGCGACGCCTTCATTGCCCTTGCCACCGACGCCGTCCGGCCACTGCACCGAGGTGCCTTCGCCGACCTTGCTCTTCCACTCCGGGCTGACCTTGGACAGGTAGTTGGAGAAGTTGAAGGTGGTGCCCGAACCGTCCGAACGGTGGACCAGGGTGATCTTGCCGTCCGGCAGCTTCACGCCCGGGTTGGCGGCGACGATGGCCGGGTCGTTCCAGGTCTTTACCTTGCCCAGGAAGATGTCGGCCAGCAGGGCGCCGCTCAGGCGCAGTTTGCCGGCTTCCAGGCCTTCGATGTTGACCACTGGTACCACGCCGCCGATGGCGGACGGGAACTGCGCCAGGCCGGCCTGGGCCAGCTCTTCGCTGCTCAGCGGCTTGTCGGAGGAACCGAAATCGACGGTGCCGGCCTTGATCTGGGCGATGCCGCCGCCGGAACCGATCGACTGGTAGTTGATCTTGGCGCCGGTGGTGGCGTTGTAGTCAGCCGACCATTTGGAGACCAGCGGGAAGATGAAGGAGGCGCCCGCGCCGGACACTTCAGCGGTCACCTTGGCACCGGCGGCGGCCGGAGCGGCGGCACCGTCGGCAGCCGGCTGCTGCGCGGCCTGCTTGTCGCCACCGCAGGCCGACAGGCCCAGGGCGATGGCCAGGGAAAGGGCGGCAAGGCCGGCCGAGTGCAGTTTCATGGTCACTCCATAGCGGGGTAGAGCCGACGTGGTCGGCGGATGCGGCTATGAAATGATGTTTTTGTTACAGCCGTATTACGACCATGACAGAGGTGCCCTGGATCACGTTCTGACAGGGGTTTCACGGGGTTGGGCCCCATCCCGCAGAGCCCGGGATGCCCCGGATCTGCGCACCGATATGACGGCCAGCGCGCTGGGTAGAGTCGAGCCATGCTCGACTGCTCGCTGTCCTCGGTAGGTGCGGACCGTTGGTGCGCACGCTCCAGCACCCAGCCGAGCGTGGGCTCGGCTCTACAGAGGCAGATGCATCCCCAAAAACAAGAAGAGCGCGGGATCTCGAGGATCTCGCGCCCGGTTGGGGCCGGCGGGGGAGAGAGGACCCGCCGGCCCCGTTCCTGCGGGGGAACGCTTACTTCAGGTTCTGCGACCAGTAGGTCTCGATCTGGCGCACCAGGCTGTCCGGCAGCGGCACATAGTCCAGCTGGCGGGCCTGAGCGTCGCCGCTCTTGTAGACCCAGCGGAAGAATTCCTGGGTGGCCTTGCCATTGGCCGCATTCTTCGGCTTCTTGTGCACCAGAATGAAGTTGGTGGCGGTGATCGGCCAGGACTCGGCACCCGGCGCGTTGGTCATCACCAGGTAGAAGTCCTTGGCGCTGGCCCAGTCGGCGCTGGCGGCGGCCGCAGCGAACGAGGCGTCGCTCGGCTGCACGAACTTGCCGGCGGCGTTCTTCATCGCGGTGTACGACAGCTTGTTCTGCAGCGCGTAGGACAGTTCGACGTAGCCGATACCACCCTTGATCTGCTTCACGTAGGCGGCAACGCCTTCGTTGCCCTTGCCGCCGATGCCGGCCGGCCACTGGACCGACGTGCCTTCACCGACCGAGCTCTTCCACTCCGGGCTGACCTTGGACAGGTAGTTGACGAAGTTGAAGGTGGTGCCCGAGCCGTCCGAACGGTGCACGACGGTGATTTTGGCGCTCGGCAGGGTCACGCCCGGGTTCAGCGCGGCGATGGCCGGGTCGTTCCAGGTCTTGATCTTGCCCAGGAAGATGTTGGCCAGCACGGTGCCGTCCAGCTTCAGTGCGCCCGGGGCGATGCCGGCCACGTTGACCACCGGCACCACGCCGCCGATCACCGACGGGAACTGGGCCAGGCCCGAGGCGGCCAGTTCTTCCGGCTTCAGCGGGGCGTCGGAGGAGCCGAAATCAACGGTCTTGGCCTTGATCTGCGCAATACCGCCGCCCGAGCCGATCGACTGGTAGTTGACCTTGTTGCTGGTGGCGGCGTTGTAGTCGGCCGACCACTTGGACATCACCGGATAGATGAACGAGGCGCCCGCGCCGGTGATTTCGGCGGCGTTGGCGGCGAACACGGACGACGCTGCGAAGACGGCAACGGCAACGCGCGACTTGAAGGCGTGGATCACGGGGTGGCTCCTGGGTTGATTGGGATGCGGGGTTACCCGCCCGGCGCACATTCCATAACGATTCGATGACAGCGCAGGGACCGTTGTATGACGCAACCGTTACAGCGCTGGCCGCTGCGGTTGCGACGCAGTCCGTGAAGGTTTCGCGCGCGCTCCCAGGCTGCGGGGAAGCGCACCACCACCCTCTACCTATATGTCGTCAACGGAGCATCTGGACCGACGCATGCGCATCCCGGGAATGCGCATCCGGCAGCGATGCCAGCGCCACGAACGTGGCCGCACGGCGCCGCGCTGCAGGTTGAGGGCGATACATCACGCCCTGTACCGCAAGGCCTCGACACAAGCCACGACCGAATTGCGTCGTCCGCATGACCGCACGAAGAAACCTGTGTTTGGTGCGCAGTTTGTCATTCGACTGTCATGGTTTTAACGGAACGTTCGCAAAACGCTTGACCGGCCTGCCGGCGTGGCGTTCTGCCCAAGCCATTCCAACCCTCTGGAGAGATCCAAAATGCGTTCCCATTTGCTCGCCGCCGCGGTCGTTGCAAGCCTCGGTCTGGTTTCCGCCGACGCCTTCGCAGCCCCTGCCAGCTCGGGCGTTTCCCAGGCACAGCTGCAGCAGCTGCAGGCACAGATCGCCGCGCTGCAGGCCCAGGTCCAGCAGTTGCAGAACGATTCGCAGGCGCTGCAGGCGCAGTCCGACGCGCAGTCCGAAGTGAACATCACCCAGGCCCAGGCCCTGGAAACGGCGCAGAAGACCCAGACCAGCGTCGACAAGCTGGCCAAGCTGGTCAATGACAACAAGATCGGCGGTCGCATGTTCTTCGACCTGACCAACATCGACAAGACCAGTAACGGCAAGGACACCGCCGCCAGCGGCACCGGTCTGGACGTCAAGCGCTTCTACCTGACCGTCGACCACAAGTTCAACGATATCTGGTCGGCCAACCTGACCACCGACTTCCAGTACAGCTCGGCCATCGGCAACACCGAACTGTTCGTCAAGAAGGCCTACGTGCAGGGCAGCTTCGACCCGGCCTTCAACCTGCGCGTCGGTGCCGCCGACATGCCGTGGATTCCGTACGTCGAGAAGTTCTACGGCATGCGTTATGTCGAGAACACCCTGACCGACCGCCTGAAGTACGGCAACTCGTCCGACTGGGGCCTGCATGGCTTCGGCAACCTGGGCAACAACTTCAACTACGCCGTCTCGGTGGTGTCCGGCGCCGGCTACAAGAACCCGACCCGCAGCAAGGGCATGGACGTGGAAGGCCGCGTGGCCTACACCCCGAACGAGAACTTCGTGGTCGCCGTCGGTGGCTACAGCGGCAAGCTGGGCAAGGAAACCGACATCCAGAGCGCCGAGAACACCTACACCCGCGCCAACGCGATGGTGGCCTACGCCGACAGCGACTTCCGTGTCGGTGGTGAGTACTTCCAGGCCAAGAACCTCAACAACGTGACGACCGTTGCCACCGACAAGTCCAGCGGCTGGTCGGTGTGGGGCAGCGTGCGCGTGACCGACGGCGGCATCAACGTGTTCGGTCGCTACGATGACACCGACGTCAGCAAGACCCTGGACCCGACCCTGAGTGACAAGTACTGGAACGTCGGTGTCGAGTTCCCGGTCATGAAGAACCTCAAGCTGTCGACCGTGTACAAGTACACGCACCTGGCCAACGCCAGCGACAAGAAGAACGACAAGACCAAGGAATTCGGCGTCTGGGGCGACCTGTCGTTCTGATGACCTGAAGCACCCTTGCTGGAAATGACGACGGCGGGCCTTGTGCCCGCCGTCTTCGTCTGGTTACAACAGAGACTGCGTCATGCCTCGGCCGTGGTCTTTTCCTTGAACCGGCACAGGTCGGCGATCACGCAGCCCGGGCAATCCGGCTTGCGCGCCTTGCACACATAGCGTCCGTGCAGGATCAGCCAGTGATGCGCGTCGAGCAGGAACTCGGCCGGAATCACCTTCACCAGCTTGTCTTCCACTTCGCGCACGTTCTTGCCCGGCGCCAGTCCGGTGCGGTTGGCCACGCGGAAGATATGCGTATCCACCGCCATCACCGGTTCGCCGAACGCGGTGTTGAGCACCACGTTGGCGGTCTTGCGGCCGACGCCGGGCAGCGCTTCCAGCGCATCGCGATCGCGCGGCACTTCACCCCCATGCTTTTCCAGCAGGATCGCGCAGGTGGCGATCACGTTCTTCGCCTTGGCGTTGAACAGGCCGATGGTGGCGATGTACTGCTTCAGGCCATCCTCGCCCAGCGCGAGGATCTTTGCCGGCGTGTTGGCCACCGGGAACAGGCGACGGGTGGCCTTGTTGACGCCGACGTCGGTAGCCTGCGCCGATAGCGCCACCGCCACCAGCAGTTCGAACGGCGAGCTGTATTCCAGTTCGGTCTTCGGGTGCGGGTTGAGTTCGCGCAGGCGGGTGAACATCTCCACCACGTCGGCGCGCGGCATCGCGCCGGCACGGCGCGCCGGAGCGCGCAGGGTCTTTTTCGCGGTGGCCATTACTGCTCCTTGCCGCTGGCGCGGGCCTTGGCCCGGGCGAGGATGGCGGCCGCCGCAGCGGGCAGGGCGGGCTTCACATCCGGCGCCGGGGCCGGCGTGCGGCGTGCGTCGCGCTCGGCCTCGCGTCGTGCCAGGCGCACCGCACGGGCGCGGTAACGCTCGCGCGCGGCCCAGGCCGTATGCAGCTGCTGCTGGGCCTGCTGCAGGCGCTGCGGAAGCTTGGGGTGGTCGGGCAGCAACTTTTCGTCACCGGCACGGGCCTCATAGTCCATCAGCCCGGCCTGCAGGGCGCCATCGAGATCGTCTGCCTGGACCCGGGCGAACAGCTGCGCGGGGTTGGGTCGGGATGCCATGGCGTCAGCGGTTCTGGAAGGCCGGCGGGCGGCGCTGCAGGAAGGCGCTGGTGCCTTCGCGCATGTCCTCGGTGGCGAACAGCAAGCCGAACTGCGCGCTCTCGTATTCCAGGCCGGCCTCCAGGCTGCATTCGCCGCCCACGTGCACCGCATCGAGCAGGCCACGCAGGGCCAGCGGTGCCGAGCGCGCCAGCTGGCGGGCGACATCCTGGACGCGATCGTCCAGCGCGTCGGCCGGCACCACTTCGTTGACGATGCCCAGTTCCAGCGCACGCGCGGCGGTGATCGGCGCACCCAGCAGGCACAGCTCCAGAGTGGCGGCGCGACCGCACAGGCGCAGCAGGCGCTGGCTGCCGCCGAAGCCGGGAATCAGGCCAAGGTTGATCTCCGGTTGGCCGACCTTGGCGGTATCGGCGGCAATGCGCAGGTGGCAGGCCATCGCCAGCTCCAGGCCGCCGCCCAGCGCAAAACCGTTCACGCGGGCGATCACCGGCTTGGGCATGCGTTCAATCTGGCGCATCAGGGCCTGGCCCAGCAGCGAGAAATCACGTCCCTGAACCGCGCTGAGTATGTTCATCTCCGTGATGTCGGCTCCGGCCACGAAGGCCTTCGGGCCGGCACCGGTCAACACCACCACGCGCACGTCCGGCTCGGCGGCGGCCGCGCTGAACGCCTCGGCCAGGGCCTGCAGCGTCGCGGCGTTGACGGCGTTGAGCTTGTCCGGGCGCTGGACGGTCACGGTGCGGATTGCGCCGTCGTCGGCGACGGCGATCAGGGCATCGGCCACGGGGAAACTCCTGGAACGTTAAAAAAAAGTGATATTGAACTCTGCAAACGCAGACGGGTCATAGCCTGCATCGTGAGTAGCGGTTACACGTTGCGCCCGTTATCCTAACCCGTCGCCTCAGGGCGGCGCAGAACGTCCCTGAGTTACCACCCCTGGAGAACTGTTTGATGAAGTTGCGTTCTATCGCGGTCGCCGTCGCGGCCCTGGCCCTGACGGGCAATGCCTTCGCCCAGGACGTTTCGTCCGAAAAGGGCAAGCTGAGCTACTACTTCGGTTACGACTACGGCAACAACCTGGCGGAGCTGACCGGTCGCGGTGAGCAGCTGGACATCAACTCGGTGGTGAAGGGTCTGCAGGACGCCTACGCCAAGAAGCAGCCGGCGATCACCGCCGAGCAGCTGAAGCCGGCCGTTGAAGCGTTCCAGAAGCGCGAGCAGGGCCGTGCCCAGGCCGCCAAGGCCGAGTACGAAAAGGCTGCTGCCGAAAACAAGACCAAGAGCGATCAGTTCATCGCGGCGAACAAGGCCAAGGCCGGCGTGCAGTCGCTGCCGAGCGGCGTGCAGTACCGCGTGATCGAAGCCGGCAAGGGTGCCAAGCCGACCCAGGCGAGCACCGTGCAGCTGGAAGTGGCCGGTCCGTTCCCGTACGGCCAGCGCCCGACCGAAGCCCGCCCGGCCCAGCAGATCCCGTCGATCAAGGTCAGCGAAGTCGAAATGAAGGCCATGCGCGAGACCCTGCTGCAGATGCCGGCAGGCTCGAAGTGGGAAGTCACCCTGCCGCCGGACCAGGCCTACGGTGCCGACCCGCGCACCCCGTTCCCGCCGAACGTGGCTGTGCAGTTCGAGATCAAGCTGGTCAGCGTCAAGTAAATCGAAGCAGTAAACCCAACGCGCCGGTGATCTCACCGGCGCGTTTTTGTTTGCGCAAATCCCGCCCATTCGCGCTACTGTTGCCAGGTGCAAACAATGGAAGAATCGGCGCGTGTTGTCGCAAGTCCCTGCATCGGAGTGTGCACGCTGGATCCGCACCGGCAGTGCACCGGCTGCGGGCGGAACCTTGATGAGATCGCGCGGTGGTCGTCAATGAGCAATGACGAACGCAGCCGCATCCTGCATCGCGTGCAACCGTTGCGCGCGCAGCTTCAGCAGTCGCTGCACGGCTCGCTGGCCGACCATGAACGATTGATGCGCGCGCTGCATCCATTGGCCGTTCCCCCGGCGGGCGATGGCTGGAACCGCAGCGAGCTGATCGATCTGTTGCCGCCGGGGCCCCCGGTGGAAGCGGCGGTGCTGGCCGGTATCGTGCCGCGCGCCAACGGCGCCCAGGTGATCCTCACCCGCCGTACCGAAACGCTGCGCACGCATGGTGGCCAGGTCGGCTTCCCCGGTGGCCGCACCGAACCTGACGACCGCGACGCGCTGGCGGCCGCACTGCGCGAAAGCCAGGAAGAAATCGCACTGGCGCCAGGCCAGGTGCAGGCACTGGGGTATCTGGATCCCTTCGTGACGATTACCGGCTACCGGGTCACCCCGGTGGTGGCGGTGGTCGATCCGGACTTCGTGCCGGTACCCCAGCCCAGCGAAGTGGCCGAGGTGTTCGAGGTACCGCTGGACTACCTGATGGCTGCCGACAATCTGCGCCAGGTCGAAATCAACCATCGCGGCCGCATCCGCCACGTCCTTGAATACAGCTGGCCGGGCCAGCGCATCTGGGGGGCGACCGCGGCCATTCTCTACAACCTGCGTCGCCGCCTGGAGCAAGTGCAATGAAGCCGATCGATCCGCCGTGGACCACCCTGGTCGATGTCGCTACCCTGGCCGCTGCAGTGGGCGAGGGCGTGCGCGTGGTCGATGCACGCGCTACCGCCAGCACCGCCGTGCGCGTGGTCGATGCGCGGGCCTCGCTGGCCGATCCGCAGGCAGGTGGTGGCCAGTATCTGGCAGGGCATGTGCCGGGTGCGGTGCATGCCGATCTCAATCGTGACCTGTCCGATCTGTCGCGCGTCGGCCATGGTCGCCATCCACTGCCGGACAGCGATGCCTTTGCCGCAAAGCTGGGGCAGTGGGGCATCGGCCCCGACACCCAGGTGGTGGTCTATGACGGCAGCGACGGCAGCATGGCCGCCTCGCGCCTGTGGTGGCTGTTGCGACTGATCGGTCACCGCCGGGTGGCCGTACTCGACGGCGGCATCGCCGCCTGGCAGGCGGCCGGCCATCCGCTGGCGACCGGCCAGCAAACGGTGACAGCGCTGCCCGCCTATCCAGGCCGTTTCGACACCGCACAGATCGCAAATGCCGATGAAATCAGCGCACGCCTGAAGCACGCACCGGGTTGGCTGGTCGATGCGCGCGCCGGCGAGCGTTTCCGTGGCGAGGTGGAGCCGCTGGACCCGGTGGCCGGCCACGTGCCGGGGGCGGTCAACCGCCCGTTCGCCTTGAACGTGCTCGACGGCCGCCTGCGCGATGCACAGGAACTGCGCGCCGAACTGCAGGGCGTGATCGGCAATCGCGATCCAGAGCAGGTGGTGCTGATGTGCGGCTCCGGAGTGACCGCCTGCCATCTGTTGCTGGCGATGGAAAGTGCGGGCCTGAGCGGCGCGCGCATCTATGCCGATTCCTGGAGCGGCTGGGTCAGCGACAGCAGCCGCCCGGTTGCCACCGGTGCCTGAGCGATCCGAGCAAAAAGCAGTCGAGCATGGCTCGACTCTACAAAGGCACCCTTCGATCGATTCGACCCCGTGCCGACCAACGGTCGGCACCCACCAACAGCAGCGGGAAACTATCGAAGGCGGGGTGGGTCCGGTTGTGAGGGTGTCCGCGGCATGGATGCCGTGGCCAAGCCCACATGGGCGGGTTCACGGCGTCCCTCGCAACCGGACCCACCCCGCCATCCCACGCAATGCCAGCGTTTGACATTGACGTTGCCTCTGCGGGTGCAGGGCGCAGCCCTGCCGCTTACCCAACAGGCTGCAACGGCACCTTCGCCAGCACCCGCGCCCACGGGAACATCGGCCCCGGGTCACGCTTGCGGGCCACCGTCAGCGCCGGATCATCACTGGCCGGCACCTGCTCCCGGTCCAGCTGGTCGTGCCCGGCAATCCGTCGCAGCGACGGGTAGCGTGCCACCAGCGCCAGCAGCAGCCGCTCCAGCGCGTCCAGCTGCGCCTCGGTGTAGGGCTCATCCATCGCCTGATGGCGGCTGTCGAACCAGTCCGGGTAGCGCCCGCTATTGACCAGTTCGATGCCCAGCGTATGCGCGTTCATGCCGCGGACGTGGTGGGCGACCCGCTCCGGCGCCACGTACTGCACCACGCGGCCATCGCGGTCGATATAGAAGTGGCCACTGTTGCCGGCGCCGCTCTCGTACAGCACGCGCTCGCCGTACTCGCGGGCCATGGCCAGGTCGGGCAGCTCGGTGCAGTGGATCACCACCAACTCCAGCGTGGCCGGGTCGCGCAGCGGCAGGCGGTCGTGGTAGGGCAGGGGCTGCAGCTGCAGGCCGGGCAGGAGCGGGTTGGGCATCCGACGATGCTAGCATTGCGGCATGAACCTGCCTTCCCTTTCCTCGTCGGTGCGCGCGCACGGAGCCTGTGCATGAGCCGCGGCCACTGCATCCTCTCCCACGGCTTCGAGAGTGGCCCGGAAGCGACCAAGGTCACCGCGCTGGCCGCGGTTGCGCAGCGCCTGGGCTGGACCCATGAGCGCCCCGACTATACCGACCTGGACGCGATGAGCGAGGTGAGCCGTGTGGGCGACGTGCCCACGCGCCTGCAGCGCCTGGTGGAACGTGCGGCTTTGGCCGCCCAACAGGGTCCGGTGGTGCTGGCCGGTTCCAGCCTGGGCGCCTACATCTCCGCCATCGCCTCGCTGCAGGTGCCGGTGGCCGGCCTGTTCCTGATGGTGCCGCCGACCACCATGGGTCCGATGCCGGCGCTGGATGCTGCTGCGGTGCCGACCACGGTGGTGCAGGCCTGGCATGACGACGTGGTCCCGGCCGCCGGGGTCATCGCTTGGGCGCAGGCGCGCGCGGCGCAGCTGCTGCTGGTTGACGATGGGCACCGCCTGGAGCGCCACGTGGAGGCCTCCGCACAGGCCTTCGAGCGCCTGCTGCGGCAACTGTGAAGCCCGGGCGCACGGCGCGCCCGCCCGCTTTGACTACAATGGCAGCCCCGCCGCCCCTGGCGTGGGCCTGCCGGCCGTGCTTGCGGCCCTCCTTTCCGACCGGCCCGGCCCCTGTGCCGCGCCCGACCACCTGCGAACCGATCCCGTGAAATTCTTCGTCTCCTGCGCCAAGGGCCTGGAATACCTGCTTGCCGATGAACTGTCGGCCCTGGGCCTTGGCAAGGCCACTGCCACCATTGCCGGCGTCAACGCCGAGGGCGAACTGGAGCAGGCGCTGCGGATCGTGATGTGGTCGCGCCTGGCCAGCCGCGTGCTGTGGCCGATCGACGAGTTCGACTGCCCGGACGAGCAGGCCCTGTATGACGGCGTGCGCGCGCTGCCGTGGCATGAGCACATCAAGCCGGAGATGACCCTGGCGGTGGACGCGCACGTGTCCGGCGACAAGATCACCCATGCGCGCTTCGCCGCACAACGGATCAAGGACGCCATCGTCGACCGCATGCGCGATGAGGGCCTGGAACGCCCCTCGGTCAACACCGACCTGCCGGACGTGCGCGTGAACCTGTCGCTGCGCAAGGGCCGTGCTTCGCTGTCGATCGATCTCGGCGGTGGCCCGTTGCACCGTCGTGGCTGGCGTGGTGCCGCCCACGAGGCGCCGCTGAAGGAAAACCTGGCTGCCGCGCTGCTGCTGCGCGCGCAGTGGCCGCGCCTGCACGCCGCCGGCGGTGGCCTGCTGGACCCGATGTGCGGCAGCGGCACGCTGCTGATCGAAGGCGCGCTGATGGCCGCTGACGTGGCTCCCGGCCTGATGCGCCATGGCAGCTTGCCGCCGAGCCGCTGGCTGGGCTTCGACAAGGCCGCCTGGAAGGCGATCCAGAGCGAAGCGCGCGATCGCGAGGCCGCGGGCCTGGCCGCGCTGAAGCCGGTTATCCATGGCAGCGACATCGACCCGACCGCGATCCAGGCCGCGCGCGAGAATGCGGAAGTGGCGGGCGTCGCCCACGCGATCCGCTTCACCCGTGCCGACGTGGCCGACCTGGCTGCGCCTGAACAGGAGATCGGCGCGGTGGTCTGCAACCCGCCATACGACGAACGCCTGGCCGCCGATCCGGCGCTGTACCGCGCACTGGGCAATGCCCTGCAGAAGGCGGTGCCGCAGTGGCGTGCCAGCCTGCTGTGCGGCAATGATGAACTTGCTTTCGCCACCGGCCTGCGCGCCGGCAAGAAGTACCAGATGTTCAACGGTGCACTGGAGTGCGCGCTGATCGTCTGCGATCCGATCGCTGTGCCGGGCCGCGATCCGGCGCAACCGCGTGAGCTGAGCGAAGGCGCGCAGATGGTGGCCAACCGCCTGCGCAAGAACCTGAAGAAGTTCAAGAGCTGGCGCGCGCGCGCGGACATCACCTGCTTCCGCGCCTATGACGCCGACCTGCCGGAGTATGCGGCCGCCATCGACGTCTACGAGGAGGACGGCGGCAAGCGCCGTACCTTCCTGCATGTGCAGGAATACGCGGCACCGGCGGCGATTCCGGAGAACGACGTGCGCCGTCGCCGCAACGAACTGCTGGCCGCCGCGCGTGAAGTGTTCGGCGTGCCGCCGGAACAGGTCTCGATGAAGTCGCGCGAGCGCGGCAAGGGCGGCAGCAAGTACGGACGCTTCGAGCAGCGCGATGAGTTCATCGTGGTGCGCGAGAACAACGCGCTGCTGCAGGTGAACCTGTTTGACTATCTGGACACCGGCCTGTTCCTCGACCATCGCCCGCTGCGCCGGATGATGGCCGAGCAGGTGCGTGGCAAGCGCTTCCTCAACCTGTTCTGCTACACCGGCGTGGCCAGCGTACAGGCCGCCGTGGCCGGTGCCGCCAGCACCACCAGCGTCGATCTGTCGGCCACCTACCTGCAGTGGTGCTACGACAATCTGGCCTTGAACGGGCAGGGCGGCAACCAGCACCTGCTGGTGCAGGCCGATGCGATGGCCTGGCTGGAAGCGGACCGTGGCCAGTACGACGTGATCTTCTGCGATCCGCCGACCTTCTCCAATTCCGCGCGCGCCGACGACTTCGACGTGCAGCGCGAGCAGCTGAAGCTGCTGCGTGCGGCCGTTGCGCGCCTGGCACCGGGCGGCGTGTTGTACTTCTCCAACAACTTCCGCCGCTTCAAGCTGGAGGAGAACGCCATCGCCGAATTCGCCCAGTGCCGCGAGATCACCGCGCGCACCATCGGCCCGGACTTTGAGCGCAACGCGCGTATCCACCGCGCGTGGGAGCTGAAGCGGTTGGGGTGATTCCAGCCGAAACGGAATGCCGGCCAGCGGCCGGCACTACCCATGTGCGCGCAGAACGGTGGCGCCGGGCCATGCCCGGCGAGCGTGGGCCCGGTAGATCCATGCCCTGCGAGGACGGCTCTACAGCACCAGCAAGCGCCCCGGCGCGTGGGCCAGCGGCCAATGTCCCCGTTCGTACAGCGCAAGCACGGGTTCCCAGTGCGCCGGCAGGCCGAGGTGCGTTTCCAGCAGGCGTTGCCGGAAGGCGAACATCGCTCCATCGCGCGCCACCAGGTGCAGGTCATGCGCACCGCAGCGCAGTGCCGGCAGATCCAGTGCCGAAAGCGCGCGCATCAACCTCCGGTTGAGTTCGCGTCGGGCGTCGGCCAGCTCGGGCGGGCGGGGCAGGGCGCCGTGAAACGGATCCGAATCGCCCAGTGTTGTGGGCATCCATTCGAAACCACCGGTATCGATGGTCCGCAGTGCTTCGGCCAGCGATCGAACGGCGACGACGCCGGCCGTTGCGGGCAGTGTTTCACCCAACCGGGAAAAGAAGCCGATTCCAGCCGTCCGTTGCATCACGCTATCCATGCAGCCATTGTAGACCCACGCCATGCGTGGATGACGCAGACCCCGTCCTGCGGCTACAGCAACCCCACCACCAGCCCGACCATCGGCAACGCGATCGCCAGCGGGGCGATCCACTTCGGCCGGTACGGGTACAGACCGAACGACAGTGCCACGCCGCCCACGGTCATCGCGCCCAGCCACAGCACCGGGCCCATTGCCCAGCCGTGGTCTGCGACGCACAGCGCGAAGGCCACTGCCAGCAACGCCCAGCCCAGCACCCGCCATTGCGTGCGCCGTGCCGGTGCGGCAGCGGCCTTGCCATGCAGGTCGTGCTGGTGCTTTTCCATCGCCAGCGACAATGCGGTGAACGCGGAGAACGACAGCGTCAGTGCCAGCAGCATCATGCGCTGGCCTCCGCTCCGGTCGTTTCTGCAGCGTTCACCGATGCCTTCGGTGCAGCCGCAGCGGCAGCGCGCTTCTTCTTCTCGGCCGCACTCAGCGGCGGCGTCCAGCGCTGCATGCGCCAGCCGCACATCGCCAGCATCGCGCCGAATGCAATCATCGACAGGTCGACGCCAGCCAGCACCCAGTCGCCGTTGGGCAGGGTGACGCCGAGGTGCGCGTGTGTAGTCAGCGCGTTGACCACCGGCACCAGCGCGAACGCCGCTGCACCGAGGTACAACTGCCACGCCCACATCATCCGCTTGGGCCAGATGAAGGCGGCCAGCAACGCCGCGCCCCAGGCGTAGAAGAACACGTTGGCCTCGGCACTGGAACGCTCGGCGATGTCCAGCGGCAGCAGGCGGTTGCCCCAGAAATAGGCCGCGAAGGCGATCGGAAGGCCGGCCACGGTGCCGATGTTCAGCGCATCGACCAGGCGCAGGCCGAAGCCGGTGCGCCCGCTCTTGGCATGCTTCGGCCGTTCCTTCACCGCCCACAGCACCACGCCACTGGCTACCATCAAACAGCCGACCAGGCCGGACAGGAAGAACAACGCGCGCAGGCCCCAGTCGGCGAAGCGGGCCAGGTGCAGGCCGTACAGCACGCCCCGAGTGGCGGTGGCGCCACCGGACGGCGGCGTTTCTTCCAGCAGCGCGCCGCTGACCATGTTGTAGCGCACGGCCGGGGTGTCGGTGGACAGGCGCTTGCCGTCGCGCTGGCGGATGTCGATCACCGCATTGGCCGCGCCCGGGTTGGACACAGTGAACCCGGCCACTTCCACGCCCTGCCAATGCGCGCGTGCGCTGTCCAGCAGCTGTGCGATCGGCAGCGGGTTGGCGCGTCCTTCGGCCGGCGCGGTCACTTCCGGCATGCCACCGAAGGCCTCGAAGAAGAACTTGTCCTCATCCTGCGGGTAGGCCACCTTCACGCCCCACGGCAGGTACATGATCATCAGGGTGACGATGCCGGTGTAGGTGATCATCGCGTGGTACGGCAGCGCCATCACCGCGCTGACGTTGTGGAAATCCAGCCAGGAGCGCAGGCCCTTGTCCTTGCGGAAGGTGAAGAAGTCCTTGAAGATCTTCTTGTGGGTGATGACGCCGGTGATGATCGCCACCAGCATGAACATCGCGCAGAAGCCAACCAGGTAGCGCGCCCACAGCACCGGGATGTAGTGCAGGTCGAAGTGCAGCCGGTAGAAGAAGTCGCCTCCGCGGGTCTCGCGCGCCTTCAATGCCTGGCCGGTGTTCGGGTCCAGCGTGGCATCGCCGAAGCCACCGCGGCGGCCACGGCTGGGGTCGGCCAGCTCCGGCGGCAGCCGCCAGAACATCTGCATGGCCGGGTTGCGCGGCTGCGGCAGGGTGACGAACCAGTTCTCGGCCTGGCTGGCATTGACCTGCAGGTAGTCCACCGCGCGCTGCGCGGCGACATCGATGCTGACCTTGTTGGCCGGCAGCTCCGGACGCATCCAGCGGCTGATTTCCTCGCGGTAGTAGCTGGCGGTGCCGGCCATGAAGATCAGCAGCAGCAACCAACCGACCAGCAGCCCGGTCCAGGTGTGCAGCCAGGCCATCGACTGGCGGAATCCGTTCTTCATGCCCAGGCTCCCATCAGGCGTGCGATGCCGGCCATCAGCAGGGCCGGGGCGAGGATGCCGACCCAGGCGCGCAGCGCGCTGCGGGTGGCAAACGCCCACAGTGCGGCGCAGGCGGCAACCAGGATCGCCAGCAGCATGCCGGTCAGCACGGTCTGGCCGCGCGCGCCGGGCAACGCCACCGCGCAGAACACGCTGGTCATCGAGGCCAGCGCATAGCCGCCGAAGATCGCGGCCAGCGAACGTGACAGCACGCCCCAGCGCGGGTTGGAGAAGAAGGGGCGGGGGCTGGCGGTTGCGGGCGAGCGGTCCACGGCGATCCTGCAGGTTTCAAGGGAAGAAGGCCGGCGCACCGAAGCGCGCCGGGGTTGGCCATCCGTGGCCGGGTGCCGGTCGCAGAACCGGCGCCATCCATCGGGGTCAGAGCTTCCAGCGCAGCGTCACGGTGACATTGCGTGGTTCGCCCCAGTACACGCCGTTGTAGAAACCGACATTGTTGAAGTACTTCTTGTCCAGCAGGTTGTTGATGTTCAGCTGGGCGCTGAAGTTTTCATTGAAGCGGTAGCCGCCGGCGAGGTTGACCAGATGGAACGCGTCCTGGGTGATCCTGGCCTTGCTGCGGTCGGGCTTGGTGCTGGTGTTCCAGATGCGGCTCTGCCACGTCACGCCACCACCCAGCCAGAAGCGGCCGTCGATACCGCCGGGGCGCCAGCTGGTGTTGAGCCGGAAGGTGTCCTGCGGGGCGGTGGTCCGCTGCAGCACGCCGTCCTTGTTGCGGATGACGGTGTGGGCGAAGCCGGCCGAGATGTTCCACTGCTCGCCGATGCTGCCCTGGGTTTCGATCTCCCAGCCCTTGACCTTGTTGCCCTTGCCGGTGGAGCGGTAGGCCTGGCTGCCATCGGGCAGCGAGTTCACCGGCACCGAATCATCGATCTCGGCGACGTTGTCCTGCTTGCCCTCGAACACGGCGGCCGAGGCATTGAGCAGGCCGCCGAAGAACTCGGCCTTGACGCCGGCTTCGTGCATGCTGCCGACCACCGGCTCGAGATAGTTGCCGTTGCGGTCGCGGTAGTTCTGCGGCTTGAAGATGTCGGTATAGCTGACATAGCCGCTGAAAATGGAGTTGAAGTCGTAGATCAGGCCGGCATACGGGGTGAGCATGTCGTCCGGCCTGTAGCCGGTGCGGGTGGTGCGGTTGCGGTTGCCGTTGGCATCGTAGCCATAGGCCCAGCTGCGGGTTTCCCAGCTGCCATAGCGCGCGCCGACCACGGCCAGCAACGGATCGGCCAGGCGCAGGCGTGCGGCGGCATAGGCTGCGCGCTGGCGCAGTTCATTCTGCGACGACAGGCGGCCGAGGCGGGTGACGGGCAGCACCGGCACCTCGCCGGTCCAATGGCGCCAGTCCGGCACCACGGCATAGGCATCGTCATAGTCGAAATCCATGCCTTCCGATTCGCCCTTGCGCACCGCCTGGCCGAGCCCGAACACCAGTTCGTGCTCGCGGCCGAACAGCTGGAACGGGCCACCAACGTTGACATCGAACACGTCCATCGTGCTGTGTTCGTTGAAGTGCGAGATGTAGGCGGTGACGCCGCTGCCATCGGCGCGCGGGTTGCCGGCCGCGCCGTACCAGACGCTGCCATCGGTATCGCGCACGGCGTGGCTGAGGTTGCCCTTCACCGACCAGCCGTTGCCCAACTGCTGCTCCAGGCGCGCGAAGCTGGTCTTTTCCACGATCGGCCAGGCGCTCCACGAGGCCGACAGATTGGTCGAGCGTGGCAGGTTTGCCGGCGCGCCATCGGCGCCCCAGTACGGCACCACGCCCCAGGTCACGCCGGTGGTGCGCGGCGACTGGTACTCGTAGCCCACCTCGAACAGCGTGCTGTCGCTCAGGTCGGCCTGCACGATGCCGTAGAACACGTCCTTGTCCAGCGCATAGACATCACGGAACGAATCGCTCTGCTGCTTGGCCGCGACCAAGCGCGCACGGATGCGTCCGTCCCAGGCGACCGGGCCACCCAAGTCGGCTTCCAGGCGGCGGTTGTTCCAGCGGCCCACGGTGAGGTTGGCGCCCATCTGGAAGGTATCGGTGGGGCGCTTGCGGATCATGCTGATGGTGCCGGACGGATCGCCGGCGCCGGTGGTCAGGCCGGTGGCACCACGGATCACTTCGATACGCTCGTAGATCACGTTGTCGGTGTTGGTCTTGACCGAGCCACCGAAGGTGTTGAGCATGCCATCGATCTGGAAGTTCTCGATGGTGTAGCCGCGCGAGACATAGTTGATGCGCTCGCTGTCGGTGACCGACACGCTGACCCCGGTCACCTGGCCCATCACGTCCGACAGCGAGAACAGACCCATGTCGTCCAGGCGCTGGCGGGTGATCACCGTCACCGATTGCGGGGTTTCGCGCAGCGACAAGTCCAGCTTGGTCGCACTGCGCGCGCCCTTGACCGTATAGCTGTTGGGAATCTCGCCGTCGGCGGTCACCTTCACCGTATCGAGCGTGCGCGCGGAAGGATCGGCGGTGCCGTCGGCGTGGGCCAGCGGAGCGATCATCAGTGCGGTCACGGCCAGTGCCAGCAGAGTAGGACGGGGGGAGTTGAGCGGCGTTGCCATCGGTGCGGTTCCATGCAGAGCGAAACAGGCGATGGAATGCGCAGACGCAGCGGCCGTGCGCTTCGCGCACGTCGCCCAGCGAGTCCCATCGACGGGGCGCCACCCGCGCAGTGCGGGCGACCCGGTAGTCGGGGGATGTACACGGGCGAAGGGGCGGGTGGGTGCGTGCTTCCGTGCCCCGCTTGGCTAAGCGTACAACCGATCAGCAAATGATAGGCATTCGCATTTCGTTAATCAAGCGTGAGGGGGCACTCGTCGGCGCAGGGCGCATTTCAGAAGCGGAAGAGCACAGTCGCGGCGTGCAGCAGCAGGCCGATCAGACCGCCGACCAGGGTGCCGTTGAAGCGGATGAACTGCAGGTCGCGGCCCACGCTCAGTTCCAGCTGCTCGACCAGGTGCCGCTCGTCCCAGCCCTTCACGGTCTGCGCGATATGCGTGGTCACGCCCTCGCGCAGGCGTCCGGTCAGGCGTTGCGCACCTTCCAGCAGATGCTGGTTCAGCGCCTCGCGCAGGGCCGGGTCGGCCTGCAGGCTGGCACCGAGCGAACCCAGGCTGCGCTGCAGGTAGCCAACCAGTGCCGAATCCTCGCGCTGCAGGTCCGCGCGCAGGCTGGCGTGGATGCGCGCCCACAGGCCCTGCACGTACTCCTGCAGCGCGGGGTGGTCGATCATTTCCTGCTTGAGCTGCTCGATGCGCTCGGCCAGCGCCGGGTCTTCGCGCAGGCGCTGCACGTAGTTCTGCAGCCAGGTCTCGTAGTCCTGGCGCAGCGGGTGCTGCGGCTCGGCCAGCACCTGCTGCAGCTCTTCGAGCACCGCACGCGCCAGGCGTTCGGCCAAGCTGTCGCCGATCTCGTCGATCGGCTTGACCCAGTTCACCGTGCTCGACAGCGTCGGCCATTCGCGCTGGATGTAGCGCACGATCAGCTGCGAGGCGCGCTCCTTCACTTCCGGCTGCTCCAGCCAGCGCCCCAGTCGTTGCAGGCCTTCGTCCAGCACGCGCTGGTGGCGTCCATCGGCGGTCAGCAGGGCCAGCAGTTCGCCGGCGGTGGCGGCGGCATTCCACTGCCGCAGCTGCTGTACCACGAAGGCATGCAGCTGCCGGCGTACGGCCGTCTCATCGAAGAAATCCAGCGCCTGCAATGCCCAGCCGCGGGCCATGTCGGCCAGCATCCGCGAGCGCGCCGGGTCGGCCAGCCAGCTACCGAGGCGGCTGGCCGGATCGAACACCTGCAGCTTGGCCAGCAGCACACCCGGCTCCAGGAACTGGTCGCGCACGAACAGCGCCAGGCTGTCGCCGATGCGCTCCTTGCTGCGTGGGATGATCGCGGTGTGCGGAATCGGCAGGCCCATCGGCCGCCGGAACAGGGCAACGACAGCGAACCAGTCGGCCAGCGCACCGACCGCCGCGGCCTCGCAGAAGGCCGAGACCCAGGCCCAGATGCCGCGCTCGCCCTGCCAGTGGCTGACCGCGAAACCGGCCAGCATCAACAGCAGCAGGCCCAGCGCGAGGGCTTTCAGGCGCCGCAGCTGGGCGCGGCGCGGATCATTGGCAAGCGTCATGCCGGAAGTCTACCTGCCAGTAGTGCCGGCCGCTGGCCGGCAACAACAACGCACCGGGAACGTTCATGGGGTTGCCGGCCAGCGGCCGGCACTACCCAAAGGTTCAGAGCGCTTCGAGCTGCTTGCGCAGCGCGGCCAGCTGCGCACGCAGGGTATCGTTCTCGCGGGTCAGGGCGACCACGCGGCGGCGCAGCGCCGGTGCGTCCTCACCCAGCTGCTCCAGCGCCGACAGCACTTCGGCATCGCGGCTGGCGATCTCGGCCTCGTCCGCTTCCTCGAAGTCCATCTCGGCCGGTTCAGGCTTCGGTGCGCGCGGCTTGCGCTTGGACTCGCGCACGCGCTTGGCGGCCTGTTTCAGCTCGTCCTTGCCGCCGGCAGCGGCGGCGCGTTGCTCGTCTTCCGGCAGATCGGCCACGGCGGCAGCAGCGCTGATCGAGATCACACCGGCCTTGACCGCTTCCACCACTTCGGCCGCAGCCTGGGCATGAATGCGTTCGATCATGCCGACCTGGCTGGTGCTCAGCTTGGCTTCGCGGGCCAGCTCGGCGCGGCTGATCTTGGGTGCCGGTTCCCACGGCGGGCTGTCTTCGCCGCCCTCGTCGATGATGTCGGCAGTGCCGTCGCTTTCGCGCTGCAGCTGGGCCTGCTCGACCTGCTTGCGGGCGGCCAGGATGTCGCGCTTGCGCAACGCCAGCACGCCACGCTGGAAATCGGAGACGCTGCGCCGGCCCAGGTGCTGCTCGATCATCCACAGGTGCACGTCTTCCATGCTCTGGAAGCGGGTGTTCTGCACGGTGTTGAACGGCAGGCCGTGCTTGCGGCAGATACCGAAGCGGTTGTGGCCATCGACCAGCACGTCGCCCCATAGCACCAGCGCATCGCGGCAGCCTTCAGCCAGGATGCTGCGCTCCAGCGCGTCATGTTCGTCCGCGGTCAGCGGGTCGATATAGGCCTTGAGTTCTTCTTTGACGACGATATCCATGGGCGCGGCAACGAGCAGGAGCGGAACCGCCCATTGTACCTGCTCGCCAGCGCCGGTCCGGGCTCAGGCGGTGGCCCGGATCATCTCGCCCAGGGTGCCGGTGATCTGGTCGATCTGCGCCTTGTCCACGATCAGCGGCGGCGACAACGCGATGATGTCGCCGGTACAGCGCACCAGCAGCCGGCCGTCGTGGAAGCAGCGCCGGAACACCTCGTAGCCGCGGCTGCCGGGCATGTCCCGGCGTGGCGCCAGCTCGACCGCCCCGACCAGCCCGAAGTTGCGGATGTCGATCACATTGGGCAGGCCCTGCAACGCATGCAGCGATTCCTGCCAGTATTCGCCCAGTTCGATGGCACGTTCGAACAGGCGCTCCTCGGCGTAGACCTCCAGTGTGGCCAGGGCCGCCGCGCAGGCCAGCGGGTGGCCCGAATAGGTGTAGCCGTGGAACAGTTCGATGGCCTGTGGCGGTGCCTGCATCAAGGTGGCATGCACGGCGTCGCTGACCAGCACGCCGCCCAGTGGCACCGCGCCGTTGCTGACGGCCTTGGCGAAGGTCAGCAGGTCCGGCGTGACCCCGAAACGCTGCGCGGCGAAGGGCATGCCGACCCGGCCGAAGCCGGTGATGACCTCGTCGAATACCAGCAGGATGCCGTGGTGGTCGCACAGCTCACGCAGGCGCTGCAGGTAACCCGGCGCGGGCAGGATCACCCCGGCCGACCCTGCGATGGGCTCGACGAACACGGCCGCAATCGTCGAGGCATCGTGCAGGGCGATCAGCCGTTCCAGGTCATCGGCCAGTTCAGCGCCCTGGCGCGGCAGGCCTTTGCTGAACGCATTGCGCTGCAGGTCCAGGGTGTGCCGCAGGTAATCAACGCCGCCCAGCTGCAGGCCGAAGGCCCTGCGGTTGTTGGGCAGCCCGCCCAGCGCCATGCCACCGAAACCCACGCCGTGGTAGGCCTTCTCGCGGCTGATGAAGCGTGTGCGCTGGCCCTCGCCGCGCTGGCGGTGGTAGGCCAGCACCGTCTTCATCGCGGTATCCACCGCTTCGGAGCCGGAGCTGGTGAAAAACACATGGTTCAGCGGCGTCGGCGCCAGTGCGGCCAACCGCTGCGCCAGCGCGAACGCCGGTGGCGAGCCCATCTGGAACGCAGGCGAGTAGTCCAGCGTACGCGCCTGTTCGACGATGGCGTTGACGATCCGTGGGCGCGCATGGCCGGCATTGCAGCACCACAGGCCGGCCGTGCCATCGAGGATCCGGTGGCCGTCCACATCCTCGTAGTGCATGCCCTCGGCCCGCACCAGCAGGCGCGGCGCGGCCTTGTACTGGCGGTTGGCGGTGAACGGCATCCAGTACGCCTCCAGTGACTCGGGGCGCTGGGTGGCGAGGTCGTGCAGGTCGCTTTCAGGGCGCTTCATGCCGGCTCCATCGGGTCCGATAGGGTGAATGTAGCGCAGCCGCGTCACGGCGGAGTCGCGGCCACGCCGGTATAACCGGGGACACTGTTCCAAGGAGCCCGACATGGCCGACTTCCCCGACCGCAGCTACTGGCAGGCGCTGTCCGAGCGCCTTTCGATGCCGGGCCAGGCCTTCATCGATGGCCGCTACGCCGATGCCGCCAGCGGCGCACGCTTCGACTGCATCAGCCCGATCGACGGGCGGATACTGGCGGCGGTCGCCGACTGCGACGCGCAGGATGTGGAGCGCGCGGTGCTGGCCGCGCGGCGCGCCTACGAGGCCGGCCACTGGTCGCAGGCCAGCCCGGTCCATCGCAAGCGCGTGCTGCTGGCGCTGGCGGCGCTGGTGGAAAAGCACGCCGACGAGCTGGCCCTGCTGGAAACCCTGGATATGGGCAAGCCGGTGCGCGACGCCCGCCGCATCGACCTGCCCGGCGTGGTGCGCTGCCTGGCCTGGACCGCCGAGGCGGTGGACAAGCTGTACGGCGAGATCGCGCCTACCGGTCCGCATGAGCTGGGCCTGGTCGCGCGCGAGGCCGCCGGCGTGGTGGCCGCGATCGTGCCGTGGAATTTCCCGCTGCTGATGGCCTGCTGGAAGATCGCGCCGGCGCTGGCGATGGGCAATTCGGTGGTGCTCAAACCCTCCGAGCGTTCGCCCTTGAGTGCGCTGCGGCTGGCGGCGCTGGCCGCCGAGGCCGGCCTGCCGGACGGCGTGCTGAACGTGCTGCCCGGCCACGGCGCGCGCGTCGGCGAGCCTCTGGCCCTGCACATGGATGTGGACGTGCTGGCCTTCACCGGCTCTACGGCCACTGGCGCGAAGCTGCTGGAGTACGCGGGCCGCTCCAATCTGAAGCGGGTCTGGCTGGAGTGCGGCGGCAAGAGCCCGCACCTGGTGTTTGCCGACGCGCCGGATCTGGACGCAGCGGCCAAGGGCGTGGCGCAGGGCATCTTCTTCAACCAGGGTGAAGTCTGTACCGCCGGTTCGCGGCTGCTGGTGCAGCGCTCGATCCGCGAGGACTTCGTGCGCCAGGTGGTTGCCTACGGCCAGCACATGCAGCCCCGTCATCCGCTGGACGCCGAGGCGCCGATGGGGGCGCTGGTCGACGCCGCGCACGCGGACAAGGTGCTGGCCGACATCGCCCGCGCCGAGGGCGAGGGCGCCCGTCTGCTGCTGGGTGGCCACCGGGCGGAGGTGGAGGCTGGCGGCTGCTACGTGCAACCTACGGTGTTCGACCAGGTGCGGCCGGAGCAGGCGCTGGCGCGGGAGGAGGTGTTTGGCCCGGTGCTGGCGGTGCTCGGCTTCGATGACGAGGCCGAGGCGGTACGCTTGGCCAACGACAGCCGTTATGGACTGGCGGCAGGGCTGTGGACGCGCGATCTCGGCCGCGCCCATCGGGTAGCGCGCCAGCTGCGCGCCGGGAGTGTCTGGGTGAACGGCTGGGACGGTGGCGACATGACCGCGCCGTTCGGCGGTTACAAGCAGTCCGGCAACGGTCGCGACAAATCGCTGCACGCGTTCGACAAGTACAGCGAGATCAAGGCCACCTGGATCCAGCTCTGACCGCGCCCGGCATCGGTGTCGGCTGAAACCATTGGCCCGTGTGGCCACCGGCCCGTGGCAGAATCGAACGATCCACCGTTGCCCGTACTGCCGATGTCGACGATCACCGCTGCCGCGCCACCCGTGAATTCCCCCCGTCGTGTCCTGCTGGCCAGCCTGATCGGCACCACCATCGAATTCTTCGATTTCTACATCTACGCCACGGCGGCGGTGCTGGTGTTCCCGCACCTGTTCTTCCCGGACAGCAGCGAACAGGCGGCGCTGCTGCAATCGCTGGCGACCTTCGCGGTGGCCTTCATCGCCCGCCCGGTCGGCTCGGCGGTGTTCGGGCACTTCGGCGACCGCATCGGCCGCAAGGCCACCCTGGTCGCCGCGCTGCTGACCATGGGCCTGTCCACGGCACTGATCGGCCTGCTGCCGACGCACGCGCAGATCGGCCTGTGGGCGCCGGCGCTGCTGGCGCTGTGCCGTTTCGGGCAGGGCTTGGGGCTGGGCGGCGAGTGGGGCGGGGCGGTGCTGCTGGCCACCGAGAACGCGCCGCCCGGCAAGCGCGCCTGGTATGGCATGTTTCCGCAGCTGGGCGCGCCCATCGGCTTCCTGCTGTCGGCCGGCATCTTCCTGCTGCTGGGGCGCTACCTGAGCCAGGACGACTTCCTGCAGTGGGGCTGGCGAATTCCGTTCGTGGCCAGCGCGCTGCTGGTTGGCCTTGGCCTGTGGGTGCGCCTGAACATCCACGAGACCCCCGACTTCAAGCAGGCGCTGGAACGCAAGGCGCCGGTGCGGCTGCCGATGTGGACGGTACTGCGCGATCATCCGGTGCCGATGCTGCTGGGCACGCTGGGCGCGTTCGCCACGTTCGTGCTGTTCTACCTGATGACGGTGTTCAGTCTCGGCCATGGCACCGCCGTGCTTGGCTACAGCCGCGAGCAGTTCCTGCTGATGCAGATGGCCGGCATGCTGTTCTTCGCGCTGGGCATCCCGCTGTCGGCGCGCTATGGCGACCGCTGGGGTACGCGCCGCACGATGATCGTCGCCAGCGTGCTGATCATCGGCTTCGGCGTGCTGTTCGCGCCGCTGTTCCAGCCGCACAGTCCGTGGCTGGTCACCGCCTTCCTGTGCCTGGGGTTGTTCCTGATGGGCCTGACCTACGGCCCCTGCGGTACCTTCCTGGCCGAGATCTATCCGGTGGAAGTGCGCTATACCGGTGCCTCGCTGTCATTCAACCTGGCCGGCATCCTCGGTGCGGCGCCGGCACCGTACCTGGCCACCTGGCTGGCCGAACGTTTCGGCCTGGTCGCAGTGGGCTACTACCTGTGCCTGACCGCGGTGGCGACCCTGTGCGCGCTGGTGGCCCTGCATCGTCGCGCGCTGTGGCTCAGCCAAAGAAGCGCTTGAGCGTGCGCCCCAGCCAACCGCCGCCCTGGTGTTCGCGGGCGAACTGGTTCAGGTGCGCCTTGACCTGCTCGGCATAGGCCTGGTCGTCGCCGCGGATGTGGTTGAACAGCCAGCGCGAGAGCATGGTGCGCAGCTCGTCGCTGATGTCCTCGCCGGCCTGGAAGCGCAGCCGGTACTCGGCCACGCGCTTGATGAAGACCTCATGCACGCGCTTGTGCGCGGCACAGAACGGGTAGCCCGCTTCCTCCATCAGTTCTTCCTCGAACGCGAAGTGCGACATGGTGTAGTCCACCACCTCGTCGATCACCTCGCCCACCGCCGCACGCTGCAGACTGGCCTGGGCCACGTGCAGGTGGTTGAGCATCTCGATGATGCGGCGGTGTTGTTGATCGATCACATCGATGCCGATGTTCAGATCGTCCTGCCAGACCAGTAGTGCCATCCCCGGCGCCCCTTCATGCGTATGTCGGGGCCGACTGTAGAACCGCCAACCGCAGGCGGCGTTGATCTGGATCAAAGCGCGGCAATCAGGACAGCGCAGGCTCGCGCGGGCGCAACGGGCTGGCCACCGTGGTGCAGCTGACCCGGTTGCGGCCGCCGGCCTTGGCCAGGTACAGCTGGCGGTCGGCTTCGGAGATCAGCCGGTGCAGCGCATCGCGCTGCGGGCGCAGGCAGCACAGGCCGATGCTGACGGTCATGCGCAGGGTGGCGGTGCCGATGTCCACCTCCAGCGCGGCGATGCGCTGGCGCAGTTCCTCGAAGTACAGCAATGCCTCGTCCTGCTCCATGTCCGGCACCAGCAGGCAGAATTCCTCGCCGCCGAAGCGCGCGATCAGGTCCTGGCTGCGCGCATGGGCGGCCACCGCGCCGGCCACGGCGCGCAACGCATCGTCGCCGGCCTCGTGGCCGTAGGTATCGTTGATGTGCTTGAAGTGGTCGATGTCGATCATTGCCACCGCCACGCACTGGCCGTGCAGCTGCAGCTGCGGCAGCTGGCGCTGGCTCTGCTCCAGGAAGCAGCGGCGATTGGGCAGGCCGGTGAGGAAATCACGGGTGGCCAGATCCTGCAGGGTACCGATCAGCTCCAGCTGATCCACGTTCTGCGAGACGCGGCAGAAGAATTCCTCCCGTGAGAACGGTTTGCGCAGGAAGTCGTTGGCGCCGTTCTTCAGGAAGCGCGGGATCAGCGAGGCGTCGGTGTTGCCGGAAATGCCGATCACCGCGACCTTGTCGCGCGAGCGCAGGGTGCGCAGGCGGCGGGTGAACTCCACGCCCTGCATGCCCGGCATTTCCTGGTCGACCACCGCCAGCCGGATCGCCGGGTGGGCTTCGATCGCCGCCAGGCCCTCGTTGCCATCTGCGGCTTCATGTACTTCATGGCCGTACATGCGCAGCAGAGCGGCGGCATAGCCGCGCGCGGACGGCGAGTCATCCACCACCAGCGCGGCGATGCGCCGGTTGCGCTCCAGCCGTTGCACCAGCCATACCAGGTAGTCGATGCTGCCAGGGGTGTTCTTCAGTACGTAATCGATGATCTGCTGCTGCAGCACGCGCTTGCGCAGGTCCTCGTCATACACACTGCTGACCACCACGGTCGGCAGGCCACGCTTGAGGAAGAACTCCACCACCGTGTCGCGGTCGCCGTCAGCCAGCACCAGTCCGGTCAGCACCAGGAACCAGCCGGCGCCTTCGCTCAGCAGACGGTCGGCCTCGGCCAGGGTGGGGGCAACCACAACGGGCAGCTCCAGGCGTTGCTCGATCGCCTCGCGCAGCATGCCGGTGAACGCGCGGGAATTTTCGACCAGCAGGATCCGCTGTGGCAGTGGATCGGCGAGGTCGCCATCGACGGCGGCCTGCGGCAGCACGGGCATGATGCGGTGGCTCACGAGGGAGGGGCTCGGCACGGATAACGGCGGTTTCGGGTGAAACTTTAGCCGCGAATGCTGCGCACCTGGCCTGTTCCGCGATCAGGCTGCCGCCTGCGAAGCGTGCACGGCCGACTCATGCAGGACCAGCCGCAGGCGATTGCCGCGGCAGCGCAGCGCTCCGCCATAGGCCAGCATGCGTCCGGACAGGCGCTCGACGGCTTGGCGGGCGGTACCGGCCGACAGCGTGCAACTGCGGTCGAGCAGGCCCACGACAACCACGATGCCACGGCGATCGCCTGCCCGGCCGCTGCGGGCACGCACGCGCACCTGCCCGCTCTCCAGCTCCAGCAGCAGCGAGACCGCTTCGATCAGCGTGCGGTAGATCGCCAGCTGCAGATCCACGGTCAGCAGGCAGGGGTTGCCCGCCAGCCTGGGTGGCGTCACGCGGTGCGTGCTGTTCCAGATCTCGCAGGCACCACCGGCCTGCAGCGCGATGTACAGGCCGACCTGCTCCAGCCCGGTGGGATAGACCAGACTGGCCTGCTCACGGAACAGGCGCGAGTGCACCGAGCAGGCGTGCTGCAGGCTGTTGGCCACCGCATGGTGGCCCTGCGCCCTGAGCCAGCTGACCATTTCGTTGAGCGAACTGTCCATGCCTTCACCCAGGTGCTTCAGATGGGTGGCGCGCTGGCGCAGCTCGCGCTCGCTGGTCTGGTGCGAACTGCGGGTCAGGCGCAACGTGGTTTCTTCGGCCAGGCCGCGGGACCGGGCGCGTTGGTGGTGATAGCTGATGCTCGATCCCAGTGCCAGCAGCGCGACACTCATCACCGCCATGTTCTGCTGGGTGGCGAACGTGCCCAGGTCGAACGAGGAGGGCAGGCCGGTGCTCGGCGTTGCGCCATGCAACGGCAGGTTCAGCAGGGGAATTGCGATGGCCGCGCCGCGCCATCCATGCATGAAAGTCAGGGCGATGGCGGGCAGCGCCGCCAGCAGCACCAGATGGGTTCGCGTGGTGTGGGCGCTGCTGGCTGTCAGCTGCATGCCCAGCCCCAGGATCAGCATCACAAGGATCGCTGCAACGGTCGGCAGGGCAAAGCGGGTGCTCCATTCGGGATCGGCATGCCGCCGCGCCGACAGGAACGCCAACGGCACCAGGGTGATGATGGCGGCGAAGTGGCCGAAGATCGTCCGGTCGACCGCATCCAGCAGGTTGCTTGGCGGCGGGTTCGACCACAGCACATAGGAAATGCCCAGGTTGAGACCTGGTACGAACAGTGCCGTGCCGAAGATCAGCGACAGCAGCCAGAGACCGGTGGCGGCCTCGGAGGGCATTCTCATCCGATGCAGGTAGACCACCAGCATCGCCATCGGCATCAGCAGCGTCGAGGCCAGAATGACCCAGGCCAGGCCATAGCTGTCGATCATGGGGATGCGCAGCGTTGCGAAGTATGCGTACTCACCCAGCAGCAGGTAGGGCCACAGGCGGATCGGCACGATCAGCAGCGCCGCCACCCGGATCCCGGCCGGCAGGAAGAACTGGTCCAGCGAGAACTGGCGCGAGGCCAGGCAACTGGCCGCATAGAGTGCCGCCAACGCGAGCCCGACCGGCCGGATCCGGACGCTCAGTTCAACGACGTTCTTCAAACGATCCAAGTGCGAGCCTCCGTTGCCCGGGGCAGCGTGCCCGTGCCCCGGCCATGGACACTATCCATTGATGTGGGCAGGTGCAATCGTTGTGCATGCTTCGACTGCCGATGCGCAATGCGGCCGGAATCTGCGCATCCCCCGGCAGCGGACAGCATTATCCAGATCGTCTGATCACGTGTGCCGGTATGTATCAACGGCCGCCGTCGACATATAGTGGAGCTTGCATGTCCAGGTGGTGCTGCGACTTTCTGCAGGATGCATCAAGGGCGGCCCCCGGCCACAATCGGGGAAGTAGGTAATGGTGCTCTTCATTTTCCCTGCCGAGGAGGCAAACGTGCGAATAGTTAATGTTGGTGCAACGCTGGGTGTGGTCATCGCTGCCTGCCTGCCAATGTCGGCTTTGGCCCAATCCGATGATCACGGCATCCGCAGCATGAGCGAGCGCGGTCTGGGCGAGGCCTTTCCGGCGTCGACCAATCTGAGTGAAGACCCGTCGTGGCTGGTCTACGGTTTCCAGCGTGATGGAATCTCGTACTTCCAGGTCAATGACCTCGCCGGTCGCGTGCAGGTCATCATCGGCAACGCCGATGCGACGTTCTGGGCGCTTCCGGCCGGCAATGTGCAGGTGCCGGTGTCGCTGCCGGGGCAGCCGCTGCCGGTGCCCGCCAAGGCGACCCGTTCGCTGGTCTATCGCGGCAATGGCTTCGTGCTGGTGCGCTACAGCGCCGGGACGCGCGTGTTCTGGGCCATTGAAGCGCAGTGATGAGCGATCGGCAGGGGACATGCGTCGCCTGCTGATCGTCTGACTCCACTGGGCCTGCGGTCAGGCGTGCGTCCGTATGCAGGGCACGCCGGACCGTAGGTGGTCAGGCTTCGGCCTGCCGCCCGTCCCAGGCCGGAGAGGCAATGCTGGCGCCGAACACCGCGCCTTCGACCGACTCCCGTCGCGTCCTGGCGACCGGTTCCACCAGCACCATGACGATGCGGTTGTGGCGGCAGTGCACCGAGCCACCGAATGCCAGCGTCCGGCCTGCCAATCGTTCCCTGACCTTGCCCTCAGTGGCGGCGGACAAAGCGCGATGCGGGTCCAGCAACGAGACGGTCATCACGATGCCGCGTTGCTGCCCCGCGCGGCTGCACCGCGCCCGCACCACGATCTGACCTGGTTCGCTCTTCAACAGCAGGGACACCGCGTCGATGAGGGTGCGGTAGGCCGCCAGCTGCAGGTCCAGGCTGAGCCGGCAGGGATCGCCGGACAGGCGCGGCTCGACCACACGGTGGGTATTGACCCACGCCGCGTGTACGCCGCCTGCCTGCAGCGCGACATACAGCCCCAACTGCTCCAGTGCGGTGGGATAGACCATGCTGGCCTGTTCGCGGAACAGCCGGGAGTGCACGTTGGCAGTGTGGGTCAAGCTGTTGGCGATGGCCGAGTGGCCGTGGGTGTTGAGCCAGTTGATGACTTCCGAAAGCGACAGGTCGATGCCATCGCCGAGCTTGCGCAGGTGGATGGCGCGTTCGCGCAGATCCGATTCGCTCGCCATCTGCGAACTGCGTGCCAGATGGATGGCGTTCTTCTCGCCGACCTCGCGAAGTTGATAGCGGCGATGGTAGTGGCTGATGCGCGAGCCCAGCAGCAGCAGCGCGACACCGGTGATGGCCATGATCTGCTGCGTGGTGAAGGCCGATGCATCGAAGGCGGCGGCATACGGCTTGGGGGTCGTCAGGCCGATGATCAGATTCAGTGCGGGCACACCGATGGCAGCGCCACGCCAGCCATACTGGCAGGTCAGCGCGATCGCCGGCAGGCCCATCAGCAGCTGCAGGGAGGTCCTGAGTGCACTGGCCTCGGAAGGAATCAGGGTTGCGGTAATCCCGAGCAGCGACATCAACGACAAAGCAACTGCCGCCGGCCCGGTGAACAGGGTTTTCCAGCCGGCCTCGGCATCGCGTTTGGCCCACAGCAGCGCGAGCGGCGCCACGGTCAGAATGGCAATGAAATCGCCGACGCTGAAGCGGATGGCACGGGAAACGAAGGCCAGCAGCGAATCGGCCGGCGGCGTCGGCCACAGCAGTTGCGAAAAACCTACGTTCAGCAGCGTGACCACGACCGAAGACAGCAGTGCGATGGCCAGCAGGCGGGCATTGACCGAATGCGCCAATGTCCTGCGGCACAGGTGGGTAATGAGCATCACCGCAGGCATCAGCGATGCCGATGCGAACACGACCCAGGCCGCGCCATATTTGTCGATCATCGGATAGCGCATCTGCGCGAAGTAGGCGTACTCGCCCAGCAGCAGATAGGGCCACAGCCGTGGCGGGCAGAGCAGCACGGCCGCCACGCGTATTCCTGCGGGCAGGTAGAACTGATCCAGTGACAACTGTCGCGTCGCCCAGCATGCGACCGCATAGAACGCCGCCAGGACCAACCCTGCCGGATGGATGCGCAACTTCAGTTGCAGGCCTTCATTCCACCAGTTCAATCGCACTTCTCCCTCGAGTACGTTCCCTGTCAGCATCCATTCGCCGCGGGACCCGGTTCCAAGGGACGGTATCGACATGAATTGGATAATGCAATTGCCGATTTGATCTTCCGATCAAATGTGAATTCCATCACGCCGTTGTGAATGAGCGGTCTTCACATGCTCGTATGATGAAATCGTCGATAACCGTCACCGGTTTCGTTATCCGGTCGTGGACAGGTCGCGCCGGGTCGGTCTCACCACAACGCATCGCGCAGCTTGTACCAGGACATCGCTGCCACCAGCAGCGGCGTACGCAGCAGCCGGCCGCCCGGGAACGGCGCATGCCGCAGGCGCTGGAACACGTCCAGGCGCTCGCTCTGGCCGGCAATGGCGGCGGCGATGACCTCGCCGGCCAGACCGGCAGCGGCCACGCCATGGCCGGAGAACCCCTGTGCGAAGTACAGGTTGCCGTCCAGCCGGCCCCAGTGCGGGGCACGGTTGCGGGTGATGTCCACGTAGCCGCCCCAGACCTGTTCCAGCGGCACGTCGGCCAGCTGCGGGAACACCTGGTGCATGCGCCGCTGCATCACCCCGCGCAGGCCCGGCGGTGGCAGCGCCGAGTAACTGGCGCGGCCGCCGAACAGCAGGCGGTGGTCGTGGCTGAGGCGGAAATAGTCCAGTGCCCAGGCGGTGTCGGCCACAGCCATGTCGTTGCCGATCAGGGCACGGGCGCGCTCGGCACCCAATGGCGCGCTGGCACCGATATAGGTGCCGACCGGCATGATCCGCCGTTCCAGCTCCGGCAACAGCCCCTGCAGCCAGGCGTTGCCGGCCACCACCAGCTGCTCGGCGCGCACGCTGCCCTGCGCGGTGCGCAGGGTTGGCCGTGGCCCGCGTTGGATGCGCACCACCGGCGAATCTTCGTGAATGACCACCCCCGCTGCGCGCGCTGCATCGGCCAGGCCGCGGGCATAGGCCAGCGGGTGCAGGTGCGCGCTGAGCGGATCGAACATCGCGGCCCGGTAGCGCGGGCTGTCCAGCTGCGCGCGCAGGGCATCACGGTCCCACCACTGCATGGGGTAGTCGTAGTGGCGCTGCAGGTGCTCGCAGTTGGCGCGCAGGTCACGCTCGTGGCGCTCGCGTATGGCGACGCTGGCGTGGCCTTCCACCCAGTGGCAGTCGATGTGGTGGCGGTCGATGCGCGTGCGCATCGCCTGTACCGCTTCGCGCGACCAGTCAAACAGATGGCGCGCATCCTCGCGGCCAAGCTGGCGCTCCAGTTCGTCCACCTCGCAGCCGTAGCCGACCAGCGCCTGGCCACCGTTGCGGCCGGACGCCCCCCAGCCGATCCGCTGCGCGTCCAGCACCACCACGCGGCGGCCGCGTGCGGCCAGTTCCAGTGCGGCGGTCAGGCCGGTGTAACCGGCACCCAGCACGGCCACATCGGCCTGCAGATCGCCGCGAAGTACGGGGAGCGCAGGCGGTTCAGGCAGGCTGGCGGCGTACCAGCTGGGTGGGAAGGCGGCACTCACTGCGGGCCTCGCGGGCGCAGGGCAACGGGGCAGGGCGGGGCAGGACGATCAGCGTTCACATGCCTAGTTTCGCCGATGGGTGACGGCCGTGGTGTGACGGCGGCGACTTGTCGCCGTCGCACGCCGGCGGGTAACGTGTCCACACGCCGAGGAGCTCTCCATGCGTCGCCTGCCCTGGGTGGGGCTGCCCACCGACAGCACCGTGCTCGGCCATCACCGCTTCGCGGTGGCCGGCGAAAAGTACGTGCGTGCGCTGGTTGAGGCGGCCGAAGTCACCCCGGTGATACTGCCGAGCCTGCAACCACCGCTGCCGCCTGCCGACTGGCTGCACGGCCTCGATGGCCTGCTGTTGACTGGTGCGGTCAGCAACATCGAACCGCAGCACTACGAAGGTGGCCGCAGCTGGCCGGGCAACCCGCATGACCCGGCCCGCGATGCCACGGCCCTTGCGCTGCTGAACGAGGCATTGGCGCTGGATCTGCCGGTGCTGGCGATCTGCCGCGGTTTCCAGGAATTGAACGTCGCGCTGGGCGGCACCCTGCATCCGCAGGTGCACGCGGTGCCGGGCCTGTCGGACCATCGCGAGGACCCGCAGGCGCCGGTGGAGGTGCAGTACGGCCCGGCGCATCCGGTCACCTTGGCCGCCGAGGGATGGCTGGCGCAGTGGGCGGGCAGCGACCGCGCGCAGGTCAATTCCGTTCACGGGCAAGGCATCGCGCGCCTCGCGCTGGGGCTGCACGGCGAGGCCTGGGCCGAGGACGGGCTGGTCGAGGCGGCACGCAGCCTGCACCATCGGTTCGTGCTCGGCGTACAGTGGCACCCGGAGTGGCGTGTCATGCAGGCGCCGTTCTATCACGCTATTTTCCGTGCATTCGGCCAAGCTTGCCGAGAGCACCAACAGAACCGACTGGATTCCCGATGAGTTCCCGAACGCGCCCGCGCAAGACGGCCACGCCCCCCGCACCGCAGGAAAGCAGCCTGCTGCGCTGGCTGAAGGAGCGGCGCATCACCGAGGTCGAATGCCTGGTGCCGGACATCACCGGCAACGCGCGCGGCAAGATCATTCCCGCCGACAAGTTCTCGCACGATTACGGTACGCGCCTGCCCGAAGGCATTTTCGCCACCACCGTCACCGGTGAATTCCCCGACGACTATTACGAGCTGACCTCGCCGTCGGACTCGGACATGATGCTGCGCCCGGACCCGGACACGGTGCGTATGGTGCCGTGGGCGGCCGATGCCACCGCGCAGGTCATCCATGACTGCTACACCAAGCATGGCGAGCCGCACGAGCTGGCGCCGCGCAATGTGCTGCGCCGCGTGCTGGCCGGATACGCCGAACTGGGCCTGCGCCCGGTGGTGGCGCCCGAGCTGGAATTCTTCCTGGTGCAGAAGAACACCGACCCGGATTTCCCGCTGCTGCCGCCGGCCGGCCGCTCCGGCCGCCCGGAAACGGCGCGGCAGTCGTACTCGATCGATGCGGTCAACGAATTCGATCCGATTCTCGATCTGATGTACGACTACGCCGATGCGATGAAGCTGGACGTGGACACCCTGATCCACGAATCCGGCGCGGCACAGCTGGAGGTCAACTTCACCCATGCCGACGCCATGGATCTGGCCGACCAAGTGTTCCTGTTCAAGCGCACCATGCGCGAGGCGGCGATGCGCCATGGCGTGTACGCCACCTTCCTGGCCAAGCCGATGGAGAACGAGCCGGGCAGCGCCATGCACATCCACCAGAGCCTGGTGCGGGTGAGTGACGGCAGCAACGTGTTTGCCGGCGATACCGATGCCGAAGGCGAGTTCAGCCCGGTGTTCGGCCATTACCTGGGCGGCCTGCAGAAGTACGCACCGCAGGCGATGGCGTTCTTCGCGCCGAACGTGAATTCCTACCGCCGGCTGGTGTTCGGCGAGGTCTCGCCGAGCAACGTGCACTGGGGCTTCGACAACCGCACCTGTGGCCTGCGCGTGCCGCTGGATACGCCGGAAAACATGCGTGTGGAGAGTCGCTTCGCCGGTTCCGACGCCAACCCGTACCTGGCGATGGCCGCGACCCTGGCCTGCGGCCTGCTCGGTATCCGCGAGCGGCTGGCGCCGGATGCGCCGGTGACCGGCAGCGCCAAGGAACTGGGCTACAACCTGCCGCGCTCGCTGGGCGAGGCGCTGGACGGGCTGGAACAGTGCAGCGAGCTGCAGGCGCTGCTGGGCGAGCGCTTCTGCCGGGCCTACATCTCGGTCAAACGCAAGGAATATGAGACATTTTTCCGTGTCATCAGCTCGTGGGAGCGCGAGTTCCTGCTGCTGAACGTCTGAGCATCCGGAATAGAAAAATCCGCCGCCGGGGGGTAGGCTGGCATCCGTCGCCGGCCCCGCCGGCCCCCCTTCCCGCATTCTGGAGCACCCGATGAAGCTGCGTATCCTCACGCTCGGCCTGGCCTCCGCCATGCTTGCCGCCTGCAGCGGTGGCAATGGCGGCGCGCAGGACAGCCAGGTCCTGAACGTCTACAACTACAGCGATTACATCGCCGAGGACACCATTCCGACCTTCGAGAAGGAGAGCGGGATCAAGGTGACCTACGATGTGTTCGACAGCGATGAGATGGTCGAGACCAAACTGCTGGCCGGCAACAGCGGCTACGACGTGGTGGTGCCGACGCTGAACTTCTTCGGCCGCCAGATCCAGGCCGGCGTGTTCCTGCCGCTGGACAAGAGCAAGATCCCGAACCTGGCCAACCTCGATCCGGCGGTGATGAAGCGCATCGCCACCCAGGACCCGGGCAACCAGTACGGCGTGCCGTACATGATCGGCACCACCGGCATCGGCTACAACGTGGACATGCTGAAGCAGCGCTTCGGCAGCACCGACATCGCCAACAGCTGGGACCTGGTGTTCAAGCCGGAGAACATCAGCAAGATGAAGGACTGTGGCGTGACCATCCTGGACACGCCGGCGGACATGATCCCGATCGCGCTGCATTACCTGGGCCTGGATCCGCACAGTGGCGACCCGGCCGAACTGCAGAAGGCCGCCGACCTGCTGAAGTCGATCCGCCCGTACGTGCAGAACTTCCACTCCTCGCAGTACGTCGGCTCGCTGGCCAACGGTGGCACCTGCCTGGTGGTGGGCTGGTCGGGTGACATCATCCAGGCCCGCGACCGTGCCGAGGAAGCCAGCAATGGCGTGCACGTGGCCTATTCGATCCCGAAGGAAGGCGCCCCGCAGTGGTTCGACATGCTGGCGATCCCCAAGGATGCCAAGCATCCGGAAGCGGCCTACCAGTTCATCAACTACCTGCTGCAGCCGAAGGTCGCTGCGGCCAACACCAACTTCATCCACTACGCCAACCCGGTGCCGACCGCGACCCCGCTGGTGGATGAGGCGATCCGTACCGACCCGACCATCTACCCGCCGGCCGATGTGGCCGAGAAGATGTTCACCTACTCGATCAATACGCCGGAGACCGACAAGCTCTACACCCGGCTGTGGACCGAGGTGAAGACCGGCCGTTGAGTGGCTCCAGCGGCGCCGGGCCTGTTCCGGCAGCCGCGACCTGGTAGCGCCGGGCCATGCCCGGCGAGCGCGGCGGTCGGCCCCCGGGCAAGGCCCGGCCTCCACCGGAGCCGCCCGCCAGCTCCCGTCATATCCCCTTCGGCCCCCGGCCGGTAGAATGGCGGCCGCTGTCCACCGCCCGCTCCCGGAGCCCCCATGCCCGTTGAAGCCCAGCCGGTAGCCGCCGTCGTCGACACGACCGGTGCGCCCGGCTATCTCTCCATTCGTGACCTGCGCAAGGAATTCGACGGTTTCGTCGCCGTCGACGACGTCAACCTGGACGTGCGCAAGGGCGAGATCTTTGCCCTGCTCGGTGGCTCCGGCAGCGGTAAATCGACCCTGCTGCGCTGCCTGGGCGGCTTCGAGACGCCCACCAAGGGCAGCATCACCCTGGATGGCCAGCGCCTGGACGCGCTGCCGCCGTACCAGCGGCCGGTGAACATGATGTTCCAGTCCTATGCCCTGTTCCCGCACATGACGGTCGAGCAGAACATCGCCTTCGGGCTGAAGCAGGATGGCCTGGGCAAGGACGCGATCAGCAAGCGTGTCGGCGAGATGCTGGAGCTGGTGCAGATGGGCCACCTGGGCAAGCGCAAGCCGCATCAGCTGTCCGGTGGCCAGCAACAGCGCGTGGCGCTGGCACGGTCGCTGGCCAAGGGGCCCAAGCTGCTGCTGCTGGACGAGCCGATGGGCGCGCTGGACAAGAAGCTGCGCTCGCAGATGCAGCTGGAACTGGTCAGCATCATCGAATCATCGGGCGTGACCTGCGTGATGGTCACCCACGACCAGGAAGAAGCGATGACCATGGCCACCCGCATCGCGGTGATGGATGCTGGCTGGATCCAGCAGGTCGGCAAGCCCGACGAGGTCTACGAGCAGCCGGCCAACCGGTTCGTCGCCGAGTTCATCGGCTCGGTGAACCTGTTCGACGGGGTGATCGACGAGGACCTGCCCGAGTATGTGACCGTGCGCTCGCCGCTGTTCCCGGCACCGATCTACATCGCCCACGGCATCACCGGTTATGAAGGGCAGCCGGTCGCGTTCGCGCTGCGCCCGGAAAAGGTGATGATCGGCAAGGACGAGCCGGAAGGGCACACCAACAAGGCGCAGGGCGTGATCGAGGACATCGCTTACTTCGGCAGCCACTCGGTCTACCACGTGCGCCTGCCCAGCGGCGCCAAGGTGCTGGCCAACTTCGCCAACTCGCAGCGCTGGGCCAGCGATGGCCTGACCTGGGGCGACAACGTGTGGGTGCACTGGCGCGACAACGACGGCGTGGTGCTCACCTCATGAGCATCGCTGGCCTGAAGCGCTGGCTGCCGGGGCTGCGTGCCACGGTGATCGGCATTCCGTACCTGTGGCTGCTGTTGTTCTTCGCAGTGCCGTTCCTGATCGTGCTGATGATCAGCTTCTCGCTCAGCCGGGTCGGCTCGCCGCCGTACACCTGGCTGCTGCAGTACGTGGACGGCGGCTTCTCGCTGAAGCTGAACCTGGAAAACTACCTGGCGCTGTTCCGCGATTCGATCTATGCGCAGGCGTTCCTGAGCTCGATCAAGATCGCGGCGATCTCCACCTTCCTGACCCTGCTGATCGGCTACCCGATGGCCTATGCCATCGCCCGCCTGTCACCGGCCGCGCGCAACGTGGCGATGATGCTGGTGGTGCTGCCGTCGTGGACCTCGTTCCTGATCCGTGTGTACGCCTGGAAGGCGATCCTGGACCGCAACGGGCTGCTCGACCAGTTCCTGCAGTTCACCGGTCTGCAATCGCTGATGACCAGTCTGGGCCTGCCCAAGCTGCAGCTGATCGATACGCCGACCGCGGCCTACATCGGCATCGTCTACTGCTATCTTCCGTTCATGGTGCTGCCGCTGTACGCCAACCTGGTCAAGCATGACCACCGCCTGCTGGAAGCGGCCTACGACCTCGGCGCCAAACCGTGGCAGGCGTTCCTGCGCATCACGCTGCCGCTGTCCAAGGCCGGCATCATCGCCGGCTGCATGCTGGTGATGATCCCGGCCATCGGTGAATTCGTGATCCCGGAAATGCTGGGTGGCTCGGAGACGCTGATGGTCGGCCGCCAGCTGTGGAACGAGTTCTTCAACAACCGCAACTGGCCGGGCGCCTCGGCGATGGCGGTGGCGATGATCCTGTTGCTGCTGGTGCCGATCCTGCTGTTCAACCGTTCCCAGCAGCGCCTGCTGGAAGGGAAGCAGGCATGAGCCCGCGTACTGCCAAGGGTCTGGGGCTGGGCGTGCTGCTGCTCGGCTTCGCGTTCCTGTACCTGCCGATCCTGCTGCTGATGTTCTACTCGTTCAACAGTTCGCGGCTGGCGATGGTCTGGGCCGGGTTTTCCACCCGCGCCTACAGCGACCTGTTCGCCGACCGCGCGCTGATGGACGCGATGTGGACCAGCCTGGTGGTGGCGTTCTGGACCGCCTGTACCGCTACCGTGCTGGGCACGCTGGCGGCGATGGTAATGACCCGCTTCAAGCGCTTCCGTGGCAAGCCGCTGTTCGGCGCGCTGGTCACCGCACCGCTGGTGATGCCGGATGTCATCCTCGGTTTCTCGCTGATGGCGTTGCTGGCCTCGATGGGCGCGATTCCCGGTTTCCCGGCGCGCGGCCTGACCACCATCTGGATCGCGCACGTCACCTTCACCCTGTGCTTCGTCACGGTGGTGGTGTCTTCGCGCCTGCAGGAAATGGACCTCTCGCTGGAGGAAGCGGCGATGGACCTGGGCGCGAGCCGGTTGACCGTGTTCGGCCGCATCACCCTGCCGATCATCGCGCCGGCGCTGGTGGCCGGTTGGTTGCTGGCCTTCACCCTGTCGCTGGATGACGTGGTGGTCGCCAGCTTCGTCGCCACGCCGGGCTCGACCACGCTGCCGATGAAGGTGTTCGCTTCGGTGCGCATGGGCATCAGCCCGAAGATCAACGCATTGGCCACGCTGCTGGTGTCGGCGGTGTCGATTGCCGCGGTGATTGGCTGGTACATCAATGCGCGAGCGGAAAAGCGCCGCCAGCGCGACCTGCAGCTGGCGCGGCAGGACAACGGCTGACGCCGCAGCCACATCCGGCTCACGGTCGGCAGCGCACAATGGGGGTCACCCTGATGGAGATCCCCCATGACCGTCGAGATCGTCGACCCGGCCAGTGGCCAGGTGACCTACCGCCATGAATTGATGGACGCTGCCGACATCGAGCAGCGCCTGCAGGCCGCCGCCGATGCCTTCCCCGACTGGGCCGCGCGTTCGTTGCAGGAACGCGGCGTGATCCTGCGCCAGATCGCCGAACAGCTGCGCACGCGCCGCCACGACCTGCAGCAGGCGATGACTCACGAGATGGGCAAGCTCAAGGCCGAGGCGCTGGCCGAAGTGGACAAATGCGCGGCGGCCTGCGAGTTCTACGCCGACCACGCGGCCGACTACCTGAAGCCGCAGCTGATCGACACCGAGGCGCAGCGCAGCTACGTGCGCTACGAGCCGATCGGCTGCGTGTTCGCGGTGATGCCCTGGAATTTTCCGGTCTGGCAGGTGTTCCGCTTCCTCGCCCCGGCGTTCATGGCCGGCAACGTGGCCCTGCTCAAGCACGCCAGCAATGTGCCGCAGTGTGCCGACCTGATCCTGGCCGTGTGCCGTGACGGTGGCCTGCCCGACGGTGTGTTCGATGTGCTGCACATCGACAACGACCAGGCCGCCGACGTCCTGCGCGATGCACGGGTGAAGGCGGTGACGCTGACCGGCAGCGAGCGGGCAGGGCGCTCGATTGCCTCCAATGCCGGCAGCCAGTTGAAGAAATCGGTAATGGAGCTCGGCGGCAGCGATGCCTTCGTGGTGCTCGACGATGCCGACCTCGACAAGACCGTCGCCGCTGCGGTGAAGTCACGTTTCGACAACAGCGGGCAGACCTGCATCGCGGCCAAGCGCTTCATCGTGGTCGAGGCGGTGGCTGAAGAGTTCACCCGCCGCTTTGTCGAGGCGGCGGGCGAGCGCCAGTACGGCGATCCCGATGTGCGCGGCACCACGCTGGCACCGATGGCCCGGGCCGATCTGCGCGAGGAACTGCACAAGCAGGTGCAGGCCAGCGTGGCCAAGGGCGCGCGGGTGCTGATCGGCGGTGAACCGATCGCCGGCACCCATGCCGGCTATCCGGCCACGGTGCTCGATCAGGTCGGCCCAGGCATGCCGGCCTACGACGAGGAACTGTTCGGGCCGGTGGCGGCGATCATCCGGGTCAAGGACGAAGCCGAAGCCCTGCGCGTGGCCAATGACACCCGCTTCGGCCTGGGCGGCAGCGTGTGGACCGGCGATCCGGTGCGTGGCGAACGTTTCGCCCAGGGCCTGGAGTGCGGCGCGGCCTTCGTCAATGCCATCGTCAAGAGTGACGCGCGGCTGCCGTTCGGCGGTAGCAAGCAGTCCGGCTTCGGCCGCGAACTGGCCGAGCACGGCATCCATGAGTTCATGAACATCAAGACCATCTACGTGGCTTGATGCCGAACGGTAGTGCCGGCCAGCGGCCGGCACTACCAGAAGCGGGTCACAACCACCTGGCGCGCTTGAACAACCGGTACAGGCCCACACAGACGCCGCCCACGCCGACGATCATCAGCGGGTATGCCCAGGGTTGGTTCAGCTCCGGCATGTGGCTGAAGTTCATGCCATACCAGCTGGTGATCAGCGTCGGCGCGGCCAGCAGCGCGGCCCATGCACCCAGCCGCTTCACCGTCTCGCCCTGTGCCAGCGTCACCAGCGACAGGTTCACGCTCAATGCCGTGCCCAGCATCTCGCGCAGGGTATCGATCACGTCGCTGATGCGCACCGCATGGTCGTGCACATCGCGCACGTACAGCTTCACCTCGTCCGGAATCAGATCTCCCTGGTAACGCCGGATCTGCGCCAGCACGTCCTGAAGGGGCGCCACCGCCATGCGCATCTTGTTCAGTTCTCGCTTGAGTTCATACAGCCGCACCACCGTGCTGCGCTTGTAGTTGTCGGCGAAGATGTCCTTTTCCAGCAGGTCCAGGGTGTCGCGGAAGCGGTGCACGATCGGCAGGTAGTTGTCGACGACGAAGTCGGTGACCGCGTACAGGCAGTACGACGGGCCCATCTTCAACAGTTGTGGTTCGCGCTCGACGCGCGCGCGCACCGGCGCGTAGGACAGCGAGGCACCATGGCGCACCGTCACCAGGAAACGCGGGCCGAGGAAGGCGTGGGTTTCACCGTACTGGATGCGTTCGTCGACCATCTGCGCCGTGGTCACCACCACGAACAGCGAGTTGCCATAGGTCTCGACCTTGGGCCGCTGGTGCGCGTTGCGCGCATCCTCGATGGCCAGGTCGTGCAGGCAGAATTCCTCCTGCAGTTTCAGCAGTACATCGTCGTTGGGGTCGTACAGGCCGACCCAGACGAAGCCGTTGCCACTGGCGATGACATCGCTGATGGCATCCAGGCTGATGTCGTGGCGTCTGCCTTCGTCATCGTAGTGGACGCAGTTGATGACGCAGGTTGGGTTGGCCGAAGCGGGGGCCGAAGCAGTGGCGGGCAATGACATGCCCGCCATCGTGCGTCAGTGGCGTGTTTCGGACAAGTGAGGATGGCGCCCCAGCACCCAGGCCAACGCCACGTGGATCGGCAGCAGCAGCACGATCCACTGCACGTTGTACTGTGCCTGCAGGCTCAGCCAGTGCAGCACCAGCGCGGCCACGGCCTGCACCGCCAGCAGCCACAGCACGATCCTGAACATGCGCCCCGGCACGCGCCGGCGCAGCAGGGCGATGGCGCCCGGCAGCAGCAGCACCGCCAGCGGCGAAAGCAGCAGCAGGTTGCGGTTGGCCCAGGCCGCGTAGTGGATGCTGAAGCCCCACAGGAACACCAGCACGCCGCCGAACAGGGCACACAACAGCCAGAACGGCAGCGCCAGCCCCGCCAGCAGGCGTGGACGCCGCCGCAGCGCCAGCACACCGGCGGCGACGGCCAGGCCCAGCAGCAGCCAGGGCCACCAGCGGCGCGCAGTCTCCTTCGGTTCCGGATCGATGCGGTGCGGCAGCAGTTCCTGCTCGGACTGCACCAACGGCCGGCCATCACTGTTGCGCGCCTGGCGCAGTGCATCGGCCAGGCGCATCGGTACGAACGCTTCCTGCCAGCGCGACAGCGGCTGGTCGGCGAACGGCCCCAGACCAAGGTCGAAGCCCAGCCACATCCACGGTGCCGGCGAGGCCAGGCGCACCGACTCGCTGCGGTAGGTGTTGCCGCGCGAACGCCCGGCCAGCTGCGACTTCAGGCCGCCACCCAGCGCCTTGTCCAGGGTGTCGCGCACCATCGTGGCGCAGTTGGCGGTGTAGTAGTCGTAGTGGTAGCGCGCGTTTTCCGGCTTCGCGCGCTCGGCCAGATCGGCGGCCATCGCCCGCGCCTGGTCCGGGCGCAGGTCCAGCCACTGCACGCTGGCGCCTCGGCCGGTCTCGTCGTAGTACGACAGGTCCTGCTGCAACGGCAGCGCGACCAGGTAATACATCATCTCGCCGCGCACGAAGCGGCCGATGAAATCGTCCTCGGACGGATCGAAGTAGCCGAAGTTGTACGAAGTCGCCTGACCACTGACCGGATCGAGCACGACGATGGCGTCGTGGCCGAAGCGTTCGAAGAACACCGTGCCCGGCTGCATGGTCACCACGCCGATGCGCGGGGCGGGCGCCTCAGTGCCGGCAGGCGCCGCAGCGCCAGACGGGGCCGCCGCCGGCTGCGCGAAGGCGGCCAGCGGCAGGGCCATGGCCAGCACGCACAGTGCCAGCCAGAGGGTCACGATCAGACCGCGGCGCTTCAAGCGTCGTCCTGCGCGTCCGGCGGCAGCACGGTCACGTGGAAGGCCTGCACCCGGCGCGCATCGGCGCGGGCGACGCGGAACATGAAGCGGTCCAGTGCCAGCTCGTCGCCGACTTCCGGCAGATGGCCCACGGCCTCGGTGACCAGGCCGCCGATGGTGTCGTAGTCCTCATCGGAGAAGCTGGCCCCGAAGCGTTCGTTGAAGTCGCCGATCGGGGTCAGCGCATCGACCACGTACTGGCCGTCGGACTGGATGGCGATCTGCGCCGACGGATCCTCGGCCTCGTCATGCTCGTCGTCGATCTCGCCGACGATCTGCTCCAGCACGTCCTCGATGGTGACCAGGCCGGCAACACCGCCGTACTCGTCGACCACGATGGCCATGTGGTTGCGCGACAGGCGGAATTCCTTCAGCAGCACGTTGAGCTTCTTGGCTTCGGGAATCAGCACCGCCGGGCGCAGCAGCTCACGCACGTTGGCCGGCCCGTTGTCGGCCACTACGCCGCGCAGCAGGTCCTTGGCCAGCAGGATGCCAAGGATGTCGTCCTTGTTCTCGCCGTGCACCGGGAAGCGCGAATGGCCGGATTCGACCACCTGCTTCATCAGTTCCAGGAAGGGCGCCTCGACCGGCAGCGAGACCATCTGCGAGCGCGAGATCATCACGTCGCCCACGGTCAGCTCGGCCACCGAAATGGCGCCTTCCATCATCTTCAGGGTATCGGCGGCGATCAGACCCTCTTCCTGCGCGGTGTGCAGGACAGCGACCAGCTCGTCGCGGGTATGGGGTTCGCCGGAGAAGGCCGAGGTCAGGCGTTCAAGCCAGCCGCGCTTCTTTTCACTGGGCTCCTGTGCGGAGCTACTACTGTCGTCTTCTGACATCTCTGGAAAAAGGGCACCCGGCAAGCCGGGCGTTGGGTCCAGTCTAGCAGGATGTGGCGCCCTGTCAGTGACCGTCGCTGCCCGGGCCGGTGATCGGCGGTGGGGCCAGTTCAGGCCGGGCGGGGGCTTCTTCTTCGGGCAGGTCCAGGCTGTAGGTGCAGCCGGCCAGGGTCTTGCCGGGGTGGGAGGCCACGGTGGAGACGCTGAGGATGATCGACTCGATCTGGGCCTCGCCGGTCTTCGGGTCGGTCACGTCGCGGCTGACCAGCTCGCGCCCGGCCATGAACTTGCCATCCTGGTCGTAGCCGGTCTCCAGCTCCAGCCGCTTGGCCAGCGGCCGCGGGTCGGCCTGGTCGAGGATCGCCATGACGCTGGAACCGGCCACGGCCACATGCTCGGTGCGTTCCCCGAACACGCTGATCGGCTGCGCCAGCCGGTACTCGCTCATGAACTGGTTGCCCTGCGGCAGCGGCTGCAGGCCCTGGGCCACGGCCTTGAGCGGGTCGGCCAGCAGGGGCGCCAGCGCGGCCTGGTCGGTCACGCCCTGGCGGCATTCGATCAGGGCCGGCAGATCAAGCGCAGAGGCAGGGGCGGACACGGCAAGCAGCAGGGGCAGGGCGGTACGCAGCAGCACGAAAAGGTTTCCGTTGTAGAGCCGAGCGCCGGCTCGGCGTTGAAATGGCGCGTTCAGCGCTCGCCAGCGTAGGGGTCGGCGATGCCGAGCTCGGCCAGGATCTCGCGCTCCAGCTGTTCCATCGCTTCGGCTTCCTTGTCGTCCTCGTGGTCCCAGCCCAGCAGGTGCAGCACGCCGTGCACGGTCAGGTGCGCGTAGTGGGCATTGAGCGCCTTGCCCTGCTCTTCGGCCTCGCGGGCCACCACCGGTGCGCAGATCACCAGGTCGCCCAGCAGCGGGAATTTCACGCCCTTGGGCAGGCCTTCGGGCACTTCGGCCGGGAAGCTGAGCACGTTGGTGGCGTAGTCCTTGCCGCGGTAGTGGCGGTTCAGCGACTGTCCTTCCTTGGCATCGACCACGCGGATGGCCAGGTCGGCCTCGCGGATGCGGCCCTTCAGCGCGGCCGCCACCCACTTGCGGAAACTTACCGCCGACGGCAGGCCGGCACGGGGCAGGGCGTAACTGACGGCGACATCCAGTCGCACGGGACCACGGGTCATGGAGTCGCTCCAGGTTGGATCTGATGCAGGTCGCGGCGATCGTAGGCGCTGACGATGCGCGCCACCAGCGGGTGGCGGACCACGTCGCGCGATTCGAAGAAGGTGAAGCTGACGCCGTCGACGTCACGCAGCACATCGATGGCATCGCGCAGGCCCGACTTCACATGCTTGGGCAGGTCGGTCTGGGTCAGGTCGCCGGTCACCACTGCGGTGGAGCCGTAGCCGAGGCGGGTCAGGAACATCTTCATCTGCTCGATGGTGGTGTTCTGCGCTTCGTCCAGGATCACGAACGCATCGTTGAGCGTGCGCCCGCGCATGTACGCCAGCGGCGCGATCTCGATGACGTTCCGTTCCAGCAGCTTGACCACCTTCTCCACGCCCATCATCTCGTACAGCGCGTCATACAGCGGGCGCAGATAGGGGTCCACCTTCTGGCTCAGGTCACCGGGCAGGAAGCCCAGCTTCTCGCCGGCCTCCACCGCCGGACGCACCAGGATCAGGCGCTGCACCCGCGATTCGTTCAGTGCTTCCACCGCGCTGGCGACGGCCAGGAAGGTCTTGCCGGTACCGGCCGGGCCGATGCCGAAGTTGATGTCATGGGTGGCGATCTGGTGCAGGTAGCGGCCCTGGTTGGCGCCGCGGCCGCGCACCGTGCCGCGCTTGACCTTGATCGCCACGTCCTGTGCCTCATAGGAGCGCTCGGCGATCTGCTCGAGATTGGCCTGCGCCAGGCGCAGGTGGATGGCGTGGTTGTCGAAGGTGGTCTCGGCGGTCTCGGCGTACAGCGCCTCGATCAGCTTCTGTGCCTCGACGATGGCGTCCTTCGGGCCGCTGATGCGGAACACGAAGCCACGGTTGGCGATTTCCACGCCCAGTTTCAGTTCGATCTGTCGCAAATGACCGTCGAACGGGCCACACAGGTTGGCCAGCCGCTCATTGTCTTCCGGCGACAGGGTGAAGTCTCGATGCTCGATGCTTTTCATTGCTCGGGGTGGGGCGGACGCCTTCCACCGCAGTGTCTTCAAGGGGAAACAAGGGTAGCGCGCGGGTGCGCGGACGGCCAGCACGGGCGCGCGGGGAAGTTTTCCACACCAGGTGTGGACGGCACCTGCGCAAACCTGTGGATAGACCTCGCGACTGCTTGTGCCACAAGCTGTATGAGCCGGTGGTGAAAAAAACGTCACGGAGGCTGGCCGCCGGGGCGCCGGAAACTTGACGGCAGCCCCGTGCGGGGATGAGTATCGGCCCCGAGCCCCAAGGAAACAGGGTCTTCCACCCGGTCCTGCGCTGTGCGCGGACTGCCTGCCTGGCCACCTCCGGAATCCCGGCGGCGGTGCGGCCAGGTGCAGGGGGAAGCAGGCAGGCAAGCCATCGCCAGGACAGGAGTGCCTGGCTCAGGAGACGTCATGGATGCTTCACACGCGCGAGTCGCACTCGCTTCGCTGGCCGGGCTGGAGCCCGAGCGTCAGCTGCACCGTCTGCAGGCCGAGGGCCTGCCTCCGCTGCTCGTTGAACAATGGTGGGGGCACGAGCGCCTCGGTGACGGATTCGATTACTGGGTGGATGTGCTGCATGTGGATGCCGGCCTGCCCATCAGTGGGGGACCCGGGCGCAAGGCGACGCTGATCACCCGCCTGGATGACGGCCAGGACCATGTCCGTTGCGGTTACATCGCCGCGATGCGCCTGCTAGATACCGACGGGGGGCTGGCGCGCTACCGCCTGCACTGTGTGCCTTGGACCTGGCTGCTGGGGCATGCCAGGCACAGCCGTGTGTACCAGGCGCGCAGCGTGCGCGAGATCGTCGAGGACGTGTTGGGCGGGCATGCCGAACTGGCCCGGTGGCGCTGGAGCGATGATGCGGTGGCCGACCTCGCCGCCGCACCGGCGCGCAGCTACTGCGTGCAGTACCGGGAATCGGACCTGGCCTTCGTGCAGCGCCTGCTGGCCGAAGAGGGGATTGCCGGTGCCTTCCAGAACGACGCCGAGGGCGCACTGACGCTTGTGCTGTTCTCCGACAGCAGCGCGCAGCCGGAAAATCCGCAGTCGGCCCGCGACGGCGGTATCCGCTTCCATCGCCATGACGGCACCGAGCAGGCCGATGCTCTGCAGGCACTGGGCGCGCGTCGGCAGCTGGGCAGCAACCGGCTGTCACTGGTCACCAGCGATTACAAGGGGCCGGTCGTCCGCCATGCGCAGCTGCCGTTGCAGGGCGCCGGCCACAGTTCGCGCGAAGTCTACGATCCGGCTGGTGCGCATGCCTTCGCCGACGCCGGTGATGGCCAGCGACGGGCCCGGCTGGCCGCCGAAGCCCATGAAGCCGGGTTGGGCGGATGGTGGGGGGCGGGCACTGTCCGCAGCCTGCAGGCGGGCCGGTTCATCCGTGTGCTGGCTACGGGCACCGGTTCGGCGCCGGTGATCCTGCCCACCGAGATACTCCATCATGGCTGCAACCCGCTACCGGTCGCGCAAGGGCGCGATCAGCCGCGTGCGGCGCCGCCGGCCCGCTGGCTTTCCGCCAGCGTCGCGCTGCCCGGTGCGCCGCTGGAAGCAAGCCCGGCGATGGGCTACGCCAACCGGTTTCGTGCCGTCGACCAGCAGCAGCGCTGGCGTCCGGTCCTGCTCGACGGCACCGGGCAGCGGCTCAACCCGCGCCCGATCGCGCCCGGTCACCAGAGCGCCACAGTGGTGTCCGGCGCAGGCCGCGACGACGCCGACCTGCATGCCGACAGCCAGGGCCGGATACGGGTCCGCCTGCATCTGCAGGGGGCCTCCGATGCGGCTGCCACCTGCTGGATGCGGGTGGCACAACGCTACGCCGGGCCGGGTGTAGGGGCGCAGTTCCTGCCCCGCGTGGGCCAGGAAGTGCTGGTGGGTTTCCTGGATGGTGACATCGACCGGCCGCTGGTGCTCGGTGCCCTCTACAACGGCCGTGGCGACGCCGGTATCGCCCCCACGCCTGCCGGGGCTGCCGCGGCGGACAGTGGCAGCAGTATGTTCAAGCAGGCTGCCGACAACCGTCCGAGCGCGCAGGGCAACGCGGCCGGTGGTCACGCGCCGGCCTGGCACGCCATGGCCGCCGGCGACGACCAGCATCGGCACGCCGGTGCGTTGTGGGGCATCCAGTCACGGGAATGGTCCGGCAGTGGCTACAACCGCCTGGTCTTCGACGATACCGATGCACAGCTGCGCCTGCAGCTGGCCAGCAGTCAGGCCCACAGCGAGCTGAACCTGGGGCACCTGCTGCACCAGGCCGACAACCATCGCGGTTCCCTGCGCGGTGAGGGCGTGGAACTGCGCAGCGATGCCTGGGGTGCGCTGCGCGCCGAACGTGGCGCCTGGTTGAGCGCACGCCCGCATACCGCGTTGTCGCCGGCCGGCGAAGCGGTGCCCGCAGGCGCGCTGCTGCAGCAGGCCACCACGCTGGCGGCCTCCAGTCACAACGTGGCCGCGGTCCACCGCACCGTCGGCCTGGCCAGCCATGCACCGCCGGACGACAGCGCCGGCCTGGCCGGCCTGCAGCGGATTGCCCGTGCCGTCGTGCCAGGGCAGAGCTATGACCAGGCCCGCGCAGGCAGCGATGACCGCGCCACGGCCGGCAACATCCCGCACACCCGTGAACCCACGCTGGGGCTGCATGGCCATGCCGGTCTGGCGATGGTCACCGGTCAGGGCCTGCACTGGAGCAGCGCCTGCCAGGTGGTCCTGGCCAGTGGCCAGCACAGTGACGCCAGCGTGGCCGGCAACGCGCGCCTGCACGCGACGCAGGCGGTCGGCCTGCTGGCCGCCAGCGGTCGGGGGTTTGCCGGCGATGCGGCATTGACCCTGGTAGCGGGGCAGGCAGCGCTGGACGTCCGCGCCCAGTCCGCTGCGATCACCGTGCAGTCGCGGGCGGCGTTGCGTGCCGCCAGCGCCCAGGCCGCAGTCGAGCTGGCCGCGCCGCGCACCCTGCACATCGCCACCGCCGGTGGCGCCAGCCTCACCCTGGAAGGTGGCAACCTGGTGGTGAACTGTCCCGGCACCATCACCGTCCATGCCGGACAGAAATCCTTCGTCGGGCCCGCGCAGCTCAGCTACGCGCTCCCGGACATGCCGACCAGCACCCTCAGCGAGCAGATTCCGAAGCTGGCCTTCCGCCTGCAGGACATTCCGGGACCACAGGGGCATCCGCTGGCAGGCCAGCCCTGGAAGATCGTGCGTACCCGACAGGCGCTGGACGAGGACATGCGTGATGGCGCGCTGGTACCGGGCAACTGGGCCGAGACCCTTGCCGAAGGGCAGGCCGACGAGCAGGGTGAGGTCAGCCTGGATGACACCCTGTGCGCGAAGATCTGGAACGATGCCGGCCGGTTCCCGGGGCGCCTGTTCCTGGTGCATGGGATCGACGTGATTCCCCTGCAGCGTCCGCGCCCCTACAGCAGTTCGCCGGGCGTGCGCGCCACCATGGACACGCTCGAAGCGATCAACTACGGCAAGACCCTGGCCGACCTTCCCGATGACGCGGCGCTGCATGCCTACCGGCAGCGCGCCGAGTACGAATTCCAGTCGCACATCGACGCCGACCCGGCCCAGCGCAAGGAGATCCAGTGATGGCAGACGGCACCAAGCTGGGCAGCGTCCCGCATAACGCATTGACCTGCCTTGACGGGCAGAAGGGCACCACCAGCGGTGACTATTACGCGCCACCGGACCGGCAGTTCGCGCCGGTGCGGAGCGGCAACAAGGTTGACGCCTACACCGACGGCCGCTCGGCGATGAAGGCGATGGCCGATGCCATCCGCGGCGCGCAGAAGTTCATCTTCATCGCCGACTGGCAGATGAACTTTGACACCGAGCTGGACAGCCGCGGTGGTGCCCACGCCAGCCGCCTGAGCGAACTGCTGTTCGATGCCATCAACCAGCGCGGCGTGGACGTGCGGGTGCTGCTCTACGACAGTGTCGAGGCGGCGGCCTACACCCACGAGAACGAAGCGCGCACGGCCCTGTACAAGATGCAGGATGCCAACACCCCGGGGCAGGTGCAGGTTGGCCTGCACAACCCGGCCACCGGCCGCACCGATGCCTTCAACATCGCCTTCTCGCACCACCAGAAGATCCTGGTGGTGGACGGGAAGATCGGCTTCGTCGGCGGCCTGGACATCGCCCACGGGCGCTGGGACGACGGCAACTTCGACGTGGTCTGCGACCCGAAGCTGCATGTGCTCAATGACCACTACAACAACTGCTTGAGCAAATTCCGGGGCATGACGAGTGCTGAGCAAGACCTGACCCTGGACAAGCCCGATACCAGCCCGGACGCGGTCGGCCGTGTCCGCCCCGGCTTTGCCCAGGCATACGTGCCGGGCCTGGCCATCGCGCTGGACCGGATGAAGGCGCAGTGGGATGCAGGCGCCGCACTGGCCGAACTGCAGGACTATGCGGACAAGCTGGGCGTTCCCGACGCGCTGGAACGCGAAGGCATCCGCAAGCTCGCCGAAATGGTCATTCCGGGCATGGAAGAGGCGGTCAAGGTACAGCGTTCGGTCGCCAAGACCTTCCTGGCCATTCAAGGGTGGTTGACCGAGATCGAAAAGGAATACGCCGACGTCATCGCCGCCTCCAACCGGGCCGCCGACGAAGCGGTCAAGCTGAACGTCGGCGAGGCGGCTGCCGCCGCCGGGCGTGCAGTGGAAGGCTTCACGAAGATCCAGGCGAAGAAGTTCGGCGAGTGGGTCGACGAGCGCAAGGCCGCGATCAAGGACGTCATTCTGGGCCCGATCAAGACGGCCACCACCGTTGTGGGATACGTGCGCGATCCTGACTCGCTGGTCAAGGATGCCAAGACCAAATATGACGAGATCGAGAACAAGTTCAACAAGGCCAAACAAGCGTGGGAATCGCTGGTGAAGTGGATCAACGAGCCGGTGGATCGCATCCAGCGCCTGCTCGACAGTGGCCGCCAGCCGCGCATGCCGTGGCAGGACGTGCACGCGCGCCTGCAGGGCCCGGCGGTGTTCGATATCTGCCGCAACTTCATGCACCGCTGGAACGCGATGGTCTGGCAGAACCAGCGCGGCGACCGTGAAATCGGCACGGCGGTGCGCAAGGTCCTGAACCGTGGCATCCGCGGTGCCAACGACTGGATGGGCGCGGGCCTGCCGGAGCAGACCACGCTGGCACGTGGCATGGAGCTGACGCCGTTGAGCGATCAATGGCTGCAGTCGATGGGCGGCATGCAGGCGTTGTTCGGTAACCTGGCCCGGCCTGGCACGGCCGGCGACGTCACCGTACAGATCGTGCGTTCCTCGGGCACCGCATTGCATGCGCTGGAGAAGAAGGGCTGCAAGGAACTCGGCCTGAACCTGGACGATGCCAGTTGCCTGCAGCCGTACTGGGAGCGCAACCAGCCGATGCACTCCATCCTTGATGCGATGGTCAACTGCATCGCCTCGGCGCGTGCTTTTGTCTACCTCGAGACCCAGTTCCTGATTTCCGAATGCGGTTGGTCCGACGCTGAGGCGGGCAGGACAGTGGAGACGGCGATCAAGGGCGGTGAACGGCGGCCCATGACCAAGGCCGAAAAAAAGAAGGCCGGCTACGTCGACAAAGGCGTGGCCATGAGTGGGCCCATCGGGAAAACCGGCGTCGTGCAGGACCTGGTGAAGCGCAAGCAGGGCGTGAAGTCGGCGGCCAGCAACCCGCTGGTGGCGGCGATCGCTGCGCGCATCCGTCGCGCCATCGTGGCCGGACAGGGCTTCCATGTGTACATCACCTTGCCCGTGCA
>NZ_JCAKRX010000019.1:0-51891 GCF_059515225.1 Stenotrophomonas sp. CS3K5
CTCGCGGTATTGGGTGGTGATCGCGCGTACTGGCAGTGCGGCCTGCACGTCGAAGCGGAACACCGCCTGCGGGTAGTCGGCGAAGATCTGCTCGCAGATCGTGCGGGTATCCAGGTCCTGGAAGATCACCGCGTTGCGGCGCAGGCGCAGCAGCGCGGTCCACGGTTCGAGGATCAGCCGGTAGCGGGCCAGGCCGCCATCACTGCCCAGCTGCGCCGCTTCGGTGCACAGCCCGTGCCACTGCCGCAGCGCGCCGTCGGCCTGGCGCAGCTGCAGGGTCAGTGGCTGTTCCAGCCACGGGTCCAGTGCAAGAAAAGCGTCGGTGGCCAGGCAGTCGATCTGCAGGCGGTTGTCGCCGCAGACCGTTTCGGTGCCTTCAAAGCGTTCGACCACCCACGCCTCATGCAGCCCCAGCAGGCGCAGCTGGCGTGGCTGTCGGGCGTCGAGCGTGATCGCCCGCAGCAGTGCGGCAACAGCGGCTTCCGTGCCCATGCAGAATCTCCCTCGGGTAGTGGGAGAACTGTTGGGCAGGGCGCCACCGGTGACGACGTGTCAGGGCAATCCTGTGGAGCAGATCACGCTTGCCGACATCAGATCAGGCCGTTCGCGACAAGCTCCTAGGAAACGGGCGGTGCATTCACGACGCGGCAATCAACCGCGCTTCCCTGCAAACCTCGCTTCGATCTCCTCCAGCGACTTGCCCTTGGTTTCCGGCAGCCACAACGCGGCCACCAGGAAGAACACGAAGGTACACGCTGCCCAGAACACGAACATGCTGGCGTAGCCGTAGTGGCCCACCGTGGGCAGGAAGATCGCGGCGATGGTGGTGGACACGAACTGGTTGATCAGCAGCGCGATGCTCATGCCGTTGGAACGGATGCGGTTGGGCATCAGCTCGGACAGCGCCAGCCACACGCAGACGCCGGGACCGACGGCGAAGAACGCGACGAACACCAGGATGCAGGTGGCCACCGCCCAGCCGTGTGCGGGCGGCGGCACCGGCCCGATGCGGGCCTGTTCGATGCGCAGCGGTGCCTGCACGGCGCTGGCCGGGTCGGCGAACGGGTTGAGGTGCAGCTTGCGGAAGAACGCACCGATCACGCTGTCCGGCTGCACGGTGCCGGCGCGTTCGATGCGCAGCTCGCGATCGGTCAGGCTGTCGCTGCGCAGGGCGCGCACATTGGTGAAGTCACCATAGGCGTACGACACGGTCAGCTGCATCGGCCGACCTTCGCTGTCGATGCCGCTCCCCAGGCGCTGCCACTGTGCGTCATCCAGCACCAGCTGCAGGCCATCGCCACTGACAGCGGCCTGCAGTTGCGGCTGCACGTCAGCGCGGCCACGCTCGGCCTGGAAGAACAACGTGGCCGCGGCCAGCAGGGCCACGCAGATGCCGCCGCTGCCCAGCATCAGCAGGAACTTGCGGCCCTTGCGGTCGACCAGCAGCAGGGCGACCACGGTCATCACCGCATTGAGCAGCTTGATCGCCACGTCGGCGCTGTTGGCCACCGAACCGGACAGCCCGGCCTGGTTGAGAATGTTGACCGCGTAGGCCAGCACCGAGTTGATGCCGGTGGCCTGGGTGCAGGCCAGCACCACGCAGGCCAGCAGGAACGGCACCACGTAGCGGCGGCTGAGCAGCGGGTCGCGCTTGCCGTCGCTGCTGCTCGATTCCGGTGCCTGGATCTGCGCCAGCGTGGTCTCCACCTGCGCCGCCGGCAACACGCGTTGCAGGCTGCGACGGGCATCGTCGACGCGGCCGCGACGCACCAGCCAGCGCGGCGACTCGGACAGCCAGAAGATGCCGGCGCAGAACAGCAGGCCGGGTGCCAGGCAGCTCCAGAAGATGGTGCGCCAGGCGTGATCCTTCACCGTGAACAGCTCCTGCGCCTGCTGCGCGACCGGCAGCGAACGCACCGCTTCGGCGGCGGCATCCACCGCATGCGCGTGGTACAGGCCGATCAACGCGGCCAGCACCAGGCCGATGGTCAGCAGCAGCTGGAACATCGCTGCGCCACGACCGCGCCGCTCGGGGCTGAGTACCTCGGCCAGGTACAGCGGCACCACCACGCCGATCAGGCCGCCACTGACGCCCTGCAGCAGGCGGCCCAGCAGCAGTGGCGTGTAGCCGGAGGCCAGCGCCATGATCGGAATCGACGCGGTGAACAGCACGCCGGCCAGCAGCATCGCGCCGCGGCGGCCGATCAGGTCGGCGACCATGCCGGCGAACAGTGAGGACAACACGCTGCCCAGCAGCACCGCCGCAACGACGAAACCGAGCTGCTGGCTGCTGAGCTGCCAAGCGTGGCTGGCGGTGGCCTCCAGGTAGGGCAGGGCGCCGGCGATGATGCCGATGTCGATGCCGTACAGCAGGCCACCGAGGCCGCCGATGAAGAGCAGGTAGCGTACGGGCCAGCGCGGGGCGGTGCTTGCAGTCATCGGCAGGTTCCTGTGGTAGCGCCGGGCCACGCCCGGCGGCGGTTCGTCGCAGAGTGCTTTCAGTAGAGCCGAGCCATGCTCGGCTGCTTTCCGTTCCGATATCGAGGTTCCCCGTGCCGCGCCTCGCGCGGTGAGCCGAGCATGGCTCGGCTCTACAGGGAGCCCGCGCGGCGTCCGGGCCGCATCGCGTGTGTCAGTTCAAATCAACTACACGCCCGCCCACCACCACCTGCTGCAGGCGCAGTTCGGCGTCCAGCACCACCAGGTCGGCGCGGGCGTCGGGCGCGATGCGGCCGCGATCGCCCAGGCCCAGGTAATCGGCCGGAAAGGTGGAAACGCGCTGCGAGGCATCGGCCAGCTCCAGGCCGACGCGCACCAGGTTGCGCAGCGCCTGGTCCATGGTCAGCGCGCTGCCGGCCAGCGAGCCGGTGGCCAGGCGCACGCAGCCTCCGCACTTGTGTACGCGCTGCTCGCCCAGTGCGTACTCGCCATCGGGCATGCCGGTGGCCGCCGTGGCGTCGGTCACCGCGTACAGGCGCGGTATCGCGCGCGCGGCCAGACGGATCACGCCGGGGTGGATGTGCTGCAGGTCGGGGATGATCTCGGCGTACTGCGCGTGCGCCAGCGCGGCCGCAGCGATGCCCGGGCGATAGTGATCAACGCCGGTCATGCCATTGAACAGATGGGTGAAACCGGAGGCACCGGCCTGCAGCGCGGCCACGCCGTCCTCGTAGGTGCCGGCGCTGTGGCCGAGCTGCACGCGGATACCCATCGCGGAAAGCGCGGGAATCAGCGCGGTGTGCTCGCCGATCTCCGGCGCCAGCGTCATCACCCGGATCGGCGCCAGCGCATGCAGCTGCTGGACCAGTGCCAGCGTCGCCTCGATCGTGCGGTTGGGCTGCGCGCCCAGCCGCTGCGGGCTGATGAAGGGGCCTTCCAGATGCACGCCGGCGATGCAGGCGGCTTCCGCATCGGGTACCGCCATGGTTGCAGCCACGCCCTGCAGCGCGTGCTCGATCTCGTCCAGGCCGGCGGTCATGGTGGTCGCCAGCAGCGTGGTGGTGCCGAAGCGCAGGTGGGTGCGGGCAATGGTGCGCGCCACGTCGCCACCCTGCATCAGGTCCACGCCCGCCGCGCCATGCACGTGCAGATCGATGAAGCCGGGCAGGATCACCGGCAGCTGCGGATCATCTCCGCCGCTGTGGTCATCCACCTGCAGCTGGCGCACCTGCGAATCGAAGTGGACCTGGCCACGCCGCCAGCCCAGCGGGGTGAGGATGCGGCCGTGCAGGGAGCGGGTGTCGGTCATGCGGGTGGCTCGGCGATGATCACTTCAATGCCGAGACGCTGCAGGCCCTCACGGGTCGCATCGTCGATGCCGGCGTCGGTGATGATGGTGTGGATCTGGTCCAGCCGGGCGATGCGGTGCAGGCTCACGCGGCCGAACTTGGAGGCATCGGTGAGCACCACGACGCGGCGCGCGCGCTCGACCATGCGATGGTTGAGGCGGGCTTCGGCCTCGTCGTGGGTGGTCAGGCCGAACTGCAGGTCCAGGCCGTCCACACCCAGGAACAGGGTGTCGAAGCTGTACGAGTTGAGGCTGGCCTCGGCCTGGCTGCCCTGCAGCGACAGCGACTGCTGGCGCAGCAGGCCGCCGGTCAGCAGCACGTTGATGCCGGGTGCATTGGCCAGTTCCCAGGCGATGTTCAGCCCGTTGGTCATCACCGTCACATCGCGATGGGCACGCAGGTGGCGGGCCAGCGTCATCGTGGTCGAGCCGGAATCGATGATGATGTTGTCGCCGGGCCGCACCAGGCGCGCGGCGCTCGCACCGATCGATTCCTTCAGCGGCAGGTTCAGCGCGTCCTTCTCGTGGATGTCCTGTTCCTGCGGCGGCGTGCGCACCAGGGTGGCGCCGCCGTGGGTGCGGTTGGCCAGACCCTGCGCTTCGAAGTGGGTCAGGTCGGCGCGGATGGTCACCGCCGACACGCCGAAGCGCCCGACCAGATCGGCCACCTGCACCGAGCCATGCTCGATCAGCAGTTGCAGGATCTGTTGCCGGCGGGAGCGGGTGTTGCGCATGGCCATTCTCGGTTTCGCGGGGAAAGGTAGAGATTAGCCGTTCGCCGCAGCGGCGGCAGCCGAGCGTGCAGCATGCGCGCGGGTTCCGGCCTGGTTGGCGCTGCACGCACGGGCGTACTCGCCCAGGCACAGGCCGATACGGTGCTGCACCAGCGCGGTGGGCGTGTTGGCCAAGGTGCCCTCGCGCACGGCGCGGTACTGTTCCGGCAGGTACTGGCTGAGCAGTACCAGTGGCGGTACATGCTGTTCCAGGTTGGCGAACAGGGTCTGCACCGCCTGTACCAGCGCCGGCTCGCCCCAGTAGTAGCGGCAGCGGTCGCTGAAGGAGAACGCGCGCAGCAGGCGCAGCGCGGCCTCATCGCCCTGGTAGTAGGACTGCCAGTACTTCGGCTGCGCCACCATCACCTCGTCCAGCACCTGCGGCAGGCGCGAGCACTGCGCGGCCGGCAACAGTTCGGCTTCGACCGCGGCCAGCGCGAACAGTGCTTCGCGGTAGGCGAAGGTGGCGGCCGGGCCGACCTTGAGGATGGCGAAGTGGTCGCGTACCAGGGTGTGCAGGCCACTCTCGCGCTGGTAGTCGGTGGAGTGCGCTTCGAACACGATGCGCGGCTGCTGCTCGAGGAAATCGGCCAGCGTGCTGGCGGCCGCGGCGTCGTACTCATGCACGCTGCTGTGGTCGAAGTCCACGCCCGGCTGCACCACCATCGCGATCACGCGCTGCCAGGCATCGCGCAGCTGCGGCGTATCGAAGGCCTGCTGGTGGATGGCCAGGGTCTGCGCGGCGGCGGCCGGCGTGGTCACCTGCAGGCCTTCGGCCAGCGAGGCTTCGCCACCGGGAATCGGTACTTCGGTACCGATCACATAGACCGGCGCCGGCAGGCCGTGTTCGGTTGCGGTGCGCTCGGCGATCTCGGCCAGCTCGGCCGAACGCGCAGCGACGATGGCATCGGGCAACGGCACCGGGTCATCGGCGCAGGACATGCTGCAGTCCAGGTGGATCTTGTGGAAACCGGCGGCGACGTAGGCTTCGATCAGCACGCGCGCATGGGTCATCGCTTCGGCGGCCGGGCGCTTCTGCCAGGCATTCGGGCCGAGGTGGTCACCGCCCAGGATCAGCCGTTCGCGCGGGAAGCCTTCCTCATCGGCCAGTACACCCACATAGTCGCGGTACTGCGGCGGGGTCATGCCGGTGTAGCCGCCGAACTGGTCGACCTGGTTGGAGGTGGCCTCGACCAGCAGCACAGTGCCGTGCGCCAGCGCCACGTGCATGGCCGCGCGCAGCACCTGCTCGTTGCTGCAGCAGACACTGTACAGGCCGACATTGGCGCCGGCGCGGTGGGAGGCAAGCAGGGTCTGCAACGGGGACATGGTCAGGCTCCGGTCGATCAGGAAAACGAAGGTTGGCAGGCGAGCAGGGCGGCACCGCGTGCGCCGCCGGCATCACCGAAGCGCGGCGGCACGATCGGCGGGACCTGCACGCCGTTGAACAGATGGGCCGAAATGGCCGCCGGCAGCTGCTGGTACAGCGGCACGTACTGCGACAGGCCGCCGCCCAGCACGATCACGTGCGGGTCCAGCGCCAGCACCAGTGCGGCCAGGCTGTGGCCGAGCAGGTCGCGGTGGATGTCCAGCGCCTGGCGTGCACGTGCATCGCCGGCCTCGGCCAGGGCGATCACCGCGCTGGCGTCGGCGGCGTTGCCACCGAGGTGGCGTTCGATCATCGCCAGCCCGCTGCCGGACACGTAGCGCTCCACGCAGCCCTGCAGGCCGCAGGCGCAGTCGATCAGCGGCAGCCCGTGGCGCTGCAGCAGGTGGCCGGGCACGCTCCAGTGGCCCCATTCGCCGGCCAACCCGTTGAAGCCGGACAGCAGGCGGCCCTGCAGGCAGAAGCCGCCGCCGGCACCGGTGCCGAGGATGGCGCCGAACATGCTGGGGTAACCCTCGGCGGCACCGCCGTGTGCCTCGGACAAGGCGAAGCACTGCAGGTCGTTGCCGAAGTGCAGCCGGCGTTGCAGCCGCGCCTGCAGATCCGCCGCCACACTGTGCCCGGTCAGCGCCGGCACGTTCGCGCTGAGCTGGCGGCCCGTGCGGCGGTCACGCACGCCCGGCAGTGCGATGCCGATGGCCGCGTCGCTGCGGCCCAGCGCGGTATCCGCCTCGGCCACCAGCCCCAGCATGGCCTGCAGGAAGCCCTCGTAGTCGCCCTGCGGTGTGCTGACGCGGCGGCGCCAGGTCACCTGCATCGCTGCATCGCACGCCACCAGTTCGATCTTGGTGCCGCCGATGTCGATGCCGTAGCAGGCGTGGGCGATCAGCTCAGCCATGATGGATGGTGACGCCCTTGACGACGCGGTTGACGGTGCCGTCCGGGAACGGGTTGTCCGGGGTCAGGCCCAGCGCGGCCGAGCGCTGCAGTGCGAACAGCTGCGCAAAGCCCAGCCACACCGGCGCCAGCCATGGATCGTCGAACGTGGTGTGAAGCGGCGGCACCACGAGTGTGTACTCGTCATCGGCACCGATATCCGAATGCGGGCCGATCGCCAGCACCTGGCCGGCCACGCCGTCGCGGCGCAGTTCTTCCAGCAGATCCTGTTCGTAGCGGCATGCCAGCGGCTGCACACTGCGCAGCACCACCACCAGGGTGTTGCCGTCCAGCGTGGACTTCGGGCCGTGGCGGAAGCCGAGCGGGGTGTTGGCCAGCGCCAGCACGCGGCCGGCGGTCAGCTCCAGCACCTTGAGTGCGCACTCGCGTGCCAACGCTTCCAGCGGACCGCTTCCGAGGTAGATCACGCGATTGAACGGACGCTGTGCCAGCGTTGCCACCGGCGCGTCCCACTGCGCCAGGCCTTCGCGGGCCAGGGCGGCAATCTGCTTCAGGCGTGCCACGCGCGCATCCCACGGCGAGCGGTCGAACACGGTCAGTGCAGCCAGCAGCATGCAGGTCAGGCTGCTGGTCATGGCGAAGGCGCGGTCGCAGCTGGCCGAAGGCATCAGCAGGGTGCAGGTGTCGGCACGGCCGGCACCGCGACGGGCCAGTTCGCCATCGGCGTTGCAGGTAATGTCGAGGAAGCGCGCGTCATCCACATCGCTGCGCACACGCTCCACGGCTGCCACGCTTTCCGGGCTGGAACCGCTGCGGCCGAACGACACCAGCAGGGTCGGGCGGTCGCGCTGCAGGTACAGCGCCGGATGGGTCAGCAGGCTGGTGGTGTGCACCACGCGCACGTCGGCGGCCCACTGTGCGTTGATCGCATCGGCCACCATCTCGGCGATGAAGCCGGAACTGCCGGCGCCGGTGAACAGCACGCGCTGGTTGGGATCGTTGAGGCTGTCGCCGAGGAAGGCCTGCAGGCGGTCGCGGGCACGCGGCAGGTCCTGGGCGAGGGTTTCCCACAGCGCAGGCTGCTGGGCGATTTCGGTAGCGGTATCGGCTCCGCCCCGGCGCTGCCAGGCGGACACATCGGAAAGCAGGGTGACGTCCATTCGGAGGTTCCAGTTGGGCCAGCGCACCATCTGTGTTTTCTTTCGAAATGTCAAATAGCGAAAGCAAAAAGAAAGAAAAGCTGACATCGGCTTCGCCCTGTGCCGCCCCTGCGGGGAAACGCAAGAAACGGCCACATGCCGTATCGCACAATGCTTAACAGGCGCCTGCAATCGCTTACACAAAGTGTTGCGACGCAACAACTTTCGTTTCAAAGAAATATATCTTCCTTTTTCCTTTCAATTTGTTGACATCTTTCGAATCGCTGCCCTAGAGTCGGCCCAATCGCTTTCGAAACGCCCGGTGAACGGGTTGGGAGTCCGCGTGGAAAACTGCGTTCGTCGCTCGCCGCTGTTGCTGGCCCTGTTGCCGGCATTGATGCTGGCGTCCACGTCGGGCCATGCCGAGCCGGTCGGCAACCTGCGTTCGGTCAGCGCCAGCGACAACCGCGACGGTGTGCGCGGCTGGGACCTGCAGACCGACAGCGGCGCACGCATCCGCATCGAACTGCCGGCTGCCGACATCATCCGCGTGCAGGCCGGCCGCAACGGCAAACTGACCGGCGCCGGCGACAAGGCCGCGCCGATCGTGCTGCCGCAGCCCAGGGCGAACGTGCAGGTGCAGCTGGAAGAAGACGCGCAGGAAATGCGCGTGCGTACCGATGCGCTGGTGCTGCATGTGCAGCGGCAGCCGCTGCGCCTGCGCCTGGAACGCCTGGACAACGGCCAGCCGACCGCCCTGTGGCAGGAACTGCAACCGCTGGACCTGGATGCCACGCAGAGCGTGCAGGTGCTGTCTTCGCAGGCCGATGAAGGCTATTACGGTGGTGGCCAGCAGAACGGCCGCTACCAGTTCAAGGGCCGCGAGCTGGAGGTGTCCTATTCCGGCGGCTGGGAAGAGGGCGACCGCCCGAGCCCGGCGCCGATGCTGCTGAGCAGCCGTGGCTGGGGCATGCTGCGCAACACCTGGAGCGATGGCAGCTACGACCTGCGCCAGAGCGACCAGGCCACGCTGCTGCATCGCGAAGACCGTTTCGATGCCTACTACTTCGTCGGCGCGGACCTGCCGAAACTGATCGAGCGCTACACCCAGCTGACCGGCCGCCCGAACATGGTGGCGCGCTGGGCGCTGTCCTACGGCGATGCCGATTGCTACAACGACGGTGACAACAGCAAGAAGCCCGGCACCGTGCCCGAAGGCTGGAGCGATGGCCCAACCGGCACCACGCCGGATGTGATCGACAGCGTGGCCAAGCAGTACCGCGCCCACGACATGCCCGGCGGCTGGATCCTGCCCAACGATGGCTACGGCTGTGGCTACAAACAGCTGCCGGAAACGGTGAAGGGGCTGGCCGGCTACGGTTTCCGCACCGGCCTGTGGACCGAGAACGGCGTGGACAAGATCGCCTGGGAAGTAGGCAAGGCCGGCAGCCGCGTGCAGAAGCTGGACGTGGCCTGGACCGGCAAGGGCTACCAGTTCGCGATGGATGCCAACCGCCAGGCGTTCAACGGCATCCTCGACAATTCCGATTCGCGCCCGTTCCTGTGGACGGTGATGGGCTGGGCCGGCATCCAGCGCTATGCGGTGGCCTGGACCGGCGACCAGAGCAGCAGCTGGGACTACATCCGCTGGCACGTGCCGACCCTGGTCGGCTCCGGCCTGTCCGGCATGGCCTACGCCAGCGGCGATGTGGATGCGATCTTCGGCGGCAGCGCCGAGACCTTCACCCGCGATCTGCAGTGGAAGGCGTTCACGCCGGTACTGATGGGTATGAGCGGCTGGTCGTCGAACGCACGCAAGCATCCGTGGTGGTACGACGAACCTTACCGCAGCATCAACCGCGATTACCTGAAGTTGAAGATGCGCCTGACCCCGTACATGTACGGGCTGGTGCACGAGGCTGCGCAGACCGGCGCGCCGCCGGTGCGTGGGCTGATGTGGGACAACCCGCGCGACCCGCATGCGCAGGATGAAACCTACAAGTACCAGTTCCTGCTCGGCCGCGACCTGCTGGTGGCGCCGGTGTACCGCAGCCAGGCCGCCAGCCGTGGCTGGCGCCGTGACATCCACCTGCCGGCCGGCGGTTGGATCGACTACTGGGATGGCCGCCGCGTGCAGGCCGGCGCCGACGGCCGCCAGCTCGACCGCCAGGTGGACCTGGCCACGCTGCCGGTATTCGTGCGCGCCGGCGCGATCCTGCCGATGTACCCGTCGATGCTGTTCGACGGCGAAAAACCGCTCGATGAAGTGACCTTCGACCTGTACCCGCAGGGCGATTCGCAGTACACGCTGTACGAAGACGATGGCAACACCCGCCGCTACCAGCAGGGCGAGTCGAGCACGCAGCGGATCCGCGTGCAGGCGCCGGCGCAGGGCAGTGGCCCGGTGCAGGTGCAGATCGATGCGGTGCAGGGTCAGTACAACGGCCAGCTGGCGCAGCGTCGCTATGGCCTGCGCGTGCTCAGCCGGCAGGCGCCGCGTGCGGTGCAGGCCGCTGGCCGCGCGCTGCCGGCGCTGGCTGATGCCGCTGCGTTCAACGGTGCGGCTGAAGGCTGGTACTTCGATGCTGCCGAGCGTCGCGGCACGCTGCATGTGCGCACCGCCAGCCAGGACATCCGCCAGCCGCTGCAGTTGCAGCTGGACTTCGCGGTCGCTGCCGCCACTGCCGACGATGCCTATCCGGCCGCACCGGTGCTGGGCCGCGAACTGCCCGCCGACAGCCTGCTGGTGGTCAACCGCCCGGCCGAAGAGCCCGGCCATGCCCTGGAAAACGCCTTCGATGATGACCCGGGTACCTGGTTCCGCAGTGTGCGCAACCAGGCCGTGCGTACCGGTGCGCATGAATGGGTGATCGGCTTCGGCGAGCGGAAAATGATCGATGGCATCGACATCGCACCGCGCAACGACAAGAACTGGAAGCATGGCCAGGTACGCGATTACGAGGTCTACCTGGGTGACAGCAACGGCGAGTGGGGCGAACCGATCGCACGTGGCCGCCTGCAGCTGAAGGAGGGCGTGCAGCGCATCGACTTCCCGGCCCACGCCGGCCGCCTGCTGCGCTTCCGCGTGCTGAGCGTGCAGAACCCCGAGGGCGACGGCGCCAGCAGCACCGACCCGATGGTCACGGCGGCACAGGGCAGCGCCCGCGCGTTTGACGCATTGCAACCGCGCGACGTCGGCCCGATCGCGCTGTCCACCTTCCACATCCTCGAACACCAGGAACCGGAGCGACCGGCCCGGCAGCGCTATCTCTCCGAGCTGCCGGTGCCGGCCGCGCTGGCCAGCCAGGTGCGCGCCGACCAGTCGTTCCGTGGCGATGCCGGCATGCGCATGAACGGCCTGCAGTTCCGCCGTGGCCTGGGCGTAGGTGCCAACAGCCGCATCGACCTGCGCCTGCAGGGCGGCTGGCACCTGCTGCGTGCCGACCTCGGCATCGACGACGCCTGCCGCAACGCCGGTGGCCTGCAGTTCCAGGTCTGGGGTGACAACCGCCTGCTGTACGACAGCGGCCTGGTGAAGGCGCCCGGCGTGGTCAAGCCGGAGCTGGACATCCGTGGCCTTTCCCGCCTGAGCCTGCGCACGCTGGGTGCGCAGGGCAGTCAACCCGCCCAGGTCTGTGCCAACTGGGCCAACGCCGTGCTGATCGGCCAGGAGGGCGACTCCGCCAGCATCGTCGCCCCATGACCCCTACGTAACACCGCTCCTCCCCCCGCCCATTCCGACTGCGGCCCTCATGGCCGTGGCCCGGGAGCGTTTTGCCCGCCGAACGCCTACGCGCTCACTTTTTGCGCTGCACCCCTGCCAGGAGAGAACCCCGATGTTGCCTGCACGCCACCACCGCCCCCCCTGTCGTTCGATCGCTCCGCTGTCGCTGGCCATCGCCGGCGTGCTGCTGTCGGTCGCCGTTCCCGCCTTCGCCCAGGAGAGCAAGGACAAGGCCACCGACCTGGCCCGTATCGAGGTCACCGGTTCCAACATCCGCCGCACCGACGTTGAAACCGCTTCGCCGGTGCAGGTGATCAGCAAGCAGGACATCCAGAACATGGGCGCGCGCACGCTGCTGCAGGTGCTCGACAACCTGCCGGCTGCACGCCCGGCACAGCAGGATGCGCGTTCGCTGTTCACCGGTTCCGACGGTGCCTCGCAGGCCAACCTGCGCGGCCTGGGCGCGCAGGGCACGCTGGTGCTGCTGAACGGCCGCCGCTTGTCGTACTACGGCGCACCGGCCGGCTTCCAGACCCAGTTCGTCAACATCGATGCGATCCCGGCCGCCGCCATCGAGCGCATGGAAGTGCTGACCGACGGCGCCTCGGCGGTGTACGGCACCGACGCGGTGGCCGGCGTGATCAACGTGATCACCAAGCGCAACTTCCAGGGCGCCGAGATCAACTTCACCAACGACACCTCATCGCGCATCGACTCCTACGGTGAGCGCCAGGCCAGCATCACTGCAGGGTTCGGTGACCTGACCGAGAACCGCTTCAACATCTACGGCGCGGTGAACATGTACCGCCGCGACGCGATCCCGCTGAGCGACTTCTACGACAAGCGTCCCGACCAGTACTACGTCAACAACCCGAACTATCTCAACAACCTGCGCCTGGGCGTGGGCAGCAAGCCGGGCGAGTTCAACCCCGGCAGCTATTTCGCCTTCGATCCGGTCACCGGCCGCCGCGTGCAGGAAGCCGCACCGGGCTGCAAGAATGTGCTGACCAGTGAAGCGGCCGGTCCGCGTTGCGTCTGGGAAACCTGGATGAACAACGAGATCGACGCCGGCGCCAAGTCCGAGCGCAACACCGCCTACCTCAACGGCACCTTCCTGGTCGGTGACAGCACCGAGATCTTCGCCGAGGCGACCTACACCGACATCGACCTGCGCGCCAACGGCGGCACCCCGCGGACCTACGGCACCACCACCGGCAACCCGACCAGCTGGTTCTCGCGCAACACCGGCAACACCGTCAATCAGTTCCTGTACCCGTTCCTGGGCCCGAACAACGAGTACAACCATGCCAGCCCGCAGATGAAGGCGATGATGGGCGGCGTGGTCGGCCTGAACTACCTGCTGCAGGACGCCGGCCCGAGCTACTTCGGCCAGCGCAACACCGACAAGAGCTACCGCGTGCTGGCCGGTGCGCGTGGCAGCCGCGGTGACTGGAACTGGGAGACCGCGTTCGCCAGCGCCGGTACCCACTCCACCACCTACCAGACGATCAACGTCAACACCAAGGGCTTCGAGAAGGCCTTCGGTCCGTACACGATCGATCCGGGCACCGGCCGGGTGATCATCTCCGACCATCCGGCGTACAAGTTCGGTGAGATCAGTGAAGCCAACGCCGCGCTGATCCGTGAAGCGTTCCCGACTTTCGACATCCAGTCGTGGACCCGCCTGCACACCCTCGACGGCAAGATCGAAGGCCCGCTGTTCCAGCTGCCGGCCGGTGAGATGCGCGCGGCCTTCGGCTTCAACGCCAGCCGCGAAACCTTCTACACCCCGGGCAACGCCGACGCCGCCAACGGCCTGATCACCCAGCAGGGTGGCTCCTGGTTCGACGGCAAGCGCAACACCTACGCGCTGTTTGCCGAGACCGTGGCGCCGATCACCGACAAGCTGGAACTGGATGCGGCGGTGCGCGTGGACAAGTACCCGAACTTCAGCGCCAACGTGGCACCGAAGATCGGCTTCAAGTACCAGGCCTTCGACCAGCTGATGCTGCGCGGTACCTATTCCACTGGCTTCCGTGCACCCAGCCTGGCCGAGTCCGGCAATGGTGGCGTGTTCGCGCAGCTGGGCGGCTTCCGCGACGAGCTGCGCTGCAACGAGACCAACGCCATCGCCAATCTGCTGCTGCGCTCGCAGCGTCCGGGTGACGTCGACCTGGGCAAGAACCTGCTGAACGTGGACTGCAGCCGCACCGTGGCGCGCATGACCCAGCCGAACAAGGATCTGAAGCCGGAGAAGGCCAAGATCGCCACCCTCGGCTTCGTCTACGAGCCGGCGACCTGGCTGTCGGTGTCGGCCGACTACTGGTTCATCTACCGCGACAATGAAATCGTCGCGCCGGACTACCGCCGTATGGAAGACATCATCTCGATGTCGCGCTCGCCGATCACCGACAGCGATCGCGCCAACCTGGCGCAGCTGGCCTCGATGTGCTCGGACCCGGCCAGCGGCGTGAACTGCCCGTCGGTGCTGCCGGGCTACTCGGCCGGCAACGTGGCCAGCGTGGTGGGCCAGTACAAGAACCGCGGCAAGACCCTGATCGATGGCTTCGACATCGATGCGCGCAGCCGCTTCTCGCTGGGTGACTGGGGCAACCTGAACCTCGGCCTGGCCGCCACCATCGCCAACCGCAACCGCTTCTACATGGATGAAGCCAGCGGCTGGTACTACGGCGATGTGGTGGGCTATTACAACAACCCGCGCCTGCGTGCCACGCTCAACGCTGACTGGACCTACAAGCAGGTCACCACCAGCATGTTCGTCAACTATGTGGGTGGCACCAAGTGGGCCACCGACCAGATCGACGAAGAGAGCAACAACAAGGAAACCTGCACCGGCGGCTACCTGGCCTTGCAGAAGAGCAAGTGCGACGGCGCACCGTCGTGGTGGACGGCCAACATGAGCGTCACCTGGCGCCCGGATGACGCCTGGAACCTGAGCTTCACCGTCAAGAACCTGTTCAATCGCCTGCCGTTCTACGATCCGAACAGCTTCCTGGGTGACTCCAGTGACTACGCAACCATCTTCGGCCGTGGTTACAGTGTGACCATCGGCTACCGTTTCAAGTAATTCCGTTTGCGTGACCTGGCGTGCCGGCTGCGGCCGGCACGCTGCCAAGAGGAGAGATGTTTGCCATGAAGCGTAGGGAATTCATCGCGGCCAGCGCCGCTGTCGCCGCCAGCAGCCTGCTGCCGCAGACCCCGGCATGGGCACGCGGACGCAAGGTGCGCCTGGCCATGATCGGTACCGGTATGCGCGGCCTGGTGCTGCTGAAGGAACTGGTGCGCCGCGACGACGTGGACGTTGTGGCGCTGTGCGATATCGAGCCGATCATGCTCGGCCGCGCCATGGAGATGGTGGCCAAGGCCGGCAAGCCGGCGCCGAAGACCTACGGCCAGGACCGTGACACCAACGCCTGGAAGCGCCTGCTGGAACAGAAGGGCATCGATGGCGTGATCATCGCCACGCCGTGGGAGTATCACGCGCCGATGGCGATTGCCGCGATGCAGGCCGGCGTGGCCGTAGGCTGCGAAGTGGTGGCCGGCATCACCCTGCAGGACCACTGGGACGTGCTGAAGACCCAGCTGAGCACCGGCACGCCGTACATGCTGCTGGAAAACGTCTGCTATCGCCGCGACGTGATGGCGGCGCTGCAGATGGTGCGGCAGGGCCTGTTCGGCGAACTGGTACACCTGCAGGCCGGCTACCAGCACGACCTGCGCGGCGTGAAGTTCAATTCCGGCGACCCGAACCAGCCTTACGACAGCGGTGTGGAATTCGGCCCCAAGGGCTGGAGCGAAGCGCGCTGGCGCACCGAGCATTCGGTGCAGCGCAACGGCGAGCTGTACCCCAGCCACGGCATCGGCCCATGCGCGATGTACACCGGCATCAACCGTGGCAACCGCTTCACCCACATCAATGCCTTCGCGACCAAGGCGCGCGGCCTGCACGACTACACCGTGGCCAAGAGTGGCGGCACCACCCACCCCAGCACCCAGGTCAAGTTCAAGTTGGGTGACATCGTCACCACCACGCTGGCCTGCGAGAACGGCGAGACCATCCTGCTGCAGCACGACACCTCGCTGCCACGCCCGTACTCGATGGGCTTCCGCGTGCAGGGCACCAAGGGTCTGTGGATGGACGTGAACCACTCGATCCACATCGAAGGCCGCAGCCCGCCGCACCAATGGGAAGAGTTCAAGAAGTACCAGGACGAATACGAGCACCCGCTGTGGAAGCAGAATGCCGATACCGCCGCCAGTGCCGGCCACGGTGGCATGGACTGGTTCGTCATCCACGCCTTTGTGGAAGCGCTGAAGGCCAAGGCGCCGATGCCGATCGACATCTACGACGCGGTAACCTGGAGCGCGATCACCCCGTTGAGCGAGCAGTCGATCGCCAACAGCTTCCAGACGCTGGAGTTCCCGGACTTCACCGCCGGTGCATGGAAGCAGCGCAAGCCGATCTTCGCGTTCGACGGTAAATACTGATCTGCGTACCAACGGCAGCGCCGGGCCATGCCCGGCGTTGCTGCATCCGCCGTATGCTGGGGCATCCATCAGGATGTGCAAGGGCAGACAGCGCATGCGATTGATGACCTTCACCTGCCCGCTCTGCGACGCGGCAGGTCAGCGGTTTCCACTGCACTCCGCAGTGAAACGCCAAGCGAGGACAGCCTGCCGCGGGTGTGGCGTGGTGCTGCGCTCGGACCCACGTCTGGGCATGCACACGCTCTATCTGCTGTACACACAGTTCATCGCCACGCTGGCTGTATTTCCCGTGATCTGGGCCTACACCCTGGGGCGGTGGTTCTGGCTGGCAGGGATCTGGGCCCTGGTGTCAGTGCTGTGCTGGCTGCCCGGCGTGATCAGGCACGCACGCAGCCGGATCTGCCGCGCTACACCGGATCCGAATCGAAGCTACGCTCGACGCATGCCCTAGGTGCAGGAACGGGGTGGAGCGGGGGGAGATGGCGCGCCCGGAGGGATTCGAACCCCCGACCAATGGCTTCGGAAGCCACTACTCTATCCGGCTGAGCTACGGGCGCGTTGTAGAACTGCCGCGCCGTCGGCCAGTGCCGGGGCGGGCATCGCATCGCCATGAGGCGGTGCGGGAGGGGCATTCTATCCAGTTTCGCCGAACAAATCTCCCCCCGCCGGGCAAAGCCCCGCCGAAGGGGCAGGAGTATCCTATCGGCATGGCTGATACCCCCCTCACTTCGCCGCAGTCGTCGGCGACGCCGCGTTGGCGGCATTACTGGAGTCTGATGCGCGCTGATCGCCCGATCGGCACGCTGCTGCTGCTGTGGCCCACCTGGTGGGCGCTGTGGCTGGCCGCTGGCGGGCTGCCGCCGCTGTGGACCCTGTTCGTGTTCACCGCCGGTGTGTGGCTGACCCGCTCGGCCGGATGCGTCATCAACGATTACGCCGATCGCTGGCTCGACCCGCATGTGGAACGCACCAAGGCGCGCCCCCTGGCCACCGGTGCGATCAGTGGCCGCGCCGCGCTGGCCCTGTTCGCGGTGTTGATGCTGGTGGCGTTCGGGCTGGTGCTGACCATGAACGGGCTGACCATTGGCCTGAGCTTCATCGGCGTGTTCCTGGCCGCCAGCTACCCGTACCTGAAGCGCTACACCCATCTGCCGCAGGTCTACCTCGGCATGTCGTTCGGGTGGGGCATCCCGATGGCGTTCGCCGCCGTGCAGGGTGAAGTGCCGATGCTGGGCTGGCTGCTGTATGCCGGCAACATCCTTTGGTCCACCGCCTACGACACCTGGTATGCCATGGTCGATCGCGAGGACGACCTGAAGATGGGCTCGCACTCCACCGCGATCCTGTTTGGCGACCTGGACCTGGTGATCCAGGGCGTGCTGTACGCGCTGTTCCTGGCCACCATGGCCCTGGTCGGCGTGCGCGGTGGGCTGGGCGGCTACTACCTGGCGGGCGTGGCGGTGGCCACCGCGCTGGTGGTGTACGAGTTCTGGATCTGCCGCAAGCGCGAGCGCGGCCCGTGCTTCAAGGCATTCCTGCACAACAACTGGGTCGGCGCCGCGCTGTTTGCCGGCATCGCCGTGGACCTGGCGCTGCGCTGATTCCGGGGTTTGGTAGCGCCGGCCGCTGGCCGGCTGCACGTTGCCGGCCAGCGGCCGGCACTACCGCCTTGCGCCACCTACGACCAATAGGCGACTGACAGTCCGCAGGCCACCGCCCAGAATCCGGTCATCGAACCTGGGAGGGTAGGTGATGGCCTCGACGGCAGCAGTGCAGGACGGCTGGATGGCGCGCGCAGCGTTGCGCTCGGCCGCCTGGGCGGAAAAGTGGTTCCCCGACGCCTACGTGTTCGCGGTGTTGGGCGTGGTCATCGTCGCGCTGGCTGCGCTGGGCTTCGGCTCGACCCCGCAGGCCACCGCCAGCGCCTTCGGCGATGGCTTCTGGAGCCTGATTCCGTTCACCATGCAGATGGCCTTCGTGGTCATCGGCGGCTACGCGGTGGCCACCGCGCCGGTGGTCGCGCGCTTCATCGACTTCCTGGCACGGGTGCCGCGTACCGGTCGTGGTGCGGTGGTCTACGTCGGCCTGATCAGCATGCTGGCCTCGCTGCTCAGCTGGGGCTTCTCGCTGGTGTTCGGCGGCCTGCTGGTGCGCGCGCTGGCCCGCCGCAGCGAACTGCACATGGATTATCGCGCCGCCGGTGCTTCGGCGTACCTGGGGCTGGGCGCAGTGTGGGCGATGGGCTTGAGTTCGTCGGCCGCGCAGCTGCAGGCCAATCCGGCCAGCATGCCGCCGGGGCTGGTCGAGATCACCGGCGTGTTGCCGTTCACCGAAACCATCTTCCTGTGGCAGTCGATCGCACTGACCGCGGCATTGATCCTGGTCTCGCTGCTGATTGCCTGGCTCACCGCGCCGGCTGCCGGTAGTGCGCGTACCGCCGAGGATTTCCCCGGCGCCGCACAGGCCGAGCCGGAACCGTTGCAGCAGCGCACGCGCCCGGGCGAGTGGCTCGAATACAGCCCGCTGCTGACCGTGCTGCTCTCGTTTCTCGCCTTCGGTTGGCTGTTCAACGAGTTCGCCAACAAGCCGCTGGTCACCGCCATCGCCAACCTCAACACCTACAACTTCCTGTTCATTTCGCTGGGCCTGCTGCTGCACTGGCGTCCGCGCAGCTTCCTCAACGCGGTGGCCAAGGCAGTGCCGAGCACCACCGGCGTGCTGATCCAGTTCCCGCTGTACGGCGGCATCGCGATGATCCTCACCCACGCCGCTGGCGGTGACGGGCAGACGCTGGCGCACCGGCTGTCGAGCCTGTTCGTGCACGTGGCCAGCACCGATACCTTCGCGCTGGTGATGGGCGTCTACTCGGCGGTGCTGGGCTTCTTCGTGCCGTCCGGTGGCGGCAAGTGGATCATCGAGGCGCCGTACGTGATGCAGGCCGCCAACGAACTGAAGGCGCACCTGGGCTGGGCGGTGCAGGTCTACAACGCCGCCGAAGCACTGCCGAACCTGATCAATCCGTTCTGGATGCTGCCGCTGCTGGGTGTGCTGGGCCTGAAGGCGCGCGACATCGTGGGCTTCACCTTCATCCAGCTGCTGGTGCATATCCCGCTGGTGCTGGGCCTGCTGTGGTTGCTGGGCATGACCCTGACCTATGTGCCGCCGGTGATGCCCTGACGCCAACCCGTTCAGCGCGCGTTTCCGCCCGTTTGGGCCATGAATGGGTGCCCGGCTGACCCGGGCATGAGCACATGCCGAACCCGCATGAATCCTTCAGTGGCTTGTGCCGCAAGGGTCCGCGCGTGTTCATTCACGCCCGTACACATGTATGTAGCCGCGCACCCACGCGTGATTAACCAACCGCTGCAGACGATGGCCACGTCCACCGCATTCCGCGCGTGGCTTTGGAGATCGGACATGGCACAGCAGAACCAGAACCCGAACCAGAAGCAGCAGGGCCAGCAGGGCCAGCAGAACCAGCAGGATCAGCAGCAGGGCCGTGGCCGCGACCAGCAGCAGCAACAGCAGCAGGAACAGCAGAAGCGCAACCAGAACCAGCAGCAGGGCGGCCACGACGAAGAAGAATGACCGCGCCACACGCGCAGTGTGACCGTTGAAGCCCCGCCCTGTGCGGGGCTTCGCTTGTTCCAGTTCGCTTATTCCAGCACGCCGACGCGCTGCAGTACCGGCGCGGCCGACATGTCGTTGGGGTTGGTGCCGGGCTGGTCCTGCGGCACGTCCATGCCCATGCCTCGGTACAGGTCGATCCAGTGCTGGGCGATCTGACCGGTCTGCGCATTGCGGAAGTTCATCGGCTGCAATGTGAACACGTGATGCGCACGGAACGCGCGCTCGATGAAGTCCGAGCAGTAGTAGCTGTCCTCGTTCAACACATACGAGGTGTTGTACGGCTTGCCCAGCATCGTGCGCGCAGTGGCCACCGCGTTCTTGATCGCGGCCTGCTGCGGTGCACGCAGGCGATAGACCACAATCTGCCGCTGCTTGGCCTGCGCCTCCTGGCGGAACGCGGACAGCGGTTGCCGGCGCGATCCCTTCTCGTCGGCATGCAGCACTTCCCAGCCCTTCGCCGTGGCAGCCAGCAGGGCCACGTGGTCGAAGCCGGTGCTGCCCCGCGTGCCGGTGGCATCGTCGATGGCCGCGCTCAGGCCGCTGTGGCCGGCAGTGACGAACAGCAGGTCGCCTTCGTGGAGGTCGACGGCCATCGCCACGGCCGGCCACAGCGCGGGCAGCAGCAGGCCGATCAGGAGCAGGATGCGATGCATGGGAGTCTCGGACAGGCGGAAGGCTGCAAGTGTAGGGCGCGCGGTAGCATGGGGTGACCGAACCGGATTCAGGATGATCCCATGCGTCGCTATCGCGCATCCGCTGTACTGGTGCTTGTCGCAGGGCTGGGTGCGGCGGCCTGCACACCTGCACCACAGGCGTTTCCCGCCAAAGCCGCGCCCGCCGCACCGGCGCGCGCGAGTGCGGACTGCCCGTACCCGGAATTCGATGCCTTCCTGGCGCACTTCGGCAGCGAGATTGCGCTGCAGGAAGAAGCCACCGCCGATCCACTGCTGGACAGTTACATCGACCCCGAGGCCGAACCCGAACCGCGCAAGGTGGAAAGCCGTCTGGCGCTGGCCGACGTTGAATGGCCGGTGATGCCCGATCCGGCCGCATTGGCCGGGCAGGGGCGCGAACTGCAGGTCAGCACGCTGGCCGATGGACAGCGCCAGGTACAGATCCGCACGCCGGACAGCAGCGACCAGCAGAGCTATACCTTTGCGCAGGCGCCGTGCTGGACGCTGGTCAAGCGTGAGGATGAGGCGATCTGACGCCAGACCGGGCACAGGCGGGGAAGGCGGATGGCTGCTAGGCTCGATGCCTGGTCCAGGCAGGGAGACGCCGATGCACGCTCGCAGGATGCGCACCACCACCGCCATTGCCGTGCTGCTGGCGATGGCGCCTTTCACCAGCCTGGGCGCGCCGTCGTTGCGCGCCGACGACCGCGCCTACTTCGCCAGCGCCACGGCTGAACAGACCGCCCGTGATGCACTGGGCAGGCAGCTGGAGACCCTGCAGCACGCGACCGGCATCGCGCCCGCGGAGCGCTTCCGGCAGGCCGAGGTCATGGAAGCGCAGTGCCTGCGCCATCACAGCTACCTGCACCTGCAGGCCGCCCGCAATGCGCGCGATCATCGCCCGGCACAGGCGCTGGACGAGGTGATGGGGCTGTGCAGCCGCATCGCCCGTGCTGGCCGCGCCACGCTGCGCGAGGTGCCTGCGGACGCTGCCTGGGCGCGGCCCTATGGCTTGCTTCGCGCGCGCGCGCTGAGGGAAGCCGCGGCCCCGGCCAACCCCGCGATGGAGCAGGCCGTGGATGCCCTGGCCGATCCTGCGCTGGACAGCTTCGCGCGCCTGCGTGGGCAGATCCTGCGCACGGCTGAGTACCCGCAGATCGAACGCGACGGGCAGCACTGGGATACCGGGCGCGACAGGCAGGCGCTGGCCCAGCATCGTGACCGCGCGCTGCGCGAGGCCGGTTGGAAGGGCTACTGGCAGGGCCTGCAATCGCGCCGCGAGCCGATGGCCTCGGTGCTGCTGGGCCTGGTGCAGGTGAACGATGCGACCGCGCGTCTGCAGGGGCAGGGCTCCGCGCCGGCGCGGGGCTATCAGCACATGGGCCTGGATGCAGCGACCGTGGATGCCACGTTGCGGGCGATCGAACAGCATGCAGGGGATCGCCGCGCCTACCAGGACATGCTGCTGCGCCACGCGGCGCAGTCCGGCATCGATGCACCGCAGATCTGGGATACCACGGTGCCCGACGCCGGGTATACGCCGCCGGTGCTGACACTGGCGCAGCTGCGCGACAACGCCGCCGAAGCGATGCAGGGTCTCGGGCCCGCGTACGTCGCCGAACTGCGTGCGCTGCTTGATCCGGCCAACCACCGTATGGACCTGGCCACCGAGCTTGGCGACCGCAGTGCGGATGCGTTCCCGATCAATGCCCCCGGCGCGCCGTCGATGCTGTTCGTCGGCGTGCGCAGTGGCGACCTGGAAAGCGACGTCGAGATCGCCCACGAAGCCGGCCATGCCCTGCACGGTGAATGGATGCAGCGTGGCCATGCATCGCCGCTGCAGCGCAACGGCAGCCCGTGGCTGACCGAGGCGTTCGCCATCTACAACGAGCTGCGCTTCCGCGACCGGTTGTACCAGCAGACGCAGGACCCGAGGGCCAGGGCCTACTACCTGAAGTCACTGCTGGACGATATGGTGCTGCAGCTGTTCACCTCGTCGGAGGAAGCGCAGCTGGAGCGGTCGATCTACCAGGGCGTGGCCGCCCAGTCGCTGGGCACCGCCGATGATCTCGATGCCCTCACCGGGCAGGTGCTGGCGCGCTTCGGCCAGGAGCCCGAGCGCTACCCGCCGCTGCGCAGCAGCTGGATCAGCAAGCGCCTGATGTACGACGATCCGAACTATCTGGTCAATTACCTGTATGCGGGTCTGCTGGCGGTGCAGTTCTATGTGCAGGATCAGCGCGACCCGGAGGGCTTCGGCCAGCGCTACCTGGCCGTGCTGGGCGAAGGCTTTGATCGCGCGCCGAACGAACAGGTGGCCCAACTGCTGGGGCAGACACCGGATTGGCCGGCCCTGGTGGAGGCCGATCTGGAGGTGTTCAACCAGTTGGCCGCACAGCTGCGGGCATTGCATGCGCGGATCGAGCAAGGACAGGGAGCATGAGCGGGCCGCGCGGGGTGAAGTGGACCTGGGCCACGGCATGGCTGTTGCTGCTGCTGTGCCTGTTGCCGCTGGGGGTGATGGCCGCCGTTGCAGTGCCTGCGCTGGATGATCCGGTGGTAGACAGCGCCCACGCGTTGTCGGCCGACACCCGCAACACGCTGCGTACGCAGGCGCTACAGCTGCAGGCGCGCACCGGCGCGCAGCTGCAGGTGCTGGTGGTCGACCACGTTGGCGAGGAGGGCATCGAAGCGTATGCACAGCGGGTGTTCGAGCAGTGGCAGCTGGGCCGCGACGGTGTCGATGATGGCGTGTTGCTGCTGGTGGCCGTGCAGGACCGCCGCGTGCGCATCCAGACCGGCTACGGCCTGGAAGGCGCGATTCCCGACGCCTACGCTGCGCGCATCATCGACAAGGCGATCGTGCCGCGCTTCCGCGAAGGCGACCTCGACCAGGGCCTCCTGGAAGGAACGAACGTGCTGGTCGCGCTGATCGACGGCGAGTCGCTGCCGGAATGGGAAGAACCGTCGGCACGCAACGTGCTCCCGCCGGACTGGCGCAGCGCCGATTCGGTGGTTGCACTGACGCTGCTGGCCGGCTTTCTCGCCGGTCTGTGGCGTTCGCCGTCCACACGACCGGCGGCAAAAACAGCGGACGACTTCGCACGCAGGCATCACCAGCGCCGGCGCGGAACATCGCGTGCGGCCACCCCGGCGCAGGCGCGAGCGAAGCGGTTGCCGGCCTGGGGCCGCCCGATGCTGGTGACCGCTGTCGTGGCCACGGGGATGCTGGCGGCGGCGCTGTGGGCGCCCCGGGCTGCGCTGGCGGCGCTGTGCTTCGTGCTGGCGCTGTGCGTACCGGTGGCGAGCCTGCTCGGCTGGTGCTGGCGCCGCAGCCGCGCGCTGCGCGTGGTGTTGCTGGGCCTGCTTGCGGTCAATGCAGGTTTCTTCGTGGTGATGCTGTTGCGGGGCCAGTTGCCGCCCAGCCTGGCCCTTCACACAGTGCTGGACCTGGCCGTGGGCATTGCCGCGATGCTGGTGTTTTTCCTCGTACAGGCCGGCCGCGCGCGCTGGCACAAGGATCGCCGCAGCTTCGCACTGCGGTTCGCGGTGTTGTTGCTGCTGAGCGCTGGCTACGCGCTCTGCGCACTGCTGGCCATCGAACGGGCCGAGCCGGCTGCACGTCTTGCGGCAACAATCGGCTGGAGTGCGGGCACGCTGCTGCTGTACTTCGCGTGGATCTTCACCCTGCTGCCGGCTGACAGGGCGCGCGGTGGCCGCGGCTCATCCGCTGGCCAACGCAGCGCCTCCAGCAGCACATCGTCCAGCGCATCCTCAAGCAGTTCCAGCAGTTGGTCCGGGGGCGGCGGCCGCAGCGGTGGCGGAGGCGCGTCGGGCAGCTGGTAGTTCAGGCCGCCTCTACCCGCCAGCCCAGCGCAAGGTCTTCCACAACACCGGGGCCCGCCACATCACCGACCTGAAGCTGCAGGCCCTGTGCGTTGGGCAGGTCTTTCTGTTCCGGGAACCAGCGGCGATCGGCCGCCACCACGATCAGCAGCCCCTCGTCGTCGCCCATGGGGGCGAACTGCGCCGAAGGTGGGCTGATCGGCTGCAGGCCGAAGTGCAGGTGGGATTGCTCGCGCACCGCATCGACAGCATGGCTGGGCAGACCGACTTCGCTCAGGCAGGTCAGCTCGCTGCCGTGGAAAGCGCCTGCGCGCATACTGGCCGGCAGGCGGCGGCGACCGATCAGCTCCAGGATCAGGCCGTCGGGGCCGGTGAAGTACACCGACTGCGACTGCCAGCTGCTTTCCAGCGCGAAGTAGTCCAGCCCGGCAGGATTGCGCTGCAATGGCGTGCGCTCGCGCAACCAGGTCATCGCCTCGCCGAAGCGGTTGTCGGGCACATTGAAGGCCAGGTGCACGCCGCCGACCGGACGCCCCTCGGCCGGTTGCAGCTCGATCGTGCTCCAGCCGATGTGCACATGGTGGCCGACCACGCGCTGTTGCAGCACATCGTGGAAATACGCAGCGACCGCGCCAACATCGGACACCGGCAGCGTGAGGTGCAGCAGACGCATGGCCCATCCTCCCTGTATGCCTCCACTGTAGCGCCGCGCCCTGCCCGGCGGCCACTAGCGCAGGGCATCGCCGAAGAAACGTTCCGTCGCATCAATTGTCCGTGCGTGGGTCTGCGCCTTCGGCACGGCGGTGCTGCACAGCGCCGCCAGCCGTTGCCGGCCGGGTGCAGTGCACTCGGACAGGAAATCGTAGTGGCCAACATCCGGCAGGCGCGTCAGCGTCGCACCCGGAATCATTGCCTGCGCAGCGTTGCCATTGCTCGCCGGTGGGGCAACCTTGTCAGCGTCGCCCAGCAGGATCGACACCGGCTGCCGCAAGGAGGACAGCTGTTCAGGCGCGAATGCCTGCACGATGGCCGGTGCCAGCAGGAACACGGCCCGCACGCCGGGAATCGCGCGTGACCTGTCGGCCTCGGCGATCCAGGGAGCGAGCGCGGGCGAAGCCGCAGCGGCCAGGCGTGCTTCCATTGTGTGCGTGGCAGCTTCCTGCTGCGGTTGGCACACGCCGTCGTCGGGATGCGCGCGACAGAATGCCAGCAGACGTTGCAGATCCGGGCGCGCGCCGGCGGCCAGCAGCGCCGTGTAGCCGCCGGCGGAGAAGCCGACCACGCCCAGCCGTTGGGTGTCGATGTGGGGTCCCAGAATTGGATCGGCCTTCACCGCCGCCAACGCGGCGTGCAGATCGTCCGCGCGCAGCCAGGTGAGCAGGCTGCCGGGCAGGGTCATCTCATCGGCACCGTTGTTGCCGGGATGATCGACCGCAATCACCAGATAGCCGGCACGCGCCAGCGCCGTACCCAACCAGCCCATCATGCGCGCGCTGCCGCCATTGCCATGCGACAGCAGCAGCGTCGGCAGGCGCTCGCCGGCGACGGGAGCCGCCATCGCCGCGCGGCCGACATCGAACAGCGGCGCATCGGGTGGGCCGATGGTCAGGGCGGTTTCCCGGCTACGGGCCGGCGCTGGATACCAGACCGTGTAGCGCAGGCTGTCGCGGTGCTGCGCATCGCGCACCGCGGCGCTGGCCACGGTTGTGCTGCCGTGGCGTTCGCCCGCCACCCGTGCGCCGTCGGCATGGGCGCAAAGGGAGGCTGTCATCAGCAGCACGCCGAAAGCTGTGGTTCTCATGCGCATATCCAGTTCCATGTCAGCAGGGGCGTTCGTCCACGGGCAACCAGATCTCCACGCCGCCGTGGCCGGTGTGCTCATCGAAGCGGGTGTCGTAGCGTTCCAGGTCCGGCGCGTCGGCCAGGCTCAGGCCGGAGCCTGGCAGGTAGTGGTCCAGCAGCCAGAACCAGGTCGAGCGGATGGCCGAGATATGCCCAGCATGCCAGGCCACCAGGTAGCGTCGTGCGGGCACGTCCACGCGCTGCCAGTGCGCAGGCACAGGGCGAAGCGAGCCCACCGGCAGCGCGGCGATGTAGTCGAAGCCGCCGTCGTCGTCGCTGTTGCAGCACACACCGAAACTGATCGGTGCAGGCGTCGGCCATTCGCGGTTGAGCTGGGCCCATTGTCCGGGAATCGCACCGCCACTGTCGCGGGTATGACGCATGCCGATCCCGGCCAGCTGGAAGGCGGGCGTGTCGAGCAGCCATGGTGCCTCAGCGCAGGCAGCCGGGGCATCGTCCACGCGGATCGCCTGCACCAGTGCCAGCCCATCGGTGCCCTGTTCGCGCACCCGTTCAGGGGTCTGCCCGAACTGTTCGCAGAAGGCGCGGGTGAACGCGGCGTGGGTGGTGTAGCCGGCGCCCAGCGCCACCTGCAGGATGTCGCCCGCACCGTTGGCCAGGCGCTGCGCGGCAGCGGTCAGTCGCCGTCCACGCAGGTAGCGCACCACCGACGTGCCGGTGCGGGCCTGGAACAGGCGCGACAGGTGGAACGGCGACAGTCCGGCCGCCGCGGCGATATCGGCCAGTGCCAGCGGCAGATCCGCATGGGTTTCGATGTACCACAACGCCTTGCCTGCCGCGCTCATCCTGCCGTTCCCCGATTCCAATGCCTGGCACAGTAGCGGATCGACGGGCGCGGCGTTTAGCAGTTCTTGCGCATCGCTGGCACCGGGCTGTCGCACTGACGTCATGCCTGCTTCACAGATCGCGCCGAGACTGCGCGCCTTGTCCAGCCCTGCACCGTCCGCATCGGCGCTGGCCCTGTCGCGTTCTCCCGGAGCCCTGCCGTGCATCGTTCGAAGCTTTCGCGTTCCATCCTCCTTGCCCTTTCCATGGCCAGCGCAGGAGGCGCGATGGCAGCGGAGGCCGATGCCAGCAGTGGCGACCGCGCCGCGCCGACCCAGCTCGATGCGATGCTGGTTACCGGCACCCGTGCCTCCAACCGCACCCAGTTTGAAACGCTGGCACCGGTGGATGTGTTCAGCAAGGAAGACATCCGTTCGGTGCAATCCACCGACCTGAAGGACGTGCTGGCCCAGCTGGTGCCGTCGTTCGTGGTGCAGCGCCTGCCGATGGCCGATGGCCAGGTGTTCGTGCGCCCGGCCACCCTGCGCGGGCTGTCGCCGGACCAGACCCTGGTGCTGGTCAACGGCCGCCGCTTCCACCGCAGCGCGCTGCTCGGCAACCGCGGTGCACAGGCGGCCGACCTGGCGCAGATTCCGACCAGTGCGATCAAGCGCATCGAAGTGCTTCGTGATGGCGCATCGGCGCAGTACGGCTCGGATGCCATCGCCGGTGTCATCAACATCATTCTCGAAGACGGCCCCGGCACCGAGATCACGGCCGGCTATTCGCAGTATGCGCAGGGCGATGGCGCGTCGCGCGACTTCAGTGCGCGCACCGGCTGGTCGCTGGGTGACTACGGCAGCCTGGTACTGTTCGCCGAATCGTCCAACTCCGATGCCACCTCGCGTACCCGCCAGCGCCCGGATGCGATCGCGTTCCAGGCCGCGCATCCCGAGCTGGCCGTGCCCAACCCGGTGCAGCGCTGGGGCCAGCCGGAACTGGAAAGCCGCCGCGTCGGCTTCAACGTGAAGGCCAACGCCAGCGACGCACTGGAGTTGTATGCGTTCGGCCTGTACAGCCACAGTGATGGCGTCAGCGATTTCAACTGGCGCAACCCGGACACCACCACCGGTGCCTACCGCACCACGCCGATCTTCCCGGGCTGGAACCTGCGCTCGATCTATCCGGTGGGCTTCAGCCCGCAGTACGGCAACGTGCAGAACGATCTGCAGCTGGTGGCCGGCGTGCGTGGCGAGATCACGCCGAAGCTGCGCTGGGATGTCAGCGCCTCGTATGGTCGCAACGCCATCGACTACAGCCTGAAGAATTCGATCAATGCCTCGCTTGGCCCGGCCAGCCCGACCGCGTTCGATCTCGGCCGCCTGACCCAGACCGAGAAGAACGCCAACGCCGATTTCAACTACGAATGGGATGTGGGCGCGCTGTCCAAGCCGATCAACGTCGCCTTCGGTGGCGAGTTCCGCCAGGAGACCTACCAGGTACGCGCTGGCGATCCGGCCTCTTACGCGGTGGGTCCGGGCGCCGTGGCCGGCCTGGAGGCCAATTCCAATGGCGCACCGGGCTTCTCGGCCAGCCAGGCCGGGCAGTGGAGCCAGCGCAGCAAGGCCGCTTACGTGGATATGGAAGTGCCACTGGGCGAGCGTTGGAGCATCGGCGCGGCCAGCCGCTACGAGGACTTCTCCAGCTTCGGCAGCACACTGGATGGCAAGCTGTCGGCGCGCTTTGCGATCACCCCGGACGTGGCCCTGCGCGGCACCGTGTCCACCGGCTTCCGCGCGCCCACCCCGGCCCAGCTCAACACCACCAGCACCAGCCAGGGCCTGGATACGCGCACGCTGCAGATCTTCACCAGTGGCCGCCTGTCGCCGAATGACCCGCTGGCGCAGCTGCTCGGGGCCAGGCCGTTGAAGCCGGAAGAATCGCGCACCGCCTCGCTGGGCCTGACCTGGCGCACCGACCTGGGCCTGTCCGGTTCGGTGGATGTCTACCAGATCAAGCTCACCGACCGCTTCAGCCAGTCGGCCAGCTTTGCCATCCCGGCCGGCACACCGAATCCATTGGGCTACACCTCGGTGAACTTCTTCACCAACGATTTCGATACCACCACCACCGGTGTGGACGTGGTGGGCAACTACCTGCGTGATCTTGGCGCCGGCCGCATGACGCTGACCCTGGCCTACAACTACAACCGCACCCGCGTGGACAACGGCAGCACCTCGGTGGCCACCAACGAGACCCAGCGCGTGCTGTTCGAAGACCGCCTGCCCGAGCACAAGGGCAGCCTCACCGGCAGCTGGGACATCGGCGCCTGGTCGCTGATGGCGCGCATGCGTTACTACGGTGCCTGGACTGATTCCAGTGGCAACGCGGTGGGCGACATCTATCAGCGCTTCGGTGCGATGAGCTTCCTCGATCTGGCGGTGGGCTATCGCATCAACGAACACCACAGCCTGCGCGTCGGCGCCGACAACGTGTTCGACCGCTATCCGGACGAGGCCACCTTCCAGGCCAGCCGTGGCCTGGTGTATTCGCGCAATGCGCCGTACGACACCGATGGTGCCAACCTGTACGCGCAGTATCGGCTGACCTTCTGATGGACCGCCGTCGCCGCAACCTGCTGCGTGCCGGTGCCTTGCTGCCGGCTGCGGCCGCTCTGTCTTCACTGCCTGCCACGGCTGCTGCGCGTTACGCTGCACCCATGCAGATTCCCGCGACGACCGTGGCGCCGGACGTGCTGGCCCGCGATGAAGGCTACTGGTCCGCCGTGGCCAGCCACTTCGACATCACCGATGAAGTGAACCACCTGGAGAACGGCTACTGGGGTGCGATGGGGCGCGAGACGCTGGCCAGCTACCAGCGCCACACGGCCGAGGTAAACCGTGGCAACGCCTGGTATGGGCGCCGGGAATTCCCGGCGCAGTACGTGGCAGTGCAGCGGCTGGCGGCCGAACTGTTGGGTGTGGGCAGCGACGAGATCGCGCTGACCCGGGGTGCCACCGAGGCGATGCTGGCGCTGATCGGCGGCTACAACCGCCTGCAGCCCGGCGATCAGGTGCTGTATGCCGACATCGACTACGACAGCATGATCGGCGCGATGCGCTGGCTGCAGCAGCGCCGTGGCGTGCAGGTCGAGCGCATCGCGCTGCCGGCGGTGCCGGACCACACGCAGATCGTGCAGGCCTATGAGGCCGCGTTCGCACGGCTGCCACGCCTGAAGCTGGTGCTGCTGACCCAGGTCAGCCATCGCCACGGGCTGGTGCTGCCGGTGGCGGAGATCGCCGAGCGTGCCCGCGCACGCGGTATCGATGCGATCATCGATGCCGCGCACGGGTTCGGCCAGATCGATTACGCAGTGCCGCAGCTGAAGGCCGATTTCGTTGGCATCAACCTGCACAAGTGGATCGGTGCGCCGGTTGGTGTCGGTGCGATGTACGTGCGCAAGGGACGCGTGACGGATCTGGACCCGTACATGGGCGAGAACGACGATGGCCGCGTCGGCAGCCGGGTGCATACCGGCACGGTCAACTTCGCTGCTTACCTGGCGCTGCCGGAGGCGATCGCCCTGCACCAGCACATCGGCGCCGCGAACAAGCAGGCGCGCCTGCGCTACCTGCGTGAACGCTGGACGGTACCGGCGCGGCAGATGGCGCATATCGAAGTGTTGTCGTCGCCCGACCCGGCCTTGGCCAGTGCGTTGGCCAGCTTCCGTCTGCGCGGGCGCACCAGCGTGGCCGACAACATTGCATTGCAGAAGCGGCTGCTGGATGAACATCGGGTGTTCACCACCCATCGTGATGGACTGGAATCGGGCGCCTGCGTGCGGGTGACGCCGTCGGTGTTCACCCGGCCGGCGCAGATGGACGCACTGGTGCAGGCGCTTGCCGCGTTGGCCTGACAATGAACGGTGGTGCCGGCCGCTGGCCGGCAAGCTCATGATCGTCGCCTACCCGTGGGCTGCCGGCCAGTGGCCGGCACTACCGATCAATTGCCGGCAACCCGTCCGACAACAACAGCCGATCAATCCGCCGCAACGCACTCTCCAGCTGCCGGCGGTCCGCCGCCAGCCCCAGTGACAGTCGAACGCCATTGTGATGCTCCACCCCGGGCAGGCAGAACGCCGATGACGGTGCGATCGCCAGCCCCTGCAGCTGTGCGGTACGCACCAGCGTGGCATCGGTCCAGGGCGCTGGCACCCGGCACCAGGCATGCAGGCCTTCTGCACGTACCAGCAGCGAGGGCGCCAGCAGATAGCGCGCCATGCCGATGCGCTCGCGCGCCTCGCTGCGTACCTGCGCCAGCAGCGATTGCGCCGAGCCGTCCAGCAGCAGCTGGCTGGCCAGTGCCGAGACCAGTGGATGACCCATCAGGCGGGTGGCCCTCAGCGCCGAGGCCATCGCATCGGCCTGCGTGCTGCCCGGGCAGCGCACGAAGGCGGTACGCAACCCCGGGCTGATCACCTTGGACAGGGTTGCCACATGAAACACATGGCGCGGGGCCAGCATCGCCAGCGGTGTCGGTGCATCTTCAGCGAGATGCCAGTACGGATCATCCTCGATCGCCAGCAGACCCTCGCGTTCCAGCACGCGTGCCAGCGCTTGGCGTCGATGCAGTGGCAACGTCAGCGCGGTCGGGTTCTGGCAGGTGGGGTTGAGATAGACCAGCCGCGCGCCGCTTTCGCGTGCCTGCCGGGCCAGCGCGTCGGGGCACATGCCGTGTTCGTCGTTGGCCACCGGCAGCAGTCGCCGTCCGAGTGCGGCGGCCGCCTGCAGCAGGCCCGGGTAGACCAGCGCATCGCACAGGATGGCATCGCCATCGCGGCCCTGGCTGACCAGGATCGCGGCCAACGCCACCTGCGCGCCCTCGGTCAGCAGCAGGCAGCTGTCGTCCACCGCGCCGAGCATCGGCTGCAGCCAGCGTGCCGCCGCGTGGCGATCGGTCGGGTTGCCGCCGCCCAGGTGATACGTCATCAGGTTCGGTGCGTTGCTGCGCGCAAGCACGGCGGCGGCACCACGGCGCAGGGTCTCGGCCAACGCGTCGGCATCGGGCACCGGGGGCACGTTCATGCTCAGGTCCACCCGCTGCTCGAAGCCGGCCTTGGGCGGCGCGATGAAACTGCCCTGCGGGCCGCGCGCCTCGATCAGGCCGCGTTTGCGTGCTTCATCGAAGGCGCGGGTGACCGTGGTCAGGTCGATGCCCAGCTGCTGCGCCAACGCGCGCTGCGACGGCAGGCGCTGGCCCGGCGCAAGGCCGCCGCGACGTACCGTGCGTTCCAGCGAATTGACGATACGCAGGTAGATCGGCCCGCTGTGCGCGAACACGTCCTGCACCCATTCGCGCGCTGCGACATCCGGTCGCGGCATGTACGGAGCATGTCGGGGCGTATCGTGGCTTCCAACGGCGGGAGCCTGTCCATAACCATCGGTCGGTTCGGACAGGTGACCGCCGTTGTTGTTTGCGGCGGCCACGCCACCCGGAGCCAGTGATGTCATTGCGCGTCCTCAGCGCTTGGCCTGCCATGGGCAGTAGCAGCCCACGGCCAGCAGTCCTTTCGGGCGCACGGTTTCGCCGCGCACCAGTTTGTCCAGCAGCGGTTCGACGAAACTGTTGGCCGAGTTGCAGACCATGCCGATGCTGTACGGGCCCGCATAGGCCAGGTGGCCGCGGCGGTCCCAGATCACCACGGCCGGGCTGGCCGGAATGTTCTCGATGCCATCGAGCGTCGGCAGGGTGATCACCTTGCTGCGCAGCGGCTCGGGCAGCTCGCCCTGCGTGCCGGGGCGGCGGATCGCATAGAAGTCGATGCCGGCGCGGCGGTACATGCTGATCAGGTAACTCAGGTGCGCGCCGGTTTCGCGGTTGCAGACCGCACACGCCGGGTCCCAGAAATGCACCACGCGGATACGGCCGGTGTCGCCGGCCAACTCGGGCGGCAGGCGCAGCTGCGCGTCGTCGAAGACGATGGCCTGCTCGGTGAAGGTCGATTGCGCGCTGTAGCCGAAGTACTGCCACAGGGCTGCCGCCACGCCGGCCATGAACAGGCAGGCGAGGGCGATCATCGCCGGCAGCAGCCAGCGGCGGCGCGGCGCGGCTGCGCCCATCAGGAGTCTTCCCGGCCGAACTTGTGCACGTACTGCTTGCGCATCTCGCGGCAGGAATCGGCCTGCGCGCGACGCTGGATCTCGCTACGCGAGGGATCCTCGCTGCGCTGCACGCACTGCTCGATGGCGTGGCGCTCGGCGGCCTGCACGCTGGCGGTCTGCGGTTGCAGGCACACCCAGGCCAGCGCGGCCAGCATCAACACCACGAAGCCCCCGCAGGCGGCCATGACCAGGTGGAACCTCAGTTTTTCGGCGCGCATCGATGCACGTCCCTTCATCCATACATTGCATACAAAATATCACTTTGTATGGATATTGCGCCATGCGGGCCGATCAGACGATGGCGCTGTGCCGGGCCTCGGGCGCTTCGGACAGGATCTCGTTCAGCTTGGCCAGCGCCCCGGCGAGGGTGCCCTGGTCGACGGCGCCACCCAGCGACAGCCGGATCGCGTTGCCCGGCGGCGGTTCTTCCACGCTGAAGGCATCCGAGCTGGCGATGCCCAGCCCTTGTTCCTGCGCAGTCTGGATCAGCCGGTACTGGTCCAGCCGTGGCGGCAGCGGCAGCCACACGTGCAGGCCGGCCGGATGCGCGCGCGCGCGGGAGGGCAGGTACTGCGCGGCAATGGCCTGGCGTTCGCGCAGCTCCTGCTGGAAGCGCTGCACCATGTCCTGGGCCTGGCCGCTGTGGATCCACTGCGAGGCCACGGCCACCATCGACTGGGTCGGCATCAGTGCGATCGCGCGCAGCGCGTCCAGCACCGGCTCCATCGGCTCGCCGCCCGGCACTACCAGGTAGGCGGTGCGCAGGCCCGGGGCCAGGCATTTGGACAGGGTGGAGATGTAGTAGACCGGGCAGCCGGCATCGCGCTGCGCGGCCAGCGGCGGTGCGGCGTCACCGGCCAGCAACCAGTAGGGATCGTCTTCGATCACGGTCAGATCGTGGCGCCTGGCGACCGCCAGCAGGGCCTGCCGGCGCCGCGCCGACATCGTTGCCGTGGTCGGGTTCTGGATGGTCGGCACCAGGTACAGCATGCGCGGCCGGCGCAGCTGGCAGGCCTCCTCCAGCGCGTCGGGCAGCATGCCCTCGGCGTCCATCGCCACCGGCACCACGCCCCGTTGCAGCACGCGCGCGGCGGCCAGCAGGCCGGGGTAGGTCAGCGGTTCGGCGGCAATCAGCTCGCCCGGCTGGGTACGGGCCAGGATCAGCGCGCACAGCGCGGTCTGCGCGCCGGGGCAGATCACCACCTGGTCGGCACCCACCGTGCCCAGCATCGGCGCCAGCCACTGCACGGCGGCGGCGCGGTCCTCGCGGCTGCCGGCACCGACGTGGTAGCTCATCAGCTCGCCCTGGCCCAGCTGCTGGCCCAGGTGCTGGAAGCCGGCCTCCATGCCCTGCGCGAACGGCGCACTGCCCAGCAGCGGCGGGATGTTCATGCTCAGGTCGACCGAGGTGCTGCGGTTGCCGGCCGACAGCGCGATGAAGGTGCCGCCGGCGCCCTGCGCGTCCAGCAGCCCGGCCTGGCGCAGCTCGGCGAAGGCGCGGGTGACGGTGGTCAGGTCGACCCCGACCTGCTGGGCCAGATCACGCTGCGGGGGCAGGCGGTCGCCCGGGCGCAGCACGCCGTCATCCACCGCCTCGCGTACCTGCTGGGCAATCTGCAGGTACAGCGGTCCGCCGCCCTCGCGGAAGGGGCGAACCCAGGTCCGGTTGGGGTGTTTCAGGCGGCGGCCGGCGGCAGGAGGCGTCATCGGTCAGATTTTTCCATACGTGCGAGTGCACAAGTCCATACAATGTTGTATTTTGTATGGGCTTGATTGGAGTGGATCGCCTGCTTGTAGGCGACCTCGTACCCACAGTGTAGCCGCTCCACGCCCGGGCGCTGCGCGCAGGCGAGCCGGTCAAGCGCGCTTTTTCAACAGGGTTGACCTCCAATGAATATCTGCTGGAACCGCATCCGCCTGGCGCTGGTCGCCCTGGCCTGCGTCGGCCTGTCGGGCTGTGACTGGGTGCTGCTGGATTCGAAGGGCATGGTCGGGCTCGCCCAGCGCGACCTGATCCTGATCTGCATCGGCCTGATGCTGATCGTGGTGATACCGGCCATCGTGCTGACCTTCGTCTTCGCCTGGCGCTTCCGTGCCGGCAACACCAAGGCGAAATACACGCCGGACTGGTCGCACTCCACCAAGGTGGAGATCGTGGTCTGGGGCGTGCCGCTGATCATCATCGCGGTGCTGGCGGTGATCGTGTGGAAGTCCACCCATGAACTGGACCCATACAAGCCGCTGGACGTGGCCGGTGAGCCGCTGCACGTGGAGGTGATCGCCACCGACTGGAAGTGGGTGTTCGTCTATCCGGACCTGGGCATCGCGACGGTGAACCAGCTCAACTTCCCGGCCAATCGACCGCTGGCGTTCAACATCACCTCCAACTCGACGATGAATACCTTCTTCATTCCGCAGCTGGGTGGGCAGATCTACGCGATGGCCGGCATGCGCACGCAGCTGCACCTGATCGCCAACGAGCCGGGCCAGTTCCGCGGCATGTCCGGCAACTACAGCGGGCATGGCTTCTCGAACATGAAGTTCATCGCCACCGCCAGCAGCAACGAAGCGTTCGAGCGTTGGGTGGCCGAGGTGCGCAGCGCGCCGGACGCGCTCAGCTTCACGCAGTTCAAGGCGCTGGCCGCACCGTCGAAGAACGCACCGGTGCAGCACTTCTCCAGCGTTGAACCGTTGCTGTTCAAGAAAGTCATCGACCAGTTCATCGGTGTCGGTGAGAACACCACTGCCGCGGCCCCGGCTGGCGCTGCCGCTGGCGTCCAGGTTTCCCAGGAGTAACGAACATGTTGGGCAAATTGACGTGGGAGGCCGTGCCACTGCACGAGCCGATCGTCGTGGTCACCTTGGCGGCGATGGTGCTGGGCGGCCTCGCGCTGCTGGGCGCGGTGACGTACTTCAAGCTGTGGGGCCCGCTGTGGCGCGACTGGTTCACCACCGTGGACCACAAGAAGATCGGCATCATGTACGTGGTGGTGGCGCTGGTCATGCTGGTGCGCGGCTTTGCCGACGCGCTGATGATGCGCGCGCAGCTGGCGGCGGCCGGGCCGGGTAGTGAGGGCTTCCTGCCGCCCGAACACTACGACCAGATCTTCACCGCGCACGGCGTGATCATGATCTTCTTCGTGGCCACTCCGTTCGTGGTCGGCCTGATGAACATCATCGTGCCGCTGCAGATCGGCGCGCGCGACATGGCGTTCCCGTTCCTCAACGCCTTCAGCTTCTGGATCTTCGTGGTCGGCGCAGCGCTGATGATGATCTCGCTGGGCGTTGGCGAATTCGCCATGACCGGCTGGGTCGCCTATCCGCCGCTATCGGGCATCGAGTTCAGTCCAGGCGTGGGTGTCGATTACTACATCTGGGCATTGCAGGCCTCGGGCATCGGCACCTTGCTGACCGGCGTCAACCTGTTCATCACCATCCTGCGCATGCGTGCGCCGGGCATGACCCTGATGAAGATGCCGGTGTTCACCTGGACTGTGCTGGTCACCAGCGTGATCATCATCGCCGCGTTCCCGATCCTGACCGTGGCGCTGGGCGCGCTCACCCTGGACCGCTACCTGGACTTCAACTTCTACACCAACACGTTGGGTGGCAACCCGATGATGTACGTGAACCTGGTGTGGGCCTGGGGCCATCCGGAGGTGTACATCCTGGTGCTGCCGGCGTTCGGCATCTTCTCTGAAGTCACCGCCACGTTCGCGCGCAAGAAGCTGTTCGGCTACAAGTCGATGGTCGGCGCCACGCTGGCCATCGGCATCCTGTCGTTCGTGGTCTGGCTGCACCACTTCTTCACCATGGGCTCCGGTGCCAGCGTCAATGCCTTCTTCGGCATCATGACGATGATCATCGCCATTCCTACCGGCGTGAAGATCTTCACCTGGCTGTTCACCATGTACGGCGGCCGCGTCGAGTTCAGCGTGCCGATGCTGTGGACCATCGCCTTCCTGGTCACCTTCACCATCGGCGGCATGACCGGCGTGCTGCTGGCCATTCCGGGCGCGGACTTCCTGCTGCACAACAGCCTGTTCCTGGTTGCGCACTTCCACAACACCATCATCGGTGGTGCGCTGTTTGGCTACCTGGCCGGCTTCGTCTACTGGTTCCCGAAGGTGTTCGGCTTCACCCTCAACGAGCGTCTGGGCAAGTGGTCGTTCGCGTGCTGGGTGATCGGCTTCTACCTGGCCTTCATGCCGCTGTACATGCTCGGCTTCATGGGCATGACCCGACGCATGAACCAGTACGACAACCCGGCGTGGACGCCGTACCTGATCGCCGCCTTCATCGGTGCACTGTTCGTGTTCGCCGGCATCATCCTGATGCTGGTGCAGATCTACGTCAGCGTGCGCGACCGCAAGCGCAACCTGGACCTGACCGGCGACCCATGGAATGCACGCACGCTGGAATGGGCCACGCCGTCGCCGCCCCCGTTCTACAACTTCGCCGTGGTGCCCAAGGCCGACGAGCTGGATGCCTTCCACGAAGCGAAGAAGCGTGGGTTGCCGCCGCCGCCGAAGAAGTACGCACCGATCCACATGCCGAAGAACACCGGCGTGCCGCTGATCCTCAATGTCTGGATCCTGGTGCTGTGCTTTGCCCTGGTCTGGCACATCTGGTGGATGGCCGCGGCCAGCTTCATCGCGATGATCGTGACCCTGATCGTGCGCTCCTACGATGAGGACGTGGATTACTACGTCAGCTCCGAAGAGGTGGCGCGCACCGAAGCGGCCAATCTGGCCAAGCTGAAGGAGGTACGCGCATGAACCTGTTGACCCGCCCGGAGCTGGCCAGCAACACGCAGGTGCACGAGGAACTGCACGCGCACGACCACGCCCACGAGCAGGGCGGCATGAAGGTGTTCGGCATGTGGGTCTACCTCATGTCCGACCTGGTGCTGTTTGGCTCGCTGTTCGCCTCGTATGCGGTGCTCAGCACCGCCTACGCTGGCGGCCCGACCGGCAAGGAGCTGTTCTCGCTGCCGTTCGTGATGACCGAAACCTTCCTGCTGCTGGTGTCCAGCATCACCTACGGCCAGGCCGTGCTGGCCATGCACCGCCACGATGCCTCGGCGGTGCTGCGCTGGCTGGGCGTGACCTTCGTGCTCGGCGCTTCGTTCATCGGCATGGAGATCTACGAGTTCTCGCACCTGATCCACGAAGGCGCGGGCCCCAGCACCAGTGCCTACCTGTCGGCGTTCTTCGCGCTGGTCGCCACCCACGGCCTGCACGTGGCCAGCGGCCTGATCTGGATGGCGATAGTGATGCACCAGGTGTACCGCCGTGGCCTGACTCCGACCAACATCACCCGCGTGTCGTGCCTGAGCCTGTTCTGGCACTTCCTGGACCTGGTGTGGATCTGCGTCTTCACCTTCGTCTACCTGATCGGAGCCTTCTGACATGGCCCACGTCGAAACCTCGCGCGCCGGCAATGCACACGGCTCCACCAAGTCCTACCTGATCGGCTTCGTGCTGTGCGCGCTGCTGACCGTGGTGCCGTTCGCGCTGGTGATGAACCCGGTGCTGTCGCGGCCGCTCACGCTGTTGCTGCTGGTGGGCTTCGCGGTGGCGCAGATCCTGGTGCAGCTGGTGTTCTTCCTGCACATGGACCGCAAGTCCGAAGGTGGCTGGAACCTGGCCAGCTTTGTGTTCACCCTGGTGATCCTGTTCATCGTCGTCGCATTGTCGGTCTGGATCATCTGGAGCATGCACTACCACATGATGATCAACTGAGCCTGCGAACCGTGAAAGGCATTGCGTTCCCCCATCGTGGCCTGCGGCTGGCCGCAGGCCTGCTGCTCGGCCTGCTGGCCGGGTGCAGCGCGCAGTCGCGCATGGACTTCTATTCCAAGGACATCGCCTGCGAGGAACTCGGCCAGCAGTGGTCGATGCCCGACAGCCACGGCACCGTACGTGGCCCGAAGGATCTGCAGGGCCAGGTGACCTATCTGTTCTTCGGCTTCACCAGCTGCCCGGATGTGTGCCCGACCACGATGGTCGAGCTGGGCCAGGTCAAGCACCTGATGGGCAAGGATGCCGACCAGCTGCAGGTGGTGTTCGTCAGTGTCGACCCGGCCCGCGATACGCCCGAGGTCGCGCGCATCTATGTGGAAGCGTTCGATCCCAAGGCGATGGCGTTGGTCGGCAACGAAGCGCAGCTGGCCGCGATGGCCAGCGACTTCAAGGCGTTCTACGAGAAGGAACCGGGCCAGCTGCCCGACACCTACACGATGAGCCACATCGCCGGTGGCTACGTGTTCGATCGCCAGGGCCGCCTGCGCCTGTTCGCGCCCTACGGCATGCCGGTGGAGAAGCTGTTCTCCGATGTGCAGCGCCTGCTGCTGGAACCGGCTCATCCGGCCGCCGGCAACGACGCACTGGCCAGCTGCAGCCTCAAGCACACCGGAACACTCGCCGCGCGCTGACGCCGGTGGATGCCAACCGTTGGTCGGCAGGTCGGGAAAATGGTGGGTGCCAACCGTTGGTCGGCACGCCCTGGCGGAACCAATCCCCCAGCCGGCCAGGAGAGCCAACCGGCCGGGGGCACCACTCAACGCCTTACTTGGTTTCTTCCCACTGCACCACGTCCGGCTCGGCCGCCTTGATGCCGGCGGTCGACAGCAAGGTGGTGGTTGCATCCAGCGCCGCGTTCACCGACGGATATTCGACAATCGCCCGGCCGGAAGCCTTGGACACCTTCACCACGGTGCCACCGGTGGCGGTCGCCGCACGCTGCGCCGAGGCCGCATCGGTGAAGAACACCTTGACCCGCGAAGTCGCCACCACCGGCGCGCCATCATTGGACACGGCCGCGGCGAACTTGCCGGCACCGGCATCCAGCCGCGCCGCCGCACCGGTGCTGCCGGCATCGAGGGAGCGCTTGCTACGGGCACCAGTGCTTGCCGCGGCGGCTTCCGCAGCCGGCGTGATCCTGAACTGGCCACCACTGGCCTGCTGCACGGTGGCCGACGGTGCCAGGCGGAAGCGGTTGCCGCCCACATCGAAACTGCGCCCGGTGGCTTCGGCCTTCAGTGCCTGTGCGTCCACGGTCGACAGGGTCCTTGCAGCGGGGGCCTGGCCCGAGCTCTGTGCCCAGGCGGTGGAGGTGATCGCCGCGAAGGCGAGGGTGCTCAACAGAATGGTCGTCTTCATCATCAGTGCCCCAGAACGCGGATCTTGAAGAATTCGAGGTTGCCACGCGATGCAGCGTTCGCGGCCTGCCCCATGTCGGTGACTTCCAGCGTCCAGGTGCCGGTGGCGTTCTCATCCAGGAAGGCATTGCTGGACAGCAGGTCCCAGCTGGTGAAGTTGCGCTGCACACCATTGGTGCCCGAGCCGATGGCGGTGAACGCCGGCTGCACCACGCTGCGCGTGCCACTGGGCGAGACCAGCACGAACTGCAGCTGGCGGGTGTTGCTGTGGTTGACGCGGAAGCCCAGCTGTACGCTCTCGATGTTGCGCGCGCCATTGGCCAGCTGGAAGGTCAGGCGCGCGGCGGCGGCCGAGGTGTTGCCGATGGCCACCGTACGTGTGGTGTTGCGCCAGCCGCTGTCCACCAGCGCACCGAGCGACTGGAAGTTCTCCGCCACCTGCACCGCACGCGCGGCGTTGACCACACCGAAGCCGTACCAGTTGCTGTAGGCGCGTCCGGCAGCGTTCACCGTCCAGCCCGGCACCAGCACGCGGCCATCGGCCAGCGTCACCGCCGCCCGGTTCGGGTCGGTGCGGGTGGCGGTGGTGGCCAGGATGTACTTCACATCGCGGTAGGAAAGATTCGGATTGGTTTCCAGCACCAGCGCCGCCACACCGGACACCATCGGTGCCGAGGCGGACGTGCCGTTCATCTTGGCCGTGTAGTTGCAGGTGCTGTCGATGGCCGACTGGTTGCTGTCCAGCGTGTTCTGGCGGTTGGTGTTCTTGTTGCTGCCCTGCGCGCACCCGGTCACGTCGGTGGTGACGATGGCCGGGTCGTAGGCACGTGCCACCAGCCCGGGCGCGTACTGCGCCTGCAGGCCGTACTCGCCGCCGAAGGCCGACACCCACAGCGCCGAACCGGTGGAGGAATACGACGAACGCACGCCGTCGGCGCGCACCGCACCCACGGTGATCACGTTGAACAGGTTGTTGCGCGGGTCACGCCCGGCGGGCACGCAGCCGGTGTTGCGGTTCTTGGTGTCGGCGGTGCAGATGTCCTGGCCGGTGGAGAGCGTGCCGTTGTTGTGGTTGTTGCCGGCCGACTTCACGTAGATGCCACCCCGGCCACCGCGGGTACCCGACAGGGCCTGCTCGTAGGCGCTGATGTCGTTCTGGCTGTAGGCGAAGGGCAGGTTCGGATTGCCCGGGCCAGCACCCCAGCTGTTGTTGAACACCTGCACATCGGCCGATTCGGCGCCATCCCACCAGGCGTACTCGATATTGCTCTGCTGGTTGCCCTGGGCCGAACTCGAAATCGGGTTGAAGCCTTTCAGCGTCGCCGCCGGGGCCACGCCGCGCACGCCGCGGTTGTTGGCGCCCACCGCGCCGGCGATGCCGCCGACCATGGTGCCGTGGTTGTCGGCGTCCGGGTTGGAGGGCGTGGGGTTGTTGGAGCCATTGGCGAAGTTCTTGCCGGCTACCGCCGCCACGTTGGCCGCCAGGTCCGGATGCGCGATCTGCAGGCCGTCATCGACGATGGCGATGGTGACGCCCTGGCCGCGGATGCCATTGCGGAACAGGCCATCCACGTTCAGATCGTTGCCAGCCACCGGCAGCGTATCGGCCGGCACCGTCTGCCCGGTATTGAGCAGATGCCACTGGATTCCGGCCAGCGGATCGGCCTGTTGGGCCTGGGCTGTGACGGCCAGGCTGCCCACTACCAGGGCAGTGGCAAGGGCCAGGCGCGCGGAGCGCGGTGGCGCGGAGCGTTGCGTGTGTCGCTTCATACACGAATCCTTCTGTTGTGAATCGGCATGGCAGGACGGCGGGGCGGAACTGCCCCATCGCAACGAGCCAAACGCGACACCACGAGTCCCTCCCTACGTCGAATGGGCACGAATGTTTCGATATGCGAAGTGCGTCACAAACACTCATGACGCACGGTAATAACGACTACACATTTCTGTTGGCGGCCCGCATCCGTGCATGGCGTGGCTCTACCGGGTCTCATCGCGCGGCTTCACATCCGGCTGTGCTACTACAGCCCGAGCCCCTTCCGCGCGGAGCACGATGATGGTCAATCCCTTGGCCCAGGCCCATCGCGGCCTTGGCACCACCCTGTTCAGCCTGTTGAACCCGATTCCGTTCGGGTTCTTTGTCGGCGCCTTGATCTTCGATGCGATCTACCTCAACAGCGCCGAGGTGATGTGGGGCAAGGCCGCCGCCTGGCTGATCACCTTCGGTCTGCTGATCGCCATCGTGCCGCGCCTGATCAACCTGTTCGCGGTCTGGCGCCGCAACGGCAGTGCCACCCGCATCGACCGCATCGACTTCTTCCTCAACCTGGTGGCGGTGCTGCTGGCCATCTGGAACGCCTTCGTGCACAGCCGCGACGCCTACGCCGTTGCCGTGCCGGGCACGATCCTGTCGGCGCTGACCGTGGCGCTGATCGCGCTGGGGCTCATCCTGCTGTCGCTGCAGCCGCCGGTGCGGCACGGAGGTCGTCATGGCTAAGCCCTTCCTGCCCAACCTTGCGGTGCTTTCGTTGGCGGTGATGCTGTCGGCCTGCGCGGGCAAGGCCGAATACCACCCCACCGACCAGTCCGGCGCGAAGCCGCCGCTGCCGGCACCGCAGAACTTCCTGATGCCGCCCATGCAGGTGCCCAAGGGCGTCGGCTGGGCCGAAGGCCAATCGCCTACGGTGGCCGAGGGCCTGAAGATCGAGCGCATCGCCGCCAACCTGCAGCATCCGCGCCGCCTGTTGACCCTGCCCAACGGCGATGTGCTGGTGGTGGAGGGCAACGGCCCGGGTGAAGAGCCGGTCACCACGCCCAAGCAGTGGATCGCCGGCAAGGTGAAGGCGCGCTCGGGCAAGGCCGGCAAGGGCGGCAACCGGGTCACCCTGCTGCGGCGCACGCCCGGCACCACCACCTGGGCCCAGCACGTCTACATCGAGGGGCTGCATTCGCCGTTCGGCATCCAGCTCATCGGTGACACCCTGTACGTGGCCAACACCGGCAACATCGTGCAGTTCCATTACGTGCCCGGCGAAACGCGCATGACCGACAAGGGCCGCGAGTTCACCGATCTGCCCAGCACCATCAACCACCACTGGACCAAGGAGCTGCTGGCCAGCCGCGACGGCCGCAAGCTGTACGTGGGCGTGGGCTCCAACAGCAACATCACCGAGAACGGCCTGGCGGTGGAGTACCGCCGCGCGGTGGTGCTGGAAGTGGACGTGGCCACCCGTGGCAGCCGCATCTTCGCCTCGGGCATCCGCAACCCCACCGGCCTGGACTGGGAGCCGAGCACCGGCACGCTGTGGGCGGTGGCCAACGAGCGCGACGAGATCGGTGCCGACCTGGTGCCCGATTACCTCACCTCGGTGAAGGAAGACGGCTTCTACGGCTGGCCCTACAGCTACTACGGCCAGCACGTGGACGAGCGCGTGCAGCCGCAGCGGCCGGACCTGGTGGCCAAGGCGATCGTGCCGGATTACGCCATCGGCTCGCACGTGGCGCCGCTGGGGTTGCTGTTCTATACCGGCCAGGCGCTGCCGGCGCAGTACCACGGCGGTGCCTTCATCGGCGAACACGGCAGCTGGGATCGCTCGCCATTGAGCGGCTACGAAGTGGTGTACGTGCCGTTCAAGGATGGCAAGCCGACCGGGCGGCCGCAGACCGTGGTGAGTGGCTTCGCCTCCAAGGACGAGAAGACCCTGATGGGCGCACCGGTAGGCATGGCGATGGACGCCGAGGGCGCGTTGCTGGTGGCCGACGACGTGGGCGACGTGGTGTGGCGGGTGTCAGCCAAGTAGCCCTGTAGCGTCGAGCTTGCTCGATTGCTTTCTGTAGAGCCGAGCCATGCTCGGCTTGCGCGCGCAGCGCGGGGCTTGCGCGTACAGGTCGAAGAGCAGCCGAGCGTGGGCTCGGCTCTACAGTTCTGAGGTACCGCTGCGGAACCCGTTGAACACCGATTCGGCGGCAAAGCCCACGCCGCCCAGCAGCACGCCGAAGTACACCAGCGTGGCCACCACGAAGGCATAACCGGCTGCCACCGCCGCGCCGTCGCGCTGGATGAAACCAATGGCGAAGGACATCAGTGCCAGCGCCGGCAGCGTATTGCTGAAGGGAATCGGGCCGGCCGGCGCCATCAGCAGCACCGTGGCCATCACCAGCGCCAGGTTGTTCAGGCGCATCATCTTCTTCGAACGCACCATCACCGCCAGCCGCATCGGCCGCGACAGCCGTTCCATGCGATGCACCCACTTCAACGCACGGCCGAGGTTGGTCTTCAGCGTTTCGGTGGCGATCTCGCGGCGTGCCAGCTTCTGCGGCACCCACAGCGGGCGGTTGCGCAGCCGGCTCAGGCCGATCAGCAGGATCGAAGCGCCAAACACCGTGCTCAGCCCGGGAATCGACACCGGGATGATGAAGATGGCCGAAAGCAGGATCACCACCAGCAGCAGGCCCTCATCGCCCAGGGCGCTGAGCAGGGTACCGACGCTGACCCGTTCGCCGGGCAGTTCGTCGATCATCTGCTCGATCTGCTGGGCCAGTGGCGCGGTGTCGTTGGGGTCGGGGGCACGGTAGGTCATGCGTCGAAAGGGTTTCCAGGGAAGGGCGGTCAGGGGGCCGTCCTGCGGTGGGGGACGCACAGGCCCCTGAAGTATCCCGGCCAATGTGGGCAAAGAGGTGAACCGGGCATGAGGCGCTAAACTGGCACGCCCCGCACGAGTGCAACGCAATGGACATGGGCCGCCGGCAATCGACCATCGAACTGGTCGCCATCGACATGGATGGCACCCTGCTGGACCCGGCCCACGCGCTCACTGCACGGGCCAAGCAGGCCATCGCACAGGCGCGCGCGCTGGGCGTGCATATCGTGCTGACCAGCGGCCGCCCGGTTCCCGGCCTGGCCCCGTTCCTGCACGAACTGGGCATCGACGGCGACGACGACTACTGCATCGCCTGCAACGGTGGCCTGGTGCAGCGCATCGGCACACGCGAAACCGTGGTCGAGTACCCGCTCAGCTTCGACGACTTCCTGTTCTGCGAGCAGGTGGCGCGCGAACTGGGCATTCATTTCCAGGCGCTGGACAGCCAGCGCATCTACACGCCCAACCAGGACATCAGCTACTACACCGTGGCCGACTCGCATCTCTCGCAGATGCCGCTGTCGTACCGCCGCGTGGCCGACATGGATCAGTCGATGTCCTTCATCAAGCTGATGATGATCGATGCGCCCGAAGTGCTGGACGCGGCCATCGCGCGCCTGCCCAGCGAGCTGACCAAGCGGTTTGCCGTGCTGAAAAGCGCACCGTTCTTCCTGGAAGTGTTCGACCACCGTGCTGGCAAGGGCCCGAGCCTGCAGAAGCTGGCCGAGCACCTGGGGATCGACCGCCACAACGTGATGGCCATTGGTGACCAGGAGAACGACCTCACCATGCTGCAGTATGCTGGCACCAGCGTGGCGATGGGCAATGCCATCGACGCGGTGAAGGCCGTGGCGCGGTTTGAAACCACCAGCAATGCCGATGACGGCGTGGCACGCGCGATCGAGCGCTTCGTGCTGCGGTAAATCGCGCGGCCACCCTCTGGTAGGTGCCAACCTTGGTTGGCACACGCATGGCTATACCCACGTATACCCCACCCATCCCCATCGCCATCGGCGCTGTACCACCGCGCAATGGCGGATGCGGCCGAGCGATGCAAGACTTTCGCACGTCGAAATCACGCCATCGCATTGAGCGGCTGAGGATCGTCTTCCCCCGCCGCTGACCGGCGCGCACTGCGCCGTCACCCCCCAACGCAATCGCATCACCAGCCAGCGCACCGACACCGGTGCCGCCCCGCGCTGGGCGTGCGCCTGCGCCCTCTTTCCCCACTGCACGCTGGATCTTTCCATGAACACCCCACCCACGACGCGCCTGGCGCTGGCGATCCTCACCGCCATCGCCGCACCGGCCCATGCCGCCGAATCGGCTGACACCGCGCACGACACGCCCACCACCTTGAACGCCCTGCAGGTGATCGCCACACCGCGCGGCGCCGCCGTCGCGCCCACCCAGGTGGTCGGCCCGAACCGTTACATCATCCAGGCCGAAGACCTCGATGCGGTGGTCACCGGCAACAACGGCCTGGCCATGCTCAAGCAGGTGCCCGGCGCCAGCTACACCGCCACCGACGGCCTGGGCCTGGATATCTCGGCCACCAGCCTGTTCGTGCGCGGCTTCCGCATGAATGAAATGGGCATCACCTTCGAAGGTGTGCCGCTGAACGATAACGGCTTCCTCTCGCTCACCGGCACCAGCGTGGTGAATGTGGGCGTGCCCGATGGCATCGGCGCGATCACGGTCAGCCCGGGCGGCGCACCGGTCAGCGTGTTCTCCAGCAGCGTCAACGGCGGCAGCCTGGAATACCGCCTGCGCGAACTGCAGGACACCCCCAGCCTGCGCGTGAAGCAGGGCGTGGGCAGCAACAGCACCCTGGTCACCACCGTGTCCGGGCAGAGCGGCCAGCTGGGCGAACACGGCCCGAAAGTGCTGGTCGACCTGCAACGCGTGTCGGCCGACAAGTACCAGGGCGAAGGCACCCAGAACTTCCTGCGCGGCGACCTGAAGCTGCAGCAGGACGTGGCCTGGGGCGATGTCACCGTGTTCCTGTCCGACAGCAAGGCCAAGGTCTGGGGCTACAACAACATCTCCTTCGACATGATCCGCAAGCTTGGCTGGAAGGCCGACATCTTCTACCCGGATTACGCATGGGCCTGGTACGTGGCCTCGCCGGAGAACGCAGACAAATCCTGCGGCGCCTACACCTGCGGTGAGCTGTCCGAACTGATTCCGTACGACACCGGCCAGATCACCCGCGACCGCGTGTCCTCGATCAACCACCGCTTCCAGATCACCCCGGCACTGCGTGGCAACGTGCAGCTGTACAACGCCAACAGCCACACCCAGGCCACGCTGACCGACCCCACCGTGCCATCGCCCAATGGCGCACCGTTCTCCGAGCAGGTGCAGACGCCGCGCCTGAACCGGCTGGGTGGCATGGTCAACCTGCAGTTTGAAGCCGGTGCGCATACCCTCACCGCCGGTTTCTGGCAGGAAAAGAGCAAGGCTGCAGCCAAGACCGAGTGGTACCAGCAGCCGCTGCTGGGTGAGGGCCCGCCGCTGAAGGCCACCGGGCCGTTCGATGTGTACGGGCCGGCGTTCAAGACCGACAACGCCTCAAGCTGGGTGACCCGCTCGCGCCAGTTCTACCTGCAGGACGACATCGTGCTGAATGACACGCTGAAGCTCGGCGTGGGCTTCAAGGCCGTGGACTTCCGCACCCATGGCGGCGGCCTCGGCGATGCCGAGGACCGGCCGGTGAACGGCACGCTGCGTGCGAAGAGCAACTTCCTGCCACACGTCTCGCTGTTCTGGAGCCCGACCGAATCCACCGACGCCTTCATCGACCTGGCCAATACCATGAACGGCTACCGCGTCGCCCAGCGCGGCAACATCGGCTACACCGCCTCGGCATGGACCATCACCGACCAGGAGGAATTCGACCGCGTGGCCGGCACCCTGCGCCCGGAGAAGAACTGGAACCTGACCGTGGGCGCATCGCACCGCTTCGACCGGCTGACCATCACCGGCGATGTGTTCTACAACGATATCCGCAACCGCCTGCTGTCGGCCGCCATCGGCACCCAGTTCGCGCAGATCAACACCGTGCGGCTGATGCCGAAGATGCACGTGATCGGCGCCGACCTGGGCATCACCGCCGACCTGACCGACCATCTGCAGTTCTACCAGGGCGTGGCAGTGGCCCGTTCGTACTACGACAGCGATTTCGTGGTGGGCGACACCGTGTACCCGATCAAGGGCAACGCCCAGCCGGGTTACCCGCAGATCTCGCTGGTGAGTGATCTATCCGCGCACTTCGGCGACTGGCGCTTCGGTGCCACCAGCACCTCGTACCTGCGCCAGCCGTTCACCTACGAGAACGACATCCGCGTGCCCGCGTTCTGGCAGGTCAACACCTACGCCGCCTACCGGTTCGGCGCGGACAGTGCAGTGCCCGGGCTGGAGCTGCGGCTGGACGTGAGCAACCTGTTCAACCGCCACAACATCGGCACCGCCACCATCGCCGGCTCGTCGTTCTCGGGCGATTACCAGACCCTGCAGCGCAGCGCACCCCGGCAGCTGATGTTCAGTACCTCGATGGCGTTCTGATGCCACCAGGGATGGGGTCAGAGCCCCTTGCTGCGCAAAGGGCTCTGACCCCAAACCCCTGCCTTGCGCAATCAACAGGGATTTTCTGGCGGCGGCGCAAGGTTCCCACAATGTTGCTGCGTCATCCTGTCGGCATGGCACAGCACCACACGCAATCACCGCTGTTCGGCATCCGGGGCCCAGGACGGCCCCGGCAGGCGCTGTCCGTGGCGCCTGCGATCGACCTGCGGGCCGAATACCAGTTCTGGCAGGTGTACGAGCGTGTGGTGCAGCCGCTGCCCGGCGGCGGGCTGCGGCTGGCCTGGCTGGTCTGCCAGAAGGTCTACCGCGACCGCTGGCAGTACCCGCACGACAGTGACGAGGTGGCACTGTCGCGTGTGGTGTTCGGCGGCAACATGACGGCTGACCGCGCATCGGAGCTGGCGGCGCTCCACGCGCTGGTCAGCCGTCGGGTGGCGGTACTGGCCAGACGTGGGCGGATGGGTACGGCGGCGTGATGGCGGGATAGACACCTACGTCGCTACGGTGAGTCGGGTTGACACGTCCTGATCCAAGCCGTACTCGAATATCTGACCCTTCCCATTTGGCACCATCAATTTGAAGGGCTGGAGGTGCGTTTCACTTCAGAGCTGATGACTGAATTCCACTGGCAATCATCTGTCACATCACTATCAGTGTTCATTATTTAAGTAGTGAAACACGTGGCGGATATGGTGAGCGGGCCAGAACAGGTTGATGAGTCTCTGGAGAAATTCGCTTCAGTCAGCCCGAAAGCCGTAAGGGTGGCGCACGTTCTGTATCTAAAAATCGAGTGTGTGACGATTCCGGGCGGGGACAATCGTGTCATACAACTGCAGAGGCCTCCGCACCTTTTGTCTCATTCCATGTCATCCAAACTCAAGTGTCACATCTTAGCTATCGCCAAAATCTAAATTGATTTTATGAGATCACTGGTAGTAGGTCTCGCGAACAACTTTGCTGCAAGTCGGATCAACATCAACATGGAATGATCTCAGTCCACCCTCAGGCAGGAGCACCTTTAGATCTTCCAGGTACTGAACGGTGAACCCCAGGTTCTCATTTCCGGAGCCTTCTTCCTTGATTCTGTACAGCCTCTTGTGCCATCCCCTCGAACTCTCCACGTGCCGTTCGATCAGTTGTTGGCAGCGGTCGCGCTCGTGGCCGGATGGCTCGTTTCCATGGCACCCCGCACTGAGCAACAACAAAGCTGTAGGTGTGATTGATATGATTCGAAGTGTTCTCACTATTTTTCCTCCGGTATTGGAATGAACTCATAGCCTTCATGGCTTCGTACCATGCCAGGTACACCCATCTCCTCAAGAAACTGGTAGTCATATCCGTTCGAGTAAGCTTGGTATCCTTCGGCAAGCGTATTGGGATGAGTGTGGAAGAAGCCAACTATCCTGCATCCGCAGGCGAACTCTGAGGGCTTCTGTAGTACGTCCTGGCCCATCTGACTGCGGCTACCAGGCCGTGATCGAACGAGATCCACTTCCCCGTAACCGTCTCGGCGGATGATCCACCCTCCTTGTTCGCGTTTCAAGGAGCCAGGTTGACCGTGTTTGACTGTAGGTGCATTGGGGTTGGAATCCTCCCAAGCTGTTTCCATTTGACGTCTAAGGCGTGCATTTCTTGTCCATTCTGGATCTGATGCCGTTGGGGAGTGCCCGTACCTGGGAACTGGTGCCGTCTGCCGAACAGTTGCCGAGTCTGGAGTACCTCTGCTGAAGGCAACACCTCCGGGCGAGCCTTGCTCGAGTTGGCACGTAGTATCCTTTCCACACGCGCGGCGCCCATCAGGGTCGACAAGCGAGTATGGATTTGCACTGGCATATCGATACCGATTGAACTGCGTGGTTGCCTGGCCGTACGCGGTCACTGGGTCTACCGAAAGAAAGACTCCCAACTGTGGATCCATATACCGCTGCTGCATATAACTCAACCCGGTCGACGCATCGCTCACATGCCCGGCATACCCGGGACCATCCGATACGCCACCGCCCACCACTGCCCCGTAGGGCTCATATACGTACCGCTTGATCACGTTGCCGGCCTCGTCGGTCTCTGCAACCGGTGAGCCCAGCGCGTCCGTGTGGATGTAGGTCACCGTCTCCGCTGCGCTGGCCATGGTGGGGACCATGGTCACGAAGAGAAGTCCGGTCAGCGTGCCCGCCAATCCTTCTGGGAGCCCAACCCGGCTCCGCTGAGCGTCTTGCGCTTGATGGCGTACAGGTCGAATGAGGCTGAGACGCGCTGGTAATAGCGCCCCCCAACTGCTGCGCATGCGTTTGCACCCACGCCAGTGCGGGTACGCCTGCTGTACTCGAAATCGAACTGACCTCGCGTGCCTGCCGGATGTGTTGCGATCAGCGTGAACGAGGACGGGTCGAAGCCGGGTTTGCGGCACCTGCTGGGATCGCCATCCCAAGCTTCATAGCCCGGGTTCAGGCCACCGTATCCGGGGTCCTGCCAGCTGTACTCGTAGCCGAGCCGGATTCCGTCAGGCTGCAACACCGTCTTGAGCGTGGGCCATCGCGAGAAGCCAAGCGTTCCTGAGCTGGCGTTGTACTCATAATTCCAGGTGCGGCCGCTGGTGGTGGCAGAGGCAATCCTGTCTCCATCATAGGCAATGGCGATGCTTCTGCCGTCGCTGGCGCGGATGCCTACCAGTCTGTCGCCGGAGTAGTCATAGGCCACCCAGTTGCCGTGACGGTCTTCCACCCGGCTGGCCATTAGAAGCACACGGACCATGCCGACGCGCGTTACGCCCACGTCGAGAAGCCCGGCGTTCCGCTCGATACCCACATTGAAGAAATAGCGGTTCCCGGCGCCATCCAGTCCGAGGAAACCCTCGCCGGGGTAGCCGTTGGCCGTGCCGGGCAGGCACGAGAAGCGCATGCTGCTGCGCGTTCCCCAATTGTAGGTGGTCCCGTCAGTAGGCCGCGGATTGGGTGTGTCGGCATTGCCGATGAACAGCATCTCCTGGTCGCCTTCGCCAGGAAGATGCAGCATGTTCCCCGACCAGACTTCGTAGGGCGAAATGTTCGCGGGTACCTTGGCAAAGAATGCCGCGCTACAGCGTTGCGTGCCCCCATTGGAACTGGTGTTCCACTTCGAGCTTGCGTCGAAGGTGCCATGCAGATAGGGCACCTCCACATCCCAGCTGCCGAAGCCTCCTAACGGCGTCCTGTCCTTGAAGGACTGGATCGCGAATCGTCGTTGCAGGCGCACGGGCAGAGGTGCATTTCCCGGCAGATCGATATCGGTAACGACGAACTCTGTTGCCCCTGAGCTCAGCGTGATTCTCTCACCGAAGAGATCGGACGACAGTGGCGAGACCATCTCA
>NZ_JCAKRX010000020.1:0-16492 GCF_059515225.1 Stenotrophomonas sp. CS3K5
TCCGGTGGCAATGGACGAAGGTCTGCGCTTCGCCATCCGCGAAGGCGGCCGTACCGTCGGCGCCGGCGTGGTCTCGAAGATCATCGAGTAAGCCTGCAGTACCGGTGGTTGCATAGCGCCGCCGGTTACGCGAATGGCGGGCCGGGAACCTCGGTCCGCCTTCGCCGTCTAAGGGAAGGCAAGTTTCAAACGTACGCCAGTAGCTCAATTGGCAGAGCAGCGGTCTCCAAAACCGCAGGTTGGGGGTTCGAGTCCCTCCTGGCGTGCCATCTGCCCACCTTATCCAGCGGCCTGGGCCGCTAAAGCAGACACAGCCGGATGAATAGCAAGATCGAACACTCCAAGGACACCTCCGCCACGGGCGGGGATATCGTCAAGTATGTCGCCGCATCGCTGCTGGTGCTGGCCGGTCTGTTCGTCTGGTTCTGGTTCTCCGCCGACTCCGGTCGCGCCGCCCAGCTTGGTGCGTGGGCCGGTCAGTTGCGTGCGTTGGCGGTTGTGGTCGGCCTGGTTGGCGGTATCGGCGTGTTCATGCTGACCGGCAAGGGGCGCGACACCCGCGAATTCCTCTCCGAGTCGCGTTTCGAACTGCGCAAGGTGGTCTGGCCGACGCGCCAGGAAGCCATCCGCATGACCTGGGTCGTGATGGTGGTGGTAACCATTCTCAGCCTGCTGCTGGGTGGGTTCGATTACGTCATTCAGTGGCTGGTTCAGCTGTTCCTGAGCCGCTAAGGAGATTTGCATGAAGCGTTGGTACGTCGTTCACGCCTATTCGGGCTTCGAGAAGTCGGTGGCGCAGGCTCTGCGCGATCGCATCGTCCGTGACGGCATGGAAGAGCGCTTCGGCGACGTCCTGGTCCCGACCGAAGAAGTGGTCGAGATGCGCGCTGGCCAGAAGCGCCGCTCCGAGCGCAAGTTCTTCCCGGGTTACGTGCTGGTCCAGATCGAGACCCACGAAGAAGCCGGCATTCCGCGCATCGACAACGAAAGCTGGCACCTGGTGAAGGAAACCCCGCGTGTGATGGGCTTCATCGGCGGCACCGCCGACCGTCCGCTGCCGATCGCCGATTCCGAGGCCGAAGCCATCCTGAATCGCGTTCAGGAGGGTGTCGAGAAGCCGCGCCCGAAGGTGCTGTTCGAGCCGGGCCAGATGGTCCGCGTCACCGACGGCCCGTTCAACGATTTCAATGGCGTCGTCGAAGAAGTCAACTACGAGAAGAGCCGTCTGCGCGTCTCGGTGCTGATCTTCGGTCGTGCCACCCCGGTCGAGCTTGAGTTCGGTCAGGTCGAAAAGGCCGTCTGATCGCCTGTAGAGTCGAGCCATGCTCGACTCCTGGCTCCGGATGCTGCGCAGTCGAGCATGGCTCGACTCTATAGAAGGAACCGGGCATCGCCCGGTTTCCTTCGTTTATGTGCCGCTTCAGGCATGTGAAGGAAAAACCTGTTATAGTTCGCGGCTCCCTGCTGGGATGCTGGCAGGACGAGGCCGCCGCAAGGTGGCCTTCGGCATGATTTCAAAACGCGATGCCGGGACGCGTGATTCCCGGTCCGATGGGGAGCCTGTTGTCGAAAGGCGCTAGCACCCGGAGAGCACTCACATGGCAAAGAAAGTTGTCGGTTACATCAAGCTGCAGGTGAAGGCCGGTCAGGCCAACCCCTCGCCGCCGGTCGGTCCCGCGCTGGGTCAGCGTGGTCTGAACATCATGGAATTCTGCAAGGCGTTCAACGCTGCCACGCAGAAGCTCGAGCCGGGTCTGCCGGTTCCGGTGATCATCACGGCCTACTCGGACCGTACGTTCACCTTCATCACCAAGAGCACCCCGGCCACCACCCTGCTGAAGAAGGCCGCTGGCATCTCGTCGGGCTCCAAGCGCCCGAACACCGAGAAGGTCGGCAAGGTCACCCGTAAGCAGCTGGAAGAGATCGCCAAGGCGAAGGAGCCGGATCTGACTGCCGCCGACCTGGACGCCGCCGTGCGTACCATCGCTGGCTCTGCCCGTTCCATGGGCCTCGTGGTGGAGGGTTAATAAGATGGCACAGACCAAGCGTGAGAAGGCCATCAAGGCCGCTGTCGTTCCGGGCAAGGCATACGCCTTCGAGGACGCGATCAACATCCTGAAGAGCGCCACCAAGGCCAAGTTCGTCGAGTCGATCGACGTTGCTGTGCGCCTGGGCGTCGATGCGAAGAAGTCCGACCAGCAGGTCCGTGGCTCCACCGTGCTGCCGGCTGGTACCGGCAAGTCGGTCCGCGTCGCCGTGTTCGCTCCGGCCGGTGCCAAGGCTGACGAAGCCCTGGCCGCTGGCGCCGAAGCCGTCGGTATGGATGACCTGGCCGAGAAGATGCAGGCCGGCGATCTGAACTACGACGTCGTCATCGCGACCCCGGACGCCATGCGCGTTGTCGGTAAGCTGGGCACCGTGCTGGGCCCGCGCGGCCTGATGCCGAACCCGAAGGTCGGCACCGTTTCCCCGAATCCGGGTGAAGCGGTGAAGAACGCCAAGTCGGGTCAGGTCCGTTACCGCACCGACAAGGCCGGCATCATCCACTGCACCATCGGCAAGGCCGATTTCGCCGAAGACGCGCTGAAGTCGAACCTGACCGCGCTGCTGCTGGACCTGATCAAGGCCAAGCCGGCCACCTCGAAGGGCACCTACCTGCAGAAGGTTTCGGTCAGCTCGACGATGGGCCCGGGCGTCACCGTCGACCAGTCGTCGCTGACCCTGAAGTAATTGTTTCAAGCGGTCACGGTGCCTTGGGTGCCGTGACCGTGACATTTGAAGGCATCGCAGGCAGTACATCGCCGGCGGTAGCCGTCAAAGACCGCAGGCGCGGTCGTGGCAATACCGGCGACGGGCACGGAAGCTCGATCTGGCAAGGAGTCGCCGCCGGAGCAGTCATGAGCGCTTAATCGATTCCCCGGAATCACCCTGCGTAGATGGTGCCCTTCTGGAGTTTTTCTGGTTCACGCACGTCTGGGTTTCCCAGGTTGGCCCACTCCAGGTCTAGAACGGCCCACCCCCGGAACATCATCCCGATGTTCCCGGCGTCCAGGACGGATGCCGCACAGGACCGCACACGGCAGGAGCCGTAAGCGGAGTTCAATAGGAGGAGTGCAATGGCTCTCAATCTGTCCCAGAAGCAAGAAGTAGTCGCCGAGCTGGCAGACGTCGCCGCCAAGGCCCACTCCTTGATCGCAGCCGAATACGCTGGCACCACGGTCGCCCAGATGACCGCGATGCGCAAGCAGGCTCGTGAAACCGGTGTTTTCTTGAAGGTTGTCAAGAACACCCTGGCTTCGCGCGCCGTTGAAGGCACCGAGTTCGCAGTCGCCCAGGACCAGATGGTTGGTCCGCTGCTGTACGCGTTCTCGCTCGAGGAGCCCGGCGCTGCCGGTCGCCTGATCAAGGAAGCCGCCAAGGGCAACGACAAGCTGAAGGCTAAGGTCGTCGCCATCGGTGGCGAAGTGTTCCCGGCAAGCCACGTTGACGTGCTGGCCTCGCTGCCGACCCGCGATCAGGCCCTGGCCATGCTGGCCCGCGTCCTGACCGAGCCGGTCACGATGTTCGCCCGCGCGATCAAGGCTGTTGGCGAGAAGCAGGGTGGTGGCGACGTCGCCGCCGACGCTGCCGAGCCGGCCGCCGAGACCGCCTGAGTTTCGACTTACCGTGGTTCCTGACGGAACCTCAACCCAGAAAATCATCCAAAGGTATTTATCATGTCCCTTACCAACGAACAGATCGTCGACGCCATCGCCGAGAAGTCCCTGATGGAAGTGATGGAGCTGGTCAAGGCCATCGAAGAGAAGTTCGGCGTCTCCGCCGCTGCTCCGGTTGCCGTGGCTGCTGCCGCCGGCCCGGCTGCTGCTGTTGAAGAGCAGACCGAATTCACCGTCACCCTGAAGACTGCCGGCGAGAAGAAGGTCGAAGTCATCAAGGCCGTCCGCGCCATCACCGGCCTGGGCCTGAAGGAAGCGAAGGACCTGGCCGAAGCCGGTGGTGTCCTGAAGGAAGCCGCTTCGAAGGACGAAGCCGAGAAGATGAAGAAGGACCTGGAAGCTGCTGGCGCGACTGTCGAAGTCAAGTAAGCACTTCCCTTGCGTCGTCATCGATTCACGGCGATGCAGCCAAGGCTGGGGGCGTAAGCCCCCGGCCTTTGGTCGTTGTTGCGGTGTCGGTAGAGTCGACTGTTGGTCGACTGTTTCAAAAGCAGCAAAAAGCCCAACACGGGCTGCGGTCAGACCCCGGCCGGCCAGCGCAGAGCGCGGCAGCGGGGGAGTGGTAGCAGACGAGTTGGCAGTTGGAAGTAGCGGGAGAAGGCGTGCTGGTGCCGGCAATACCAGCGACTTCCAACTGACAATTTCAAGTTCCCTTCAGGGTCGTGGACGCACGGCCCGCACAACAAGGTGGAAGACCTCATGACGTCCTATTCGTTCACCGAAAAAAAGCGTATCCGCAAGGATTTCGGCAAGCAGCGCTCGATTCTCGAAGTGCCGTTCCTGCTCGCCATCCAGGTGGATTCCTATCGTGAATTCCTGCAGGAAAACGTCGATCCGGCCAAGCGCACGGACCACGGCCTGCACGCTGCGCTGAAGTCGGTCTTCCCGATCGCCAGCTACAGCGGCAATGCTGCCCTGGAATACGTCGGCTACAAGCTGGGCGAACCGGTCTTCGACGAACGTGAATGCCGCCAGCGCGGCATGAGCTACGGCGCCCCGCTGCGCGTCACCGTGCGCCTGGTGATCTACGACCGCGAGTCGTCGACCAAGGCCATCAAGTACGTGAAGGAGCAGGAGGTCTATCTGGGCGAAATCCCGCTGATGACCGAGAACGGCACCTTCATCGTCAACGGCACCGAGCGCGTCATCGTCTCGCAGCTGCACCGCTCGCCGGGCGTGTTCTTCGACCACGACCGTGGCAAGACCCACAGCTCGGGCAAGCTGCTGTACAGCGCCCGCATCATTCCTTACCGCGGCTCCTGGCTGGACTTCGAGTTCGACCCGAAGGACGCGCTGTTCACCCGTATCGACCGCCGCCGCAAGCTGCCGGTGTCGATCCTGCTGCGCGCGCTCGGCTACAGCAACGAAGAGATGCTGGCCGAGTTCTTCGAGATCAACACCTTCCACATCAACCCGGATGAAGGCGTCCAGCTGGAGCTGGTGCCCGAGCGCCTGCGTGGCGAAACCCTGGGCTTCGACCTCGCCGACGGCGACAAGGTCATCGTGGAAGCCGGCAAGCGCATCACCGCGCGCCACATCAAGCAGCTGGAAGCCTCGGGCATCGCCGCCCTGGCCGTGCCGGACGACTACATCGTCGGCCGCATCCTGTCGCACGACGTGGTCGATGCCTCGACCGGCGAACTGCTGGCCCAGGCCAACGACGAGATCAGCGACGAGCAGCTGCAGAACTTCCGCAAGGCCGGCGTCGATGCGGTGGGCACCCTGTGGGTGAACGACCTGGATCGTGGCCCGTACCTGTCCAACACCCTGCGCATCGATCCGACCAAGACCCAGCTGGAAGCCCTGGTCGAGATCTACCGCATGATGCGTCCGGGCGAGCCGCCGACCAAGGATGCCGCGCAGAACCTGTTCCACAACCTGTTCTTCACCTTCGAGCGCTACGACCTGTCCGCGGTCGGCCGCATGAAGTTCAACCGTCGCGTGGGCCGCAAGGAAACCACCGGCGAAGCCGTGCTGTACGACAGCAAGTACTTCGGTGAGCGCAACGACGAAGAGTCCAAGCGCCTGGTCGCCGCCCATGGCGACAGCTCCGATATCCTGGACGTGATCAAGGTCCTGACCGAGATCCGCAACGGTCGCGGCGTGGTCGACGATATCGACCACCTGGGCAACCGTCGCGTGCGTTCGGTCGGCGAAATGGCCGAGAACGTGTTCCGCGTGGGCCTGGTCCGCGTCGAGCGCGCCGTCAAGGAGCGCCTGTCGATGGCCGAGTCCGAAGGCCTGACCCCGCAGGAGCTGATCAACGCCAAGCCGGTCGCCGCGGCCATCAAGGAGTTCTTCGGCTCCTCGCAGCTGTCGCAGTTCATGGACCAGAACAACCCGCTGTCGGAAGTGACCCACAAGCGCCGCGTCTCGGCCCTGGGCCCGGGCGGTCTGACCCGTGAGCGCGCCGGCTTCGAAGTGCGCGACGTGCACCCGACCCACTACGGCCGCGTCTGCACCATCGAAACCCCGGAAGGCCCGAACATCGGCCTGATCAACTCGCTGGCCGTGTACGCCCGCACCAACCAGTACGGTTTCCTCGAGACCCCGTACCGCAAGGTCGTGGACGGCAAGGTCTATGACGAAGTCGAGTTCCTGTCGGCCATCGAAGAAAACGAGTACGTCATTGCGCAGGCCAACGCGCTGACCGACGCCAACAGCGTGCTGACCGAGCAGTTCGTTCCCTGCCGTTACCAGGGCGAATCGCTGCTGAAGCCGCCGGCGGAGGTCCACTTCATGGACGTCTCGCCGATGCAGACCGTGTCGATCGCGGCCGCGCTGGTTCCGTTCCTGGAGCACGATGACGCCAACCGCGCACTGATGGGCGCCAACATGCAGCGTCAGGCCGTGCCGACCCTGCGTGCGCAGAAGCCGCTGGTCGGTACCGGTATCGAGCGCGCCGTGGCGCGTGACTCCGGCGTGACCGTGAACGCCCGCCGTGGTGGCGAGATCGTGCAGATCGACGCCGCCCGCATCGTGGTCAAGGTCAACGAGGAAGAAATCGTTGGCGCCACCGACGCCGGCGTGGACATCTACAACCTGGTCAAGTACACCCGCTCGAACCAGAACACCTGCATCAACCAGCGTCCGCTGGTCCAGGTGGGTGACGTCATCGCCCGCGGCGACGTGCTGGCCGACGGTCCGTCCACCGACATCGGCGAACTGGCCCTGGGCCAGAACATGCTGATCGCGTTCATGCCGTGGAACGGCTACAACTTCGAAGACTCCATCCTGCTCTCCGAGCGCGTGGTGGAAGAGGATCGCTACACCACGATCCACATCGAAGAGCTGACCTGCGTCGCGCGTGACACCAAGCTGGGGCCGGAGGAAATCTCGGCCGACATCCCGAACGTTTCCGAGCAGGCGCTGAACCGCCTGGACGAGAGCGGCGTGGTGTACATCGGTGCCGAAGTCCGCGCCGGCGACATCATGGTCGGCAAGGTCACCCCGAAGGGCGAAAGCCAGCTGACCCCGGAAGAGAAGCTGCTGCGCGCGATCTTCGGCGAGAAGGCTTCGGACGTGAAGGACAGCTCGCTGCGCGTTCCGCCGGGCATGGACGGCACCGTCATCGACGTGCAGGTCTTCACCCGCGATGGCATCGAGAAGGACAAGCGCGCCCGTCAGATCGAAGAATCTGAAATCAAGCGCGTCAAGAAGGACTTCGACGACCAGTTCCGCATTCTGGAAGCGGCCATCTACATGCGTCTGCGTTCGCAGATCGTGGGCAAGGTGGTCAACGGTGGCGCCGGCCTGAAGAAGGGCGACGTGATCTCCGACGCCTTCCTGGACGGCCTGAAGAAGGCCGACTGGTTCGCCCTGCGCATGAAGGACGAGGATGCGTCGGAAGCCATCGAGCGCGCGCAGAAGCAGATCCAGGCGCACGAGAAGGAATTCGAGCGTCGCTTCGCTGACAAGCGTGGCAAGATCACCGCCGGCGACGACCTCGCCCCGGGCGTGCTGAAGATGGTCAAGGTGTTCCTGGCCGTGAAGCGCCGCATCCAGCCGGGCGACAAGATGGCAGGCCGCCACGGTAACAAGGGTGTGGTGTCCAACGTGGTGCCGGTCGAGGACATGCCGTACATGGCCTCGGGTGAAACCGTGGACATCGTGCTGAACCCGCTGGGCGTGCCGTCGCGTATGAACATCGGCCAGATCCTGGAAGTGCACCTGGGCTGGGCGGCCAAGGGTCTGGGTCGCAAGATCCAGGCGATGATGGAAGCCCAGGCGGCCGTGGCCGACCTGCGCAAGTTCCTGGACGACATCTACAACCACGATGACACCAACGTGGCCAACCGTGTCGACCTGTCGCAGTTCAGCGACGAGGAACTGCTGCGCCTGGCCCGCAACCTGACCGACGGCGTGCCGATGGCAACCCCGGTGTTCGACGGTGCCACCGAAGCGGAAATCAAGCGCATGCTGGAACTGGCCGACCTGCCGAGCAGTGGCCAGACCCAGCTGTACGACGGCCGCACCGGTGAAGCCTTCGATCGCCACACCACCGTTGGCTACATGCACTACCTGAAGCTGAACCACCTGGTCGACGACAAGATGCACGCCCGTTCGACCGGCCCGTACTCGCTCGTCACCCAGCAGCCGCTGGGCGGCAAGGCGCAGTTCGGCGGCCAGCGCTTCGGTGAAATGGAAGTCTGGGCGCTGGAAGCCTACGGCGCGGCCTACACCCTGCAGGAAATGCTGACGGTGAAATCCGATGACGTGCAGGGCCGCAACCAGATGTACAAGAACATCGTCGACGGTGAGCACGAGATGGTCGCGGGCATGCCGGAATCCTTCAACGTGCTTGTGAAGGAAATCCGCTCGCTGGCCATCAACATGGAACTGGAAGACAACTGATCCGTGCCGGCGCGGCGGTCCGCCGCCGCGCCGCTGGCAGTGACCTGAAAGCCCATCGACACAGCATTCCTCCTTCTGGAGAACACCATGAAAGACCTGCTCAACCTCTTCAACCAGCAGCGCCAGACGCTGGACTTCGACGCGATCAAGATCGCGCTGGCCTCGCCGGACCTGATCCGTTCGTGGTCCTTCGGCGAAGTGAAGAAGCCGGAAACCATCAACTACCGTACCTTCAAGCCGGAACGTGACGGCCTGTTCTGCGCCGCCATCTTCGGGCCGGTCAAGGACTACGAGTGCCTGTGCGGCAAGTACAAGCGCATGAAGCACCGCGGCGTGGTCTGCGAAAAGTGCGGCACCGAAGTGACCCTGGCCAAGGTGCGTCGCGAGCGCATGGGCCACATCGACCTGGCGTCGCCGGTCGCGCACATCTGGTTCCTGAAGTCGCTGCCGTCGCGCATCGGCCTGATGCTGGACATGACCCTGCGCGACATCGAGCGCGTGCTGTACTTCGAAGCCTACGTGGTGACCGAGCCGGGCCTGACCGCCCTGGAGCGCCGCCAGCTGCTGACCGAAGAACAGTACCTGCAGGCCCGCCAGGAGCACGGTGACGACTTCGATGCCGCCATGGGCGCCGAGGCCGTGTACGAACTGCTGCGCACCATCGACCTGCAGTCGGAAATGACCCGCCTGCGCGAGGAAATCGCCGCTACCGGTTCGGAAACCAAGCTCAAGCGCCTCACCAAGCGCATCAAGCTGATCGAAGCCTTCCTGGAATCGGGCAACCGTCCGGAGTGGATGGTCATGACCGTGCTGCCGGTGCTGCCGCCGGACCTGCGTCCGCTGGTGCCGCTGGACGGCGGCCGCTTCGCGACCTCCGACCTGAACGACCTGTACCGCCGCGTCATCAACCGCAACAACCGCCTGCGCCGCCTGCTCGAACTGAGCGCGCCGGACATCATCGTGCGCAATGAAAAGCGCATGCTGCAGGAATCGGTCGATGCGCTGCTGGACAACGGCCGTCGTGGCCGTGCCATCACCGGCACCAACAAGCGCCCGCTGAAGTCGCTGGCCGACATGATCAAGGGCAAGCAGGGTCGCTTCCGCCAGAACCTGCTGGGCAAGCGCGTCGACTACTCGGGCCGTTCGGTCATCGTGGTCGGTCCGTACCTGCGCCTGCACCAGTGCGGCCTGCCGAAGAAGATGGCGCTGGAGCTGTTCAAGCCGTTCGTCTTCGCCAAGCTGCAGCGTCGTGGCCTGGCCACCACCATCAAGGCCGCCAAGAAGCTGGTCGAGCGCGAAGAAGCCGAAGTCTGGGACATCCTGGAAGAGGTCATCCGCGAACATCCGGTCATGCTGAACCGTGCGCCGACCCTGCACCGTCTGGGCATCCAGGCGTTCGAGCCGGTGCTGATCGAAGGCAAGGCCATCCAGCTGCACCCGCTGGTCTGCACCGCGTTCAACGCCGACTTCGACGGTGACCAGATGGCCGTCCACGTGCCGCTCTCGCTGGAAGCCCAGCTGGAAGCGCGTGCGCTGATGATGTCCACCAACAACATCCTGTCGCCGGCCAACGGCGAGCCGATCATCGTGCCGTCGCAGGACGTCGTGCTGGGTCTGTACTACATGACCCGCTCACTGGAGAACAAGAAGGGCGAGGGCATGGCCTTCGCCAACATCGCCGAAGTCAAGCGCGCCTACGACAACCGCGTGGTGGAACTGCACGCACGCGTCAAGGTCCGCATCACCGAAGTGGTGACCGACGAGGAAGGCAACAAGCAGAACAAGACCTCGATCGTGGACACCACGATCGGTCGCGCCCTGCTGGCTGAAATCCTGCCGGAAGGCCTGCCGTTCGCGCTGGCCAACACCGAGCTGACCAAGAAGAACATCAGCCGCCTGATCAACTCCAGCTACCGCCAGCTGGGTCTGAAGGACACGGTCGTGTTCGCCGACAAGCTGATGTACACCGGCTTCGCCTACGCGACCCGCGCCGGCGTCTCGATCGGCATCGACGACATGCTGATCCCGGACGAGAAGAAGGGCATCCTCACCGAGGCCGAAGCCGAAGTGCTGGAAATCCAGGAGCAGTACCAGTCGGGCCTGGTCACCGCCGGCGAGCGCTACAACAAGGTGGTCGACATCTGGTCGCGCACCAACGAGCGCATCGCCAAGGCGATGATGGACACCATCGGTACCGAGAAGGTGGTCAATGCCAAGGGTGAGACCATCGACCAGAAGTCGATGAACTCGCTGTACATCATGGCCGACTCCGGTGCGCGTGGTTCGCAGGCGCAGATCCGTCAGCTGGCCGGCATGCGTGGCCTGATGGCGCGTCCGGACGGCTCGATCATCGAGACGCCCATCAAGGCGAACTTCCGCGAAGGCCTGAACGTGCAGGAGTACTTCAACTCCACCCACGGTGCCCGTAAGGGTCTGGCCGATACCGCGCTGAAGACCGCGAACTCGGGTTACCTGACCCGTCGTCTGGTCGACGTGGCGCAGGACGTGGTGATCACCGAGGTGGATTGCGGTACCACCGAAGGCCTGATCATGACCCCGATCGTGGAAGGCGGCGACGTGGTCGAACCGCTGAAGGACCGCGTGCTGGGTCGCGTGGTTGCCGAGGACGTGTTCCTGCCGGGCAACGACGAAGATCCGATCGTGACCCGCAACACCCTGCTCGACGAAGCCTGGGTCGCCAAGCTGGAAGATGCCGGCGTGCAGAGCATCAAGGTCCGCTCGACGATCTCGTGCGAATCGGCCTTCGGTGTCTGCGGTCGCTGCTACGGCCGCGATCTGGCCCGTGGCCACCTGGTCAACATCGGTGAAGCGGTCGGCGTCATCGCCGCCCAGTCCATCGGTGAGCCGGGTACCCAGCTGACCATGCGTACGTTCCACATCGGTGGTGCGGCGTCGCGTGCGGCTGCGGTCGACAACATCACGGTCAAGACCACCGGTTCGGTCAAGTTCAACAACCTCAAGTCGGTCGAGCACGCCAATGGCTCGCTGGTGGCGGTGTCGCGCTCGGGCGAAATCTCGGTGCTCGACGCGCACGGCCGTGAGCGTGAGCGCTACAAGCTGCCCTACGGTGCCAACATCACCTCCAAGGACGGCGAAGCGGTCAAGGCTGGCCAGACCGTGGCCAACTGGGATCCGCACAACCACCCGATCGTTTCCGAAGTGGCCGGTTTCGTGCGCTTCGTGGACTTCATCGACGGCGTCACCGTCATCGAGAAGACCGACGAACTGACCGGCCTGGCGTCGCGTGAGATCACCGATCCGAAGCGTCGTGGTTCGCAGGGCAAGGATCTGCGTCCGCTGGTGCGCATCGTCGATGCCAAGGGCAACGACCTGTCGATCCCGGGCACCGATCTGCCGGCGCAGTACCTGCTGCCGCCGCGCTCGATCGTCAACCTGCAGGACGGCGCCCCGGTGGGCGTGGGCGACGTCGTCGCCAAGATCCCGCAGGAAGCATCGAAGACCCGCGACATCACCGGTGGTCTGCCGCGCGTGGCCGACCTGTTCGAAGCGCGCAAGCCGAAGGATCCGGCGGTGCTGGCCGAACGTTCGGGCATCATCAGCTTCGGCAAGGACACCAAGGGCAAGCAGCGCCTGATCATCAAGGACACCGATGGTTCGGAGCACGAAGAGCTGATTCCGAAGTACCGCCAGGTCATCGTGTTCGAAGGCGAGCATGTCACCAAGGGTGAAACCATCGTGGACGGCGAGCCGAGCCCGCAGGACATCCTGCGTCTGCTGGGTGTCGAGCCGCTGGCGGCCTACCTTGTGAAGGAAATCCAGGACGTGTACCGCCTGCAGGGCGTGAAGATCAACGACAAGCACATCGAGGTGATCACCCGCCAGATGCTGCGCAAGGTCGAGATCACCGATCAGGGCAGCAGCAAGTTCCTGAACGGCGAACAGGTGGAGCGTCAGCGCGTGATCGAGGAGAATGCGCGCCTGTCGACCCGCAACGAGCTGCCGGCCCAGTTCGATCCGGTGCTGCTGGGTATCACCAAGGCCTCGCTGGCGACCGAGTCGTTCATCTCGGCGGCGTCCTTCCAGGAAACCACCCGCGTGCTGACCGAAGCGGCCGTCCGCGGCACCTCGGACAACCTGCGTGGCCTGAAGGAAAACGTCATCGTCGGCCGCCTGATTCCGGCCGGTACCGGCCTGGCGTACCACAGCAACCGCCGTCGTGGCGCGTCCGGTCTCACCGAGTCGGAGATGCAGACCCTGGCCGGCACCCCGGCCGCGGTCGAGGCACCGGCAGCCGAAGTGGAAGCTGAACAGGCTTCGGAAGACTGAAACACCGGTCCGGCCGGTAGGGTCGAGCTTGCTCGACCACACCGATCGGGCCAAGGACAGGGCAGGGTGGACCGATCGCGGTTCGCCCCGCCAACCTGAACGGGGTACATGGAGGCCCCCCAGTAACGTTCCGGGATCAGGGACGGGCTTGACAGGAGGCGTTTGACTGCTTTCCTGGCAGGTTGCTACAATCGTCTGTCTCAGCAGGCCAAAATTTCGGCCTGCTTTAACATTTCCGCATCTCTGGTCGGATTTTCCGGCCACCAATCAGAAGAACCTACTGATGGCGACGATCAACCAGCTGGTCCGCAAGCCGCGGCAAGCGACCACCTACAAGAGTGCCTCGCCGGCGCTCGACAAGTGCCCGCAGCGCCGTGGCGTCTGCACCCGTGTCTACACCACCACTCCGAAGAAGCCGAACTCGGCTCTGCGCAAGGTTGCCAAGGTCCGCCTGACCAACCAGGAAGAAGTGATTTCCTACATCGGTGGTGAAGGCCACAACCTGCAGGAGCACTCCGTGGTCCTGATCCGCGGCGGTCGCGTCAAGGACCTGCCGGGTGTGCGTTACCACACCGTTCGTGGCTCGCTCGACGCCGCCGGCGTTGCCAAGCGTCGCCAGGCCCGTTCCAAGTACGGCGCCAAGCGTCCGAAGGCATAAGGAGAGAGCACTATGTCGCGTAAGGGTAATACTCCGCAGCGTTCCGTCCTGCCCGATCCGAAGCACGGAAGCGAAACCATCGCCCGCTTCATCAACATGGTCATGCAGAGCGGCAAGAAGTCCGTCGCCGAAAAGATCGTGTACGGCGCCATGGACGTGATCACCGAGAAGAACAGCAGCGCCAACGCCATTGAACTGGTGCAGAAGGCGCTGGACAACGTCGCTCCGGCGGTCGAAGTCAAGTCGCGCCGCGTCGGTGGTGCCACCTACCAGGTGCCGGTCGAAGTGCGTTCGTCGCGCAAGATGGCTCTGGCCATGCGCTGGCTGATCGACTCCGCGCGCAAGCGTGGTGAGAACACCATGCCGAAGAAGCTGGCTGCTGAACTGATCGACGCCTCGGAAAACCGCGGCGGCGCCATCAAGAAGCGCGAAGAAACCCACCGCATGGCCGAAGCCAACAAGGCATTCGCCCACTACCGCTGGTGAGTTTGACGGCCTTGTAAAACAGGCAGGGCAGCACCATTACGGTGCTGCCTCGCGGCCCCAGAAGGGCTGCGCCAATCCGAAGGCCGCCGCAAGGCGGCGTTCGGCCATCCGAATTCCAAGAAATCTGAGAGGCTCCCCGTGGCCCGTTCCACTCCCATCGAGCGTTACCGCAACTTCGGCATCATGGCCCACATCGATGCCGGCAAGACCACCACGTCCGAGCGCATCCTGTTCTACACCGGCAAGAGCCACAAGATCGGTGAAGTGCACGACGGCGCCGCCACCATGGACTGGATGGAGCAGGAGCAGGAGCGTGGCATCACGATCCAGTCCGCTGCCACCACCGCGTTCTGGAAGGGCATGGACAAGTCCCTGCCGGAGCACCGCTTCAACATCATCGACACCCCCGGGCACGTCGACTTCACCATCGAAGTGGAGCGCTCGCTGCGCGTGCTCGACGGTGCCGTCTTCGTGCTGTGCGCCGTCGGTGGCGTGCAGCCGCAGTCGGAAACCGTGTGGCGCCAGGCCAACAAGTACCACGTGCCGCGCATCGCGTTCGTCAACAAGATGGACCGTACCGGTGCCAACTTCCAGAAGGTCGTCGGCCAGCTGAAGGCCAAGCTGGGCGCCGTTGCCGTGCCGATGCAGCTGCCGATCGGCGCTGAAGACAACTTCAAGGGCGTCGTCGACCTGCTGAAGATGAAGGCCATCCACTGGGATGAAGCCTCGCAGGGCATGAAGTTCGAATACAGCGACATCCCGGCCGACCTGCAGGGCCCGGCGGAAGAAGCTCGCCAGTTCATGGTCGAGACCGCTGCCGAAGCCAGCGAAGAGCTGATGGAAAAGTACCTGGGCGGCGAAGAGCTGGCCGAGGCTGAAATCATCAACGCGCTGCGTACCCGCACCCTGGCCACCGAAATCGTGCCGATGTACTGCGGCTCGGCCTTCAAGAACAAGGGCGTGCAGGCCATGCTGGACGGCGTGATCCAGCTGCTGCCGTCGCCGGTCGACGTGCCGGACGTGAAGGGTGTGGACGTTGACGACGACACCGTCGAAATGACCCGCAAGTCGGACGACAAGGCTCCGTTCTCGTCGCTGGCCTTCAAGATCATCACCGACCCGTTCGTCGGCGCGCTGACCTTCTTCCGTGTCTACTCGGGCACCCTGAACGGTGGCGACACCGTGCTGAACTCGGTCAAGGGCAAGAAGGAGCGCATCGGCCGCATCCTGCAGATGCACTCGAACAACCGCGAGGAAATCAAGGAAGTTCTGGCCGGTGACATCGCCGCGGCCGTGGGTCTGAAGGACACCACCACCGGTGACACCCTGTGCGCCGTGGACGCCCCGATCATCCTGGAGCGTATGACGTTCCCGGAGCCGGTGATCTCGATGGCTGTCGAGCCGAAGACCAAGTCGGACCAGGAAAAGATGGGTCTGGCCCTGGGCCGTCTGGCGCAGGAAGATCCGTCGTTCCGCGTCAAGACCGACGAAGAATCCGGCCAGACCATCATCTCGGGCATGGGCGAGCTGCACCTGGACATCATCGTCGACCGTCTGAAGCGCGAGTTCAACGTTGAAGCCAACGTCGGCGCGCCGCAGGTGGCCTACCGCGAAACCATCACCCTGGCCGACGTCAAGTCGGACTACAAGCACGCCAAGCAGTCCGGTGGTAAGGGTCAGTACGGTCACGTCGTGATCGAGCTGTCGCCGATCACCGCTGCCGACCGTGCCGATCCGAAGCTGGCTCCGGCCATCAAGGACGACTTCCTGTTCATCAACGACATCACCGGCGGCGTGATCCCGAAGGAATTCATTCCGTCGGTCGAGAAGGGCCTGCGCGAAACCATCACCAGCGGTCCGCTGGCTGGCTTCCCGGTCGTGGACGTCAAGGTGAAGCTGGTGTTCGGTTCGTACCACGACGTCGACTCCTCGGAAATGGCGTTCAAGCTGGCTTCGTCGATGGCCTTCAAGCAGGGCTTCGCCAAGGCCAAGCCGGTGCTGCTGGAGCCGATCATGAAGGTCGAGATCGTGACCCCGGAGGATTACCAGGGTGACGTGATGGGCGACGTCAGCCGTCGTCGCGGCGTGCTGCAGGGTTCCGACACCACCGGTGACGGTTCGGCCAGCATCATCAACGCGATGATCCCGCTGGGTGAAATGTTCGGCTACGCCACTGCGCTGCGTTCGCAGACGCAGGGCCGCGCCACCTTCACCATGGAATTCGATCACTACGAGCCGGCGCCGACCAACATCGCCGAAGCCGTCATGAAGAAGGGCTGAGCCTCGCTCAGCCTCTCTTGAAACCACTTACGAACAATCAAGGTATAGAACAATGGCAAAGGGTAAGTTCGAGCGCACCAAGCCGCACGTCAACGTCGGCACCATCGGTCACGTCGACCATGGCAAGACCACGCTGACCGCCGCACTGACCAAGATCGGTGCCGAGCGTTTCGGTGGCGAGTTCAAGGCG
>NZ_JCAKRX010000021.1:0-5019 GCF_059515225.1 Stenotrophomonas sp. CS3K5
GCGCGCGATGGAAGACCAGGCCGTGCAGCTGGGTGAAGCCGTGGCACGCTTCCGGCTGGCATCGCAGGGAGTCACCGCGGCACCGGCACGACTGGCCACCGCACCGCAGCCGCGCCAGGTGGCCGCCGCCCTGCCCGCCACCAAGGCAGCACCGGCACGCCCGCTGCGCGCATCAGCGGCACCGGCACTGGCGGCCGAGGGCGACTGGCAGGAGTTCTGACCCCACACGCGGCGTGGTGGGCACTCGGGGGTCAGAACCCTTTCCCGCGGGAAAGGGCTCTGACCCCTTCTGCATGGAAAGTGATGCACTCCTCACTTCATAATCCGAGGCAGAGGCCGATATCCCCATCGAGCCTCGCGCCAACGCGTGCTGGCGCCCGCCCTTGACCCTAGATTCCATGTCCGACGGCAACGACACTGCAGTGCATGAAGTCCTTGCGGCCGACGCCGCTGACGAACGATTCCTGGTTCGCAATCCGCGTCAGCTGCGCCAGCTGCTGCGCTCGCTGATCGACCAGCGTTCGCTGATCAACGCGCATATTGACGGCCGCGACCGCTCGTTTCCTACCGCATTGCTCGATCTGGACGAGGATGAGGACGTCCTGCTGCTCGATGGCAGCCCGCAGGAAGCGTCCAACCGTGCGGCCGAACAGTCCGACCATCTGCTGTGCTTCGCCCAGCTGGAACGCGTGCTGGTCCGGTTCCGCCTGCACCAGCTGCAGCGCGTGGACAACGACGGCCACGTCGCCTTCCGTGCCCCGCTGCCGGACGAACTGGTGCACCTGCAACGCCGCGAGCTGTACCGGCTGGAGACCCCGGTGACCGACTCGCCGCAGCTGCTGCTGCCGCCCGGCGAGGCCCGCGCCGAAGCCCTGTCGATGCGCGTGGTGGACATCAGTGGCGGCGGCCTGGCGGTGGTCGTGCCCAATGACTGCGCGGTGTTCGGCCTGCAGAAGCGTTACCCGGCCCGGCTTTCGCTGCCTGACGGGCCAGATCTGGACATCGAGCTGGTGGTCTGCAACCTGCTGCCACAGCGCCAGCCCAATGGCATCGAGGTCAAACGCGTGGGCATGCGCTTTGACAGCCTGCCACGCGGCGCCGACAGCGCCATCCAGCGCTACATCTTCCGCATCGACCGCCAGCGCAAGGCACGCCGCAACGGCGAGCTCTGAGGCCCGTCCAACGGGTATGCCGGCCAGCGGCCGGCACTACCGGATCCACGCCATGCGTGGATGCTTTCCCGGCAGCTAAAGTCCCCCCCCGCGGGGCCGATATCGAGCCTGACACCGGGACTTCCGGCAGAACCAGGACCCCTCGATGAACGACAAGACCAGCTCCACCGCCAGCGCCGGTGGCGAATTCCTCAGCTTCACCCTCGGTGCCGAGCACTACGGCGTGGATATCCTCAAGGTGCAGGAAATCCGCGGCTACGATGCGGTGACCCGCGTGCCGGACGCGCCGGACTACATCAAGGGCGTGATCAACCTGCGCGGCACCATCGTGCCGGTCATCGACCTGCGCCTGAAGCTGCGCCTGGACGATGCCCGCTACGACGCCTTCACCGTGATGATCGTGCTGAACGTGGAAGACCGCGTGGTCGGCATCGTCGTGGACAGCGTCTCCGACGTGATCCCGCTGTCGGCCGAGCAGATCCGTCCGACCCCGGAGTTCGGCGCCGCCGTCGATACCCGCTTCATTTCCGGCATCGGTACCCATGACGACCGCATGCTGATCCTGCTGGACATCGAGACCCTGCTCGACAGCGCCGACATGGGCCAGCCCAGCGCCGTGGAAGACGTCGCCGCCTGAGCAAACGGAACTGCTTCACGTTCCAGTCACAAAACCCTTCAGTTCCCTCCGGCGATGCCGATAGGGGGACAGAAGCCGGCCGCGCAGGAGCGCGCAGGACCGGCCCCACCGTTACCATCCCCGGAGATACCCCTCGATGAAGTCCCTGCTTGCGTTCGTCTCGGCTGCTGTCCTGGCCACCACCGCCGCCTCCGCTTTCGCCCAGTCGGCAGACATGATCCCGCCGGAAATGGCACCGCGCTCGGTCGGCAAGGACGGCATGGTCTGCGGCAAGGTTGAAAAGGCCCGCTACGCAGAAGGTTCCGAAGGCCAGCCGACCTTCCTGTACATGGGCGGCGCCTTCCCGCGCCACACCTTCTCGGCGCGCATCGCCGGCGAAAACCGCGGCAAGTTCTCCTTCCCGCTGGAAACCCTGGAAGGCAAGACCGTCTGCGTGATCGGCAAGATCCAGCGCGACGCATCGCGCGCGGAAATCGAAGTCAGCTCGCCGTCGGGCCTGAAGCTGGCCAACATCAAGTAATCCGCTGTCCGTCGAGCCACGCCGGACCTGGTGCCGGCGTGGTTTCTGCTGCAACCGGGCCCGATGCCCGGACGCGTCTGCCTTAGGAGATCGCAACGCCCATGCCGTGGATCAACAACCTGAAACTGATGCCGAAGCTGATGCTGACCTTCGGCGTCATCCTGCTGGTGATGCTGCTGCAGGGCATCGTCGCCTATCGTGGCCTGCATTCGCTGAACAACGTCACCACCGAACTGGCCGGTTCACGCATGGAAAGCATCCGCATGGCCGGCGAGATGCGTGGCATGCTGGGCGAGTACCGCAATGCCGCCTACCAGCAGCTGATCCGCGCCAGCGACGACGTCAAGTCCGATGCGCGCAAGCAGGCCAGCGACCTGCGCACCAGCATGGACAAGTCGATCAAGGACTATCCGAAGCTGGTCGACAACGCGCAGCAGAAGAAGCTGTTCGACGCCTTCGCCAAGGAATGGAAGGACGCCCTGGCCTCCTATGACAGCGTCACCGAGATGCTGGAACTGGACCTGCCGGACGATGCCATCGACACCTTCGTCGGCGAAACCCGCACCAAGCACCGCAAGGCTGCCTCGGCGCTGGAAGCGCTGATCGCCGAAGACAACCGCCTCGCCCGCGCCTCGCGCGATGAAGCGGCCACCACCTATTCCGCTTCGGCCGTGCTCACCGTGATTGCCCTGCTGGGCGGTGCCGCGCTCGGCCTGGTGCTGGTCTGGCTGTTCGCCCGTGCCCTGGTCGGCAGCGTGCGTGGCGCCGTCTCGGTGGCCAACGACGTGGCCGGTGGCAAGCTCGATGGCCACATCGATGTCAGCCGCCAGGACGAAGTGGGCGAACTGATGCAGTCCATGCAGCGCATGCAGCGCGACCTGCGTGAACGCATCGAGACCGACCAGGCCATCGCCCGCGAGAACCTGCGCATCCGCACCGCGCTGGACTACAGCTCCACCGGCGTGTACCTGACCGACACCAGCAACACCATCGTCTACACCAACCGCGCCCTGCAGCAGACCCTGAGCCAGTACCAGGATGACGTGCGCCGCGACCTGCCCGACTTCGACGCCCAGGCCTCGCTGATCGGCAAGCCGGTCACCGTGCTCGAGCACCGTGGCGAGATGGACCAGACCCTGCTCGGCAACCTGAAGGCGCATGGCGTGGCGCGCCGCCCGATGCAGTATGGCGACGCCCAGTTCGCCCAGGTGGTGTCGACCATCCGCAACGAAGGCGGCGACACCGTGGGCTACGTGGTGGAATGGCGCGACCGTACCCAGGAAGCACAGGTCGAGGCCGAAGTGGCCCGCGTGATCGCCCAGGCTGCCGCCGGCGACCTGTCCGGCCGCATCGATGCCAGCGACAAGGAAGGCTTCTTCCTGCAGCTGGCCCAGCAGATCAACGGCCTGCTCGACGCCAACGCCGGCAGCATCGAACAGATTTCCGGCCTGCTCGCCGCGCTGTCCCAGGGTGACCTGACCGTGCGCATGCACGGCGACTATCAGGGCGTGTTCGCCCGCATGCGTGACGATGCCAACGCCACCGCCGCGCAGCTCAGCGAGATCGTCACCCGCATCAAGCAGTCCAGCCGCGCGATCAGCTCGGCCGCCGGCGAAATCGCCTCCGGCAACAGCGACCTGTCGCGCCGTACCGAACAGCAGGCCGCCAACCTGGAAGAGACCGCTGCGTCGATGGAGGAACTGACCTCCACCGTGCGCCAGAACGCCGAGCACGCCCGCCAGGCCAACCAGCTCGCCATCGGCGCGCACGGTGTCGCCTCGCAGGGTGGCGAGGTGGTCGGCCAGGTGGTCACCACCATGTCGGCCATCCAGGCCTCGTCGAAGAAGATCGCCGAGATCATCTCGGTCATCGACGGCATCGCCTTCCAGACCAACATCCTGGCATTGAACGCCGCAGTGGAAGCCGCCCGTGCCGGTGAACAGGGCCGTGGCTTTGCCGTGGTTGCCAGCGAAGTGCGCACCCTCGCCCAGCGCTCGGCGGCCGCCGCCAAGGAGATCAAGGGCCTGATCGACGACTCCGTCGGCAAGGTCAATGACGGCTCGGCGCTGGTGCACAAGGCCGGTGCGACCATGGGCGAGATCGTTGCTTCGGTGCAGCGCGTGACCGACATCATGGCCGAGATCTCGGCCGCCTCGCAGGAACAGAGCGCCGGCATCGAGCAGGTCAACCAGACCGTGGTGCAGATGGACGAAACCACCCAGCAGAACGCTGCGCTGGTGGAGGAAGCCACTGCCGCCGCGCGTGCGATGGAAGAACAGGCCGGCCACCTCAGCGAGGCCGTGTCGATCTTCGTGGTGGACGAAGCCGAAGCCGTGGTCGCCCCGCCGCGCGTCGCTGCCCCGGCCCCGCGCGCTGTTGCACCGGCAGCAGCAGCTCCGGCTGCCCCGCCGGCCCGCCGCACTGCGGGCGGTCGCCCGATGGCCACCGAACTGGCCGACGGAGATTGGCAGGAATTCTGATGCCGACCTGATCTGATCCACGAAGACGCCTTGGCCCTGTGCTGGGGCGTTTTCGTTTTCGGGGTATCCGGATATCCAGCCAACGGCGAAGCCCCTCGGGGTGGCCGGTCGAAGCGCTGGGCTCCTGAGGGTTGGCCGGGAGGGTGGGTTGCGCAGGGGACGCCGTGAATACGTCCCTGTAGGCTCGGGCGCGCCATCCATGGCGCTTAC
>NZ_JCAKRX010000022.1:2500-4929 GCF_059515225.1 Stenotrophomonas sp. CS3K5
CCTTTTGTATAATGGGTCAGCGACTTACTGTTCGTGGCAAGCTTAACCGTATAGGGGAGGCGAAGGGAAACCGAGTCTGATAAGGGCGCATAGTCGCGGGCAGTAGACCCGAAACCGGGTGATCTAGTCATGCCCAGGGTGAAGGTGCGGTAACACGCACTGGAGGCCCGAACCCACTCCCGTTGCAAAGGTAGGGGATGAGGTGTGATTAGGAGTGAAAAGCTAATCGAACCCGGAGATAGCTGGTTCTCCTCGAAAGCTATTTAGGTAGCGCCTCATATGTATCCTCTCGGGGGTAGAGCACTGTTATGGCTAGGGGGTCATCGCGACTTACCAAACCATTGCAAACTCCGAATACCGAGACGGACTGTATGGGAGACACACGGCGGGTGCTAACGTCCGTCGTGAAAAGGGAAACAACCCAGACCCACAGCTAAGGTCCCAAATTCAGTGCTAAGTGGAAAACCATGTGGAAAGGCACAGACAGCCAGGAGGTTGGCTTAGAAGCAGCCACCCTTTAAAGAAAGCGTAATAGCTCACTGGTCGAGTCGGTCTGCGGGGAAGATTTAACGGGGCTAAGCACTGAACCGAAGCTTGGGGTGCATAACTTTGTTATGCGCGGTAGAGGAGCGTTCCGTAAGCCTGCGAAGGTGGATTGAGAAGTCCGCTGGAGGTATCGGAAGTGCGAATGCTGACATGAGTAACGATAATGCGGGTGAAAAACCCGCACGCCGAAAGCCCAAGGTTTCCTTGCGCAACGTTAATCGGCGCAGGGTGAGTCGGCCCCTAAGGCGAGGACGAAAGTCGTAGTCGATGGGAAGCAGGTTAATATTCCTGCACCTCGCGTAAGTGCGATGGAGGGACGGAGAAGGTTAGGTGTACCAGGCGTTGGTTGTCCTGGGGAAAGGCGGTAGGTTTGGATCTTTGGCAAATCCGGGATCCTCTAAGACCGAGCACCGAGACGAGCCTTTATGGCGAAGTCACTGATACCACGCTTCCAGGAAAAGCTCCTAAGCTTCAGCTTACGCAGACCGTACCGTAAACCGACACAGGTGGGTAGGATGAGAATTCTCAGGCGCTTGAGAGAACTCGGGTGAAGGAACTAGGCAACATGGCACCGTAACTTCGGGAGAAGGTGCACCCTTTTTGGTGGCTCGTGCGAGCTATAGCTGAAGAGGGTCGCAGTAACCAGGCCGCTGCGACTGTTTATCAAAAACACAGCACTCTGCAAACACGAAAGTGGACGTATAGGGTGTGACGCCTGCCCGGTGCTGGAAGGTTAATTGATGGGGTCAGCCGCAAGGCGAAGCTCTTGATCGAAGCCCCAGTAAACGGCGGCCGTAACTATAACGGTCCTAAGGTAGCGAAATTCCTTGTCGGGTAAGTTCCGACCTGCACGAATGGCGTAACGACAGCGGCGCTGTCTCCACCCGAGACTCAGTGAAATTGAAATCGCTGTGAAGATGCAGCGTTCCCGTGGCAAGACGGAAAGACCCCGTGAACCTTTACTATAGCTTTACACTGAACGTTGAGTTCGTCTGTGTAGGATAGGTGGGAGGCTATGAAACTGTGGCGCTAGCTGCAGCGGAGCCATCCTTGAAATACCACCCTGTCGTGCTTGACGTTCTAACCTGGGCCCATTATCTGGGTCGGGGACCGTGTATGGTGGGTAGTTTGACTGGGGCGGTCTCCTCCTAAAGAGTAACGGAGGAGCTCGAAGGTACGCTCAGCGCGGTCGGACATCGCGCACTGTGTGCAAAGGCATAAGCGTGCTTGACTGCAAGATCGACGGATCAAGCAGGTAGGAAACTAGGACTTAGTGATCCGGTGGTTCTGTATGGAAGGGCCATCGCTCAACGGATAAAAGGTACTCCGGGGATAACAGGCTGATACCGCCCAAGAGTTCATATCGACGGCGGTGTTTGGCACCTCGATGTCGGCTCATCACATCCTGGGGCTGTAGTCGGTCCCAAGGGTATGGCTGTTCGCCATTTAAAGTGGTACGCGAGCTGGGTTCAGAACGTCGTGAGACAGTTCGGTCCCTATCTGCCATGGGCGTTGGAGATTTGAGAGGGGCTGCTCCTAGTACGAGAGGACCGGAGTGGACGAACCTCTGGTGTTCCGGTTGTCACGCCAGTGGCATTGCCGGGTAGCTATGTTCGGAAGCGATAACCGCTGAAAGCATCTAAGCGGGAAGCGCGCCTCAAGATGAGATCTCCCGGGGCACAAGCCCCCTGAAGGAACCATGTAGACTACGTGGTTGATAGGTCAGGTGTGTAAGTACAGCAATGTATTGAGCTAACTGATACTAATGATCCGTGCGGCTTGACCATATAACCTCAAGTTGCCTTGGCTTTACGACAACGTCGTAAGAGCATCCAAGTGCACGCTACGTCACAAGAACTATGCGAGGCTGGCGCCTTGTCCCA
>NZ_JCAKRX010000023.1:0-2247 GCF_059515225.1 Stenotrophomonas sp. CS3K5
GCCCCTGCGCAACCCACCCTCCCGGCCACGGACACGTTCCGTGCGCGTCCACCCCGGATTGAAGAAAGAAGAGCAACAGCAACAGCTGCATCGCTTCCGGGGTCAGATCCGTTTTCCGCAGGAAAACGGATCTGACCCCTCTTTCCACTTGGAAACCCAACGCTCTTGCTGTCCGACACCGGGATATCGAATGGGCCTGGCCAGGGTGGGTTGGCGGGGGTGTCCGCGGCATGGATGCCGCGGCCAAGCCCCCAAGGACGGGTTTACGGCGTCCCCCGCCAACCCACCCTGGCCAAGCCCTTCTCGCAACCCGTGACCGCCGACCAACCGCTGTTGCTGTTGCTGTTGCTGTTGCTGTTGCTTCCAAAGCCTGCCGCAGGCAGCGCCGCAGCCGCCGCTGCAAGGAAACCTGAATACGTTCGGACGACGCAGCTCAATCCCCCGCCCGCGCGGCCGATAACGGGGTTGTCACCGTGTGTCCTGCCGTGACCGGCTCGGCGCCGCCCGCCCGCTTCAACCTGGTCCTGCTCGATGAATCTCCTGCATCGCTGGCAACACTACTTCAGCAACCTCTCCGTCCGGCGCAAGCTCAACCTGCTGACGCTGCTCATCGCGCTCGGCGTGATCGCGCTGTCGGTGATCGCCGCCCGCATGCAGTACCTGGACCTCACCGAGACCCGCAAGACCGCGCTGAAGACCCAGGTCGAACTCAGCTACGGCATCCTGCAGCACTACCACCGCCTGGCCACCACCGGCGAGCTCAGCGAAGACGCCGCCAAGGCGGCGGCATTGCAGGCACTGGAAGTGATGCGCGCCGACAATGATGCGTACTACTTCAACCTCTACGACACCGGCTACCGCCTGCTGATGCATCCGTTCCGCAAGGACCTGGTCGGCAAGGACATGAAGGACTTCCGCACCGACGATGGCGTGCGCATCTACTACGACCAGGTGGAAGCGGCCAAGGCCGGCGGCGGCTTCGTCAGTTACCGCTGGGCCAAGCCGGGCAGCAAGGGAGAGGTCGAGAAGGTCGCCTACGCCGGCCTGTTCGCGCCCTGGAACTGGGTGGTCAGCAGCGGCGTCTACCTGGACGACGTGCAGAAGCAGGCGCTGGTGTTCACCGCCATCATGGCCGTCGCCGGCGGCGTGCTGGTGCTGATCGTGCTGGCGCTGAGCTGGGTCATCGGCAATCGCATCGCGCGCCCGCTGAAACAGGCCACCGCCGTCGCCGAAGGCATCGCCCGTGGCAAGCTGGACAGCCACATCGGCCCGCAGCCACACGACGAGCCGGGCCGCCTGCTGGAGGCCATGTCGAGCATGCAGCAGCAGCTGCACGCGGTCATCAACGGCCAGCGTGAGATGGCCCGCCGGCACGAGAGTGGCGAGTTGAGCTACCGCATCGACGCGCGCGCCTTCCCCGGTGAGTATGGCCTGATGGTGCAGGAGACCAACGCCCTGGTCGGCAGCCACGTGCAGACCCTGCACGATGTGCTGGACGTAGTGCAGCAATACGCCGTCGGCGACCTCAGCCGCGACATCGCGCGCTATCCGGGCGAGAAGGCGGCGATGACCACCACCGTCGATACGGTCAAGGCCAACCTCGGCCGCATCAACGCCGAGATCAAGCAGCTGGCCAGTGCGGCTGCCGAAGGCGATTTCAGCCGCCGAGGCGATGCGCAGCGCTTCGATCACGATTTCCGCCTCATGCTGGAAAACCTCAACGCGATGATGGCGGTCAGCGATGACAACCTCGGCAAGCTCTCGCAGCTGCTGTCGGCCATCGCCGAGGGCGACCTGACTGCACGCATGCACGGTGACTACCAGGGCGTGTTTGCGCGCATGCGTGACGACGCCAACGCCACCGTCGCGCAGCTGACCCAGATCGTCGGCCAGATCCAGGCCAGCGCCTCCAGCATCACTCTGGCCGCCGGCGAAATCGCCTCCGGCAACAGCGACCTGTCGCGCCGCACCGAGCAGCAGGCCGCCAACCTGGAAGAGACCGCCGCCTCGATGGAGGAACTGACCTCCACCGTGCGCCAGAACGCCGAACACGCCCGCCAGGCCAACCAGCTCGCCATCGGCGCCCAGGGCGTTGCCTCGCAGGGTGGCGAGGTGGTCGGCCAGGTGGTCACCACCATGTCGGCCATTGAAGCCTCTTCGAAGAAGATCGCCGAGATCATCAGCGTCATCGACGGCATCGCCTTCCAGACCAACATTCTGGCGCTGAACGCCGCCGTGGAAGCTGCG
>NZ_JCAKRX010000024.1:0-1942 GCF_059515225.1 Stenotrophomonas sp. CS3K5
TATGCCCTTCTCGGCGTAGGCGCGCAGGTTTTCGGTGTAGCCGTCGTCGTCGGATACCGGACCGGACAGGATCACCCGCGTGAGCTTGCCATTTGCGCCGTAGTTTTCCTGACGATTCAGATCCAGCGTGCGCCACTGACGTTCGCTCGGATGCTTTGCCTGCGGTCCGAATACTTCGAAAATCCTGCTATCCGAACGGTGCAGATACTCACGCACACGGGTATAGCCTGTGACTCCTTCAAAGTACCCCTTGGCGACCTCTGGAGGAACACGCTCACCCGGGAACGTGTACCGCACCTCCTGCGACACGCTCCGACTGCGCTCTGCGAAAACTGGAGTGGCGTCAGATGGAACCAGCGTAGCGGAAGGGCTTTGCACCCCTACAAGCCCTCGCTTTTCGCTGCCATAGAAGCGAATGCCAACGATCCGTTTCAGTTCAGCATCGTCGACATTGACGAAGCCCCCCACAGTCCAGGCACCGTCGGTCGCCTCCGTTCCAAGGCCGGTGTCCTCGCGGTAGGGATCCTCACCTGGCTTACGGGTGGCCTGCTTGACTACATCGGAGGCGCGCAATCCATCCGGCCGATAAGTGAAGTACCGAGTGGTAACGCGGGATGGCATATCGCGGAGCTGCGAACACTGGAACTCTGGCTTATCCGAGACAATCAACCCAGAACTCTCATTTGCCACTTCTATGCGACCATTTTCGTCGTAGAGTGCACAGAACGTTGTGACCCTACGCCCTTTCGCATCAACATTCTGAATCGAAGTCAATCCACCAGCCGAGTCATAATGGAGCTCATAGCTCCTGCTCAGCTCGAAATAGGGATACACCGGCCTCACCGCAGGATGCAGGCTCTCAGGTGGCACCTGCCCAATCAATTTGGATTCCCGCCTCTTCCACTCTTCAACGCGGCATAGCCGTTGCCCTTGAGCGCTTTTCTCCAAATAGTAAACCGCACCACCATTCGAATCGAATGACTGGTTGCGCAGCTCACTAAGTTCGGGATACAGATTGATCCGAACATAGGGGGCAACATCATTCGCACGACTAAGGCTCGCTCGCAGCGCACCCATTGAGCTTGGTCTGAACTTAACAGCCAAGGAATCGCCCTTAAATGCAGCTGGCTTCCCGCTTGATGAACCGCAGTCTGCCAGCGCGGTGCCCGCACTACAAAAGGCCCCGAACGCAATCAACCATCTCAAGAGCAGACACCTACTCATACCTGCTCCCCGGATTTACGTGAAACACCTCCATTCGAATACGCCAACTCAACTGACCCACTCCTTTCGACAGGTACGACAGCAATGATTTCGTTGGGCATAGCGGCTGCAGGATCATCCATGCTGCCACCCCATAGGAGTGGCATGGTCACCCAGAACCCCTGAACACCGCGATCACCCAAGGCCTTGTCTCGAAGGAAGTCCGTCGCCCTACGTACATCGTGCCGACCGACGGCACTGGTCACATAGTCGTTCACAATACTCGGCTCCAGCATGAATTCAGGCTGCAAGTCAGGGGGCTGTGCATACAACATGCGCTTGACGTGCCCCTTGTCACTCAAACCTGCTGCGGGGAACCCATGAAGCACGGAATCGTAGCGCGGGAACGAATCGCGAGGGACATTCGTGAAGACACGCTGATAAGCATTCGAGTTAGCGTCAGCAATCTCCCTGATCCTCCGCCAAGTTCTGGTGCTTGCCGGCTTTTCAATTTGAAGATCAGGACTCATCATGCTGAACCAAGGGTAGTAGTCTTCGGTTGCATTAGAAAAGACGAATTGCTCCCCCCCCTTCTCAGGCTTCGTCTCAAGCGCCTCCCCCAGGAACTTCCTCCAGAGCTTCATCCGCAGATCCCGCGCAAACTTCCGGGTTATCACCTGCAAGCCATTGCCCAGGTCCATCGACTTGGCCGCACCATCCACGATCACGGCGGCGATCT
>NZ_JCAKRX010000025.1:0-1927 GCF_059515225.1 Stenotrophomonas sp. CS3K5
AACACCCTTCTCGGCGTAGGCGCGCAGGTTCTCGGAGTAGCCGTCGTCGTCGGATACCGGACCGGACAGGATCACCCGCGTGAGCTTGCCCTTTGCGTCGTAGTTCTCCTGACGATTCAGATCCAGCCTGCGCCACTGACGTTCACGGGGGTACTTTGCGCCAGGAGCGAAAATCTCGAAGACGCGCTGCCCAGTGCGGTGGAAATACTCACGAACACGCGTATACGCAATCACGCCGTCAAACTGCCCCTTCAACACGTCTGGAGATACACGCTCTCCAGGAAAGGTATAGTTCAACTCCCTACCCTCATCTCGACTGCGCTGCTCAAAGATGGGTGTCGCGTCGGACGAAGCGATGGCAAAGGATGCACTCTGAATACCGGTAAGCCCGCGCTTGTCGCTCATCTGAAACGATGCACCGACGAGGTGGTGGAAGTTGGCACCGTTGAAGTAATAATCTCCTTGTGCGTACCAGGCACCATCCGTGACTTCGGCCCCAAAACCGACATCCTCTTGGCCCGCGCCCTCCCCAGGCTTGCGCGTAGCCATCTTGGTCATATCCGAAGCCAAGAATCCATCAGGTCGATAGGCGAAGTACCTAGTAACCTTCTTTACAGGCTCATCGCGAAGCTGCGAACACTGAAAGCTGGGCCTATCTGAAACATCCGTCTCCGAGCTTTCATTTGCCACTTCAATTCTGCCTTCCTTATCATAGAGCGCACAGAAAATTGTGCTACCACGCCCATTTACATCAATCTTTCGACTGGATACAAGTCGACCAGACAGATCATAGTGAATGGTGCGAACTTGCCGAAGTTCGAAGTACGGGAGAATCCGCTGGATTGCAGGATGCGAGCTCGCATCATCGCCACTCACCTTGTGCTCCCTTCGCTTCCACTCCTCCACCCGGCAGAGCCTTGGCCCTTGAGGGCCCGACTCCAGATAGAAGATCGTTCCACCTTCGGAACTGAAAGGCCTGTTCTCCAATCTTGCGACCTCCGGATAGACGCCAATGCGGATGAATGGCGCGACCTCGTTCGCTCGACTCAGACTTATATGGAATAGATCAATGGGTTCCGGACTGAAGCGGATCATTACATTTCTATCCGGCGATGCACGCACGCCGCTATTCATCGGCGCACAGTCAGCAAAGGCAGCGCTTGCGCAGGATACTGCACCGAAAAAGGCCATGACCCTAGCGACAGTAAATCTGTTCAAGCCTGCTCTCCATGTCCTTCGTCGACACTTTGTCTCGCCAGCATCGCACCTCCACGCAGGCCAGTCCCGCGGGGCAGCGCTGCGATGATTTCGTTAGGCATTGTTGCAGCGGGGTCATCCATGCCGCTGCCCCACAAAAGCGGCATTTCCACCCAAAAGCCTTTGACGCGTGATTCGCCCGCCTTCAGCGCCTTCATGGCTTTTTCCACATTGAGCCGTCCCACCGCGCTGGTCACATAGTCATTCACAATGCTTGGCTCTGCCATGAATTGTTCCTGAAGGTCTGGTGGTTGTGCATACAGTATTCGCCTGATGCGACCATCATCACTCAGACCCGCAGACGGAAACCCACCGAATACGGCATCGTACCGCCGAAACGAATTGCGGGGGACGTTGGTAAAAACGCGCTCGTACGCGGTCGCGTTGGAATCCGCTCGCACCCTAATCCCCTTCCACGTAGCGGGACTCGCCGGGCTCTCGATCCTGATACTGGGGCACTCAACATTGAACCAAGGCAGATACAATGCTGCAGATCCAACACCGCTGTAGGGCTTCTGCTTCTTCTCCGGCAACGGTTGGATCTCCTCCCCCAGGAACTTCCTCCAGAGCTTCATCCGCAGATCCCGCGCAAACTTCCGGGTTATCACCTGCAAGCCATTGCCCAGGTCCATCGACTTGGCCGCACCATCCACGATCACTGCGGCGATCC
>NZ_JCAKRX010000026.1:0-802 GCF_059515225.1 Stenotrophomonas sp. CS3K5
CCCAACCCCTTACGAGGTCCACTGACGGCAACGTCGGGGCGTTGGCTGCCTTTCACTGCCGCGTCGATGTCGTCCGTGACGCCGACGGCAAGCCGGTCGGAACCGCGCACTGACGTCCAAGCGTAGGGCCGCCGTATTCTCGTTACCTGGCGCAGCGCAGGACGGCCATGCTTCAAGCAACAAGCCCACCAAAGGGCGGGCTTGTTGCTTGAAGCATGGATGATCAACATCGCTGCGATCTAAGGGGCCTTGGTAACCGAGCGCTTGCCAATCGACCAAAATATAGCTGCAAAGAGCAGCATAGCCACCAAAAAAACAACAACGAACCTAAACATAGGCAAGCTTTGCAGGTTGTAGCCGTGGAAGAAGTGCAAATGCTGCCCCGCATTTTCATCCCAGCTCGTCCAGTACGGGAATGGGGGCACAGCAATCAGCAAAGCAGCAATGACCGCACCACCCCATCTCAATTTTGGCAGCCAGATGGCCACTGCGATCGAAACAACCGTGGCTGCGATGGCAACCTCCAGGTTTAAGGTACCCCCCCAAGCAACGGCCATCAAAAGCCCAGGCACGAGTAGGATTGCTCCTGCCACAATCGCGATAGCAACCCGAAGCATTCTACTTTGCATCGTCGATATTCTTCTGGTTGTGTCCTTGCCATACATCGTTGATGTATCCCGCTAGTCCCGGGATAGCTTGAGGCCATCCCCATCCGATATCGGTAACGACGAACTCTGTTGCCCCTGAGCTCAGCGTGATTCTCTCACCGAAGAGATCGGACGACAGTGGCGAGACCATCTCG